>DAOTTS010000077.1:0-31457 GCA_034437735.1 Anaerolineae bacterium
CCGGCGAGCGCCACCCAGCAAGCTTCATCGGTACGGGCATGCATGGCGGTCAGATGTACATCCGGGGGACGCTGGTCGACCACCAGTTGGGGAAGGGCGTCGGCGAGGTGCCGCTGGAGGACGAGGACACGCGCCTGATCAAAGAGCTGGTGGCAGGATACGCCGCGCACTTCGACCGCGATGCGGTCGAGATCCTCGACGCGCCGTTTGCCAAGCTGGTGCCGCTCTCCCTGCGCCCCTACGGCCGGTTGTATGCCTATTGAGCTCGCCACGCAGGTACGCAGCGGGATTGAGGCGCTGGATCGCACGGTCCAGGGACTGCGCCTGGGCGATAACGTGGTGTGGCAGGTCGACACCCTGGCCGACTACCGCTACGTCGCACAACCGTTCGCCGACCGGGCGCTCGCGGACGGGCGCACCTGCGTCTATCTGCGGTTCGCGCCCCACCCACCCGTCCTCGATCCACGGCCGGGCCTCGAGATCGTGCCGGTCGATCCCAGCCCGGGCTTCGACGCGTTCACCGGCGCCGTGCACCGGATCATCGAGGCGTACGGCCCGGAGACCTTCTACATCTTCGACAACCTCTCCGCGCTGGTGGAAGCGTGGACGACCGATGCGCTGCTGGCGAACTTCTTCCAGGTCACGTGCCCCTATCTCTTCGAGCTGGACACGGTCACCTACTTCGCCCTGACGCGGGGCCAACACGCGCACCACGCCATCGCCCGGATCCGGGAGACGACCCAGCTGCTCATCAACGTCATCAACGCCGGCGGACGGCGCTACGTCCACCCGCTGAAGGTGTGGGACCGCTATTCGGGGGACATGTTCCTGCCCCACGTCGTCACCGAGGACGACTGGCGGCCCATCCTGAGCAGCGGGGACGCCGCCGAAGTGCACGCCCTGAGCCGCACCCGGCCCCTGGGGGCCAAAGCGAGCGCCTACGCGCCATGGGACACCGTCTACGGGAAGCTCCAACAGCACCGCGCGAACGGCCGGGCGCCGGACGCCGCCCCGGAGATCCGGGCGCTCAAGCGGCAGTTCATGCAGATGATGCTGGGCAGCCAGCCGGAGTTCGAGCAATTGGCCGACCGTTACTTCGAACTGGACGATCTCTTCGCCATCCACGATCGGCTGATCGGGCGGGGGCGCATCGGAGGCAAGGCCGCCGGGATGCTGCTGGCCCGCAAGATCCTGACCGACCATCCGGGCATCTCCGACCTGGGCGCCGCGCTGGAGAACCACGACTCCTTCTACGTGGGCTCCGACGTCTTCTTCACCTTCCTGGTGCACAACGACCTCTTCCGGCTGCGTCTCCAACTGCTCGACGATCCGGACTTCTCCCACGAGGCCTTTGCCGAGGTCAGAGCACGCTTCCTGGAGGGCGAGTTCCCCGCCGCCATCGTCGAGCAGTTTCGCAATATGCTCGACTACTACGGGCAGGCGCCCATCATCGTGCGGTCGAGCAGCCTGCTGGAGGATGGGTTCGGCAATGCCTTCGCGGGCAAGTACCGGAGCGAGTTCTGTGCGAACCAGGGCTCACCCGAGCAGCGGCTGTACACGTTCCTGCGGGCGGTCAAGCTCGTCTACGCCAGCGCGCTGAACCCCGACGTGCTCACCTACCGCCGTAAGTGGGGACTGGCGGAGCGGGACGAGCAGATGGCCGTCCTGGTCCAGCGCGTCTCAGGCGGGCGCCACGGCCCGTATTTCTTCCCGACACTCGCGGGCGTCGCGCTGAGCCACAACCTCTACGTCTGGGCCGACCGCATCGACCCCAACCGGGGCGTCATCCGGCTGGTCTTCGGGTTGGGCACCCGGGCCGTCGACCGGGTCGGCAACGACTACCCCCGGATGATCCCGCTGAGCCACCCCAACCTGAGGCCGGAGATCGGCGTCGGGATCGCCAAATACGCCCAGCGGCACGTCGACGTGATCGATCTGGAGCGGAATGTGTTCGTCACCCGGCCGTTCAGAGAGATCGTCAACGACACCCGCTATCCCAACCTACACCTGCTCATCTCGGAGCTCCGGGACGGGGGCGTCTACGATCCAATCAGCCGAAACCTGGGCCGGCGCGACCGCCCGGGCCGGAGCCGGATCCTCACCTTCAACAACCTGATCCGGCGCACGGACTTCGTCCCACTGCTGGACGAAATGCTCACCACGCTGGAGGACGTCTACGGGCGCCCGGTTGACACGGAGTTCACCGCCTCCCTGGGGCCGGACGGCGCCGTGCGGATCAACCTGCTCCAATGCCGGCCTATGAACATCCCCGGCATCAGCGAACGGGTTGCGCTGCCCGACGACCTGCCCCCCGAGCGGGTGATCCTGCGGTCCACGCGCTTCATCGGGGGCGGCGTAGCCGACGGCATCCGCTATCTGGTCGCTATCGACCCGGCGGCCTACGCGCAGATCCCATCGATGGAGACCAAGCGGGCGGTGCGATCGGTGGTGGGCAGGATCAACGCGCGCCTGCGGGAGGCGGGCGCGCGGATGATCCTGCTGGGGCCAGGACGGTTCGGCAGCAGCAACGTCAACCTGGGCGTCAACGTGCGCTATGCGGACATCGACCGGGCCGCTGTCCTGGTGGAACTAGGCGGCGAGGGCCACGACCAGGCGCCGGAGGTCTCCTACGGCACCCACTTCTTCCTGGATCTGGTCGAGTCCCAGATGCTCTACCTGGCCGTCTCTCCGGATGAGGAGCTCAACCGCGCATTCCTCGATCGGGCGGACAACTGCCTGGGAGAGATGATCCCGGAGCGGGCGCACTTTGCGTCCCTGATCAAGGTCATCGACCTGGACACGGTCGTCGAGGGCCGGACCCTCAGCGTCGTCGCCGATCCCCACTCCAAACGCGCCCTCTGCTATCTGGTCGCGTGAAGGCGAAGGACAGTCCCCGGCACTCCGCGAAGTACGCGGAGTGCCGGGGACTGTCCTTCGCCGGGTACCTTGCGCTCGCCGAAAACAGTGGCATAGTTGCGTATAGAGAGAGTCTATCCACGCATCGCAAAGGGAGGGAATGATGGCATACGCAACGGGCATTCGAGAGAGCTTCGAGCGCTCCTTCGCGCTCTATCGGGATCTGGTCGCATCCCTGGACGAGGCCGACCTGGATGCAAAGCTGCCGGGCCTGCGATCGAACACGATCGGCCAGCAGCTATGGTGCGTCATCGGGGCGCGGGAGAGCTATAGCCGGGCCGTCCGGGCCGGGGCGTGGGAGGGCTTCTCGTGCTCCCTGGATTACGGTCGCACCGCCGACAAAGAGGCCGTGCGCGAGGCCCTGCAGCGATCCGAGGAGGCCGTGTCGGAGGCCCTCATCGGCCCTGAGAGGCAGAATGACGCCCGGATCCGGCACATCCTCGATCTGCTGAAACACGAAGCACAGCATCACGGGCAGTTAATCCGCTATCTCTACGGCCTTCGCCTTGATATCCCGGAGAGCTGGAAGGCACGCTACGCATTGGACGATTGATCGCCACGTCAGGAGGATACCGTGAACGCAAACAAGACCCGACCGAATATCGTCTACATCTTCGCCGACGACATGGGCTACGGCGATATGGGCTGCAACAACCCCGCGTCCAAGATCCCGACACCCAACCTGGACCGGCTGGCGGCCGAGGGTATGCGCTTCACCGACGCCCACGCCGCCTCCAGCGTCTGCTCGCCCAGCCGCTACGCCCTGCTCACCGGGCGCTACACCTGGCGCACCCCGCTCAAACGGGGCGTGCTCTGGCCGTGGGATCCGCCGCTCATCGAGCCGGACCGCACGACCGTGGCCGATCTGCTGAAAGCACAGGGCTATCAGACCGCGTGTCTCGGCAAGTGGCACCTCGGCTGGGCATGGGCCACCCACGACGGGGAGCCGGCCCACAAAGGCGCCGAGATCGGCGTCCTCGACCGCGAGCAGCGCCACGCGATGGAGCAGAACATCGACTACACCCAACCGATGCGCGGCGGGCCGGTGGACCACGGCTTCGACGCGTATTTCGGCGTCGACGTGCCGAACTTCCCGCCGTACACCTGGTTCGAGGACGACCACCTCACCGATCTGCCCACCGAGGAGAAGCCGGATGCGATGTTCGGCCTGGCGGGCGCAATGAAGCCGGGCTGGGAGCTGAAGGGGATGATCCCCGCATTCGTCCGCCGGGCCGAGGCGATGATCGAGGCGTCGGGCCCCGAGCCGTTCTTCCTCTACTTTCCGCTCACCTCACCGCACACGCCCATCGTGCCCAACGACGAATTCCTCGGCACGAGCGGTGCCGGGCAGTACGGCGACTTCGTCTGTGAGGTCGATTGGGTCGTGGGCCGGGTGATGGCGGCGCTGGAGCGGAGAGGCATTGCCGAGGACACGCTCCTGATCTTCAGCAGCGACAACGGCCCGGAGTGCATCCCAGCGGCAGCGGGCGGGGCCTACCACCACATCCGGGAGTTCGGGCACTACAGTATGGCCCACCTGCGGGGCGTCAAGCGGGACGCCTGGGAGGGCGGGCACCGGGTGCCCTTCCTGGCGCGCTGGCCCGGCGTCACCCCGGCGGGCGCGGTCTGCGACCAACTGGTGGGGCTGATCGATCTGATCGCCACCTGCGCCGATCTCTTCGACGTCGAGCTGGAGGGCGACGATGGGCAGGACAGCGTGAGCATACTGCCACTGCTCCGCGGCGAGGTTGACGCCCCGGTTCGCGAGACGCTGATCCACCACAGCGCCAGCGGCAAGTTCGCCATCCGCAGCGCGGACTGGGTCTTCATCGACGCGCCCACCGGCGACGACAACGAGGAGCCTGCGTGGTTCAAGCGCGAGCGCGGCTATGTGCCGCACGACTTCCCCGGCGAGCTTTTCGATATGGACGCGGACATCAGCGAGCGCGAGAATCTTTACGGTGAGCGACCGGACGTGGTGGAGGCCCTGGCCTCGGAGCTGCGCCGGATCAAGCCCGCCGGCGCGGACGCCCCAACGGCCCCGCCCAGCGAACGCGATACGGAATGAGGATGTAGCCCCAGTCCCCGGCACTGGCAAAGTGCGCCAGTGCCGGGGACTGTGATTTTAAACGTGTATGCTTCTGCGGCAGAAATCTGCTATGATATAGATACCATATCCATAAAAGGATAATCACTTGACTCACGAAACGTCCTTCCGATTTCTACTTGAACCTGACGTCGCATTGCGCGTGCAATTTAGCCGTGATCGCGGCCAAGTGATTGCATTCGTTGTTCAATTGGAATGCTACATTATTGATAGCTGGTATCCGGTCATAAGGTATGACACTGCACATGGTTATGCACATTGTGATATTCTCAGACCGGATGGCTCTCAGGAGAAACGCGAACTGTCCATAAGCAGTTTTAACGATGCGTTGACATATGCGCAACGCGATCTGCGTGAGAATCACCAGTACTATTGCGAGCGATTCAGGGAGCAACTACTATGAAAGATGTGGCCGAACGAAATCTTGATCTGGTGACATCCATGATGCGCTTTATCCTGGACCAGCCTCAGGTGCTGGACCAGCTTCCGCGTGACTTCCGTCTGGTGATTCTGCCGGACGATGATGGGGAGCTTCGCCGGTACAATCTGGAGTTGCTGGAACAAAACGGGGAGGAAACTCGTCCCGTCGTCTTTGTGCGGCTGACCGCACAAGCACCGCTTTCTGAGTCACATCCCCCACGTATCTACGTCCCTGTCGCGGTTTGAGGCGCCAGGCATCAGTCCCCAGCACGTTCCACCAGTCCCCGGCACTGGCAAAGTACGCCAGTGCCGGGGACTGGTGGAACGTTGACGCCGGACGATTCGCGGCTATCCTAGGGGCAACAACCACTATCATCCGGAGGTGAAACCCATATGTACACCCTGACAAACGAAGACCTGAACGTCAAGATCCTCGATCCGGTGGACGACCGCGAGCGATTGGGCACCCGGTACTGCACCGGCGGCTACATCTTCGCTGTGACCGACACCACGCACGGCAACCTGATGACCGGGCCGACCTACCCCGACAGCTTCAACACCTTTGACGGACAGGGGATGCCCGACGCGTTCAACCGCGCGCCGCTCACGGGACTCGCCAGTCCGCGGACCGAGGGCGTGCCCGTGCCCACCGACGGCCTGGCGCTGATCCTCGGCATCGGCGTCTGCGACCTGGGCGAGAACGAGGTCGTGGAATGGTGCGAGTGGGACGTCGATGCCGGCGACGCCGGCATCACGATGCGCACCCACCACGCGTTTCGGGGCTACGACGTGGCGCTCACCCGAACCGTGAGCCTGCGGCGGCGCACGATCCGCAGCGAGACGACGCTCGCCAACGAAGGACGGATGCTGGCCTTCCGCTGGTTCCCTCACCCCTTCTACCCGCATCCGGAGACAGACGAGCTGGTGAAGCTCAACATCGCCTATAACTTTGAGGAGAATGAGGGCTACCGGATGGGAGAGAACGGCTTCATCCTGCGGCAGGGCGACAACTGGGCGCGCGGCTACCACCTGCTGCTAGATCACGAGGCGACCGCGAACCTGGTCGTGCTCCAGAAGCACCCCAAGCTCGGCCTCGTCGGTGCCACGTGCAGCTACATCCCGGACTACTTCATGCTCTGGGGGAACAGCCACACCTTCTCGTGGGAGCCCTACTTCGAGCGCACGCTCGGGCCCTCCCAATCGATTGACTGGTGGATCGACTACGAGTTCTAGGTTGCAAGCGAAGGCAATGCTAACAAGGCTCAGAGTGCCCATCCTCGGGGACGGACTTCACAAGGTGCCCACGCTCTAGATTGCTAAACCAACGCCCCTTCGCGGCCTCAAGGGCGGCGTCCTCCGCCTCAGCCTCGGGATACTCGAAGTGCCCGGCGGTGAGGACGAACGTCTCGTGATCCGGAATGGCGTTGGCGACGGCGAACTGCCCCGGCGGCGGGACGGCGGGATCGAACAGCGCGGGCGCGACGAGCACCGACACCCGGATGCGGGCTGCGGCGGTCGCGGCGTCGTAATAGCGCAGCACCTCCACCACCCCGGGGTGAGCAGCGTGATACCGGCGCACGGCCTCCCCGCTGCCCACGCATGGGCAACTCAGCCGGATGGGATGGTGTCCGAATGTCGGCACCCGGAGGAACGCCCGGACGAAGCGCGCATCCCAGGGCAGCGCCAGCGCACCCAGTCCGCCGCCGAAGCTCCCGCCCAGATAGATCAACCGCCCACTGATCTGCGGGTAGAGCGCCAACAGCGCCGAGGCGGCGGACCAGAGCGCCGCCGTCGAGGGACGCAGGATGTACGTCTCGCGGGACGCGATCCCGTGCACAACGTGCGTTTGAGCTGTATCGGGGATCTCAGGGTGGGCCGAGAGGTTGAAGCCCGGCGCACAGGGGAAGATGGCAACCGCGTGCGCCAGAGGCACCCCAAAGTCCGGCCCCTCGCGCCCACCATAGCCGTGGCCCACCACAGCCCCAACGCGCACGTCACCGCTGGCGGGCACGGTCAGCCAACTGCCGATGCGTATGCCGCCCCACGTATCGACGTCGACGCGGAAGAGATCATAGGCCGGATCGGGGCTGGGCAGCGGGGTATGGACCAGGTTCAGGGGCAGCGCCCGTGTCGCCTGATAGGTCGCATGCCAGAACGCAGCGAAGTCCTCGGGCGCCTCCGGCGGCGTCACCCGCAGCAGGGCCTCACGATCGTAGCCGTAGGTCGGGTCGAACTCAAAGTTATGCTTCACGTTTACCCTCCCAATAGTAGATCGGTGTATCCGCCACCCTCTCGAAGCCCAGCCGCTCCGCCAGCTTGACGGACGGGGTATTGTCCCAGAAGCACTCCCAGTGAGGCTCCAGCCCCTCTGTCAGGCACGCCTCGACCATCGCCGAGGCGGTCAGCAGCCCGAAGCCACGACGCCGGTACGCCGTCTCCGTCTTGATGCCGATCTCGACGCGCCCGCGCGCGACAAAGGCCGCGCTGCATATACAGACCGGCGATCCCTCTGCGATCAGCACGTAGCCGAGCCCCCGAGCCATAAAGTCTTCTAGGGAGGGCCACGTCACCTCGATGTAGCGCCGCAGGTCCGAGGCCAGGCCCAAGTCGATTCGGCGAACCGCTGCGCCATTGGGCACCCGCACCCGCCAATCCCCGTGCCGCGCCCGGAAGACCTCCGGGTCCAGCCGGAACGTGCGGCGGAAGATCTCGACCGGTGGATGATCCGGCACGATGCGCGGCAGCGCCTCCTTCCAGGCGGGCGGGTGGACCGTGAGCAGCATATCCGGCTCGCCCATCGCGCGCGACGCCGGAAGCAGCGTCTCCTCAATCAACGGGCGCAGCGTTTGGTTAAATACCGTATTCGCGGGTTCGCCACCCAGGAAGTGGTACCCCCACCGCGTCCACACCAGCGCGGACGCCGGCGCCTCTACGTCGTCCACGAAGATGCGGCCCAGGTGCAAGCCGTCCAGCACTCCGTCCAGCGGGACGCTGGGCGGCATCCCGGCGAACAGCGGGGCGATCCGGTGGAACGCGTTTCTTGACAGGTGTTTCATCGCAGGTGACCTAGGCCTACTAACTTTCAACTCGCAACTACCAACTCGTAACTCCCCCCTACTGCCTCTCAATCACGTCCCGCGTCACATCCACCCAGCGGCGCACCCGATCCGGATCGTGCTGCACCGTCTCCACGTCCTTCAGCGTGATGTCTACGTGGCAGTCGCCGCAGTCGTCCAGATCGCGGGTCAGCAGCGTCCGCACCTTCTCGGGATCGAACCCGTAGCCGACCATCTCCGTGGGGCTGGGGCGGTAGCTCAGCACGTAGTCCTGCCCGATCTGTTCCGCGCACGCTGCCACATCCGCCATGGGCGAAACTGCGATCCGGCGCAGGTTGGGAATCTGGCGCAGCACGTCGATCTTCGGCGTCAGATCCTCGCAGCAGCCGTACGATGCCAGGCCGAACGGCACCATGATCGGAATATGGTACTGGAGCATAAATTCGTCGAACTGCTTGGGGCCGACCGCCGTCGTCTCCTGGGACGCGACGAAGATCCACAGCTTCGATCGTGGCACCGGATCCGGGTCCGGCGCCGGGTCGGGCAGCTCCTCGGCGTAGGGCATGGCCTGGTTCTGGTGCGAGACCAGGGTCCAATCCCCAGCCGCCTCCGCCTCCTCGTGGGTGCGCAGAATCCCGTCGCGCATATGAGCCAGCAGCGCGTGAAGCCATTCGGGCCGGTCCATCATGTCCCACATCACCTGCTCCAGGCCGCGCAGGTAGGCCAGTTGGGTGGAGATATCGCCGTTCCAGATGGTATAGGCCGGCGAACGGTCCACGGCGATCGTGAGGATATCGCCGACCGCCTCGGTCAGGGCCGCCACCCGCCGCTCCGTCTCATCCTCGTTGATCGCGTGGTGCGGCGCGATCAGGTTGTCGAGGTCGGCCTCGTTCTCGATCGGGGCCTCCCACACAAAGGAGCCGCGCGGATCCTCGCTGTAGGTCCGGGGCGAGTCCAGCCCCCAGACGCCGGCCTCGGGCGTGACGACCGCAGCGCGGACGGTCACCCACGGCTCGAAGATGAAGTCGTCGTCGAACTGGTAGCGAAAGAGGCTCTGACGGAAGAAGTTCTCGTGGCGCCGGAAGAGGGGATCCTCACATTGCAGCACGGACGCTGCCATCTCCTGCCACGCGAACGCCCGCACGTAGATCAGCGGGCGGGTGCGGATCAGGCTGTTGTGGCGCCGCCAGAGGTCGCGCCGCTCGTCCATTACCGGATCCGCGCAGATCTTGGCGTACCGATCGGCCAGGTCTCGCAATATTGCAATGTCATGGTTCATCGGTAATTTTCCTCATTTCCCATCGGTTTTCCCGCTATCCATCAGATAATTTCGCACCTCACACAACGATTTACAGAAAATCTCAGCTTCAGGATGCTCCCGGTGGACCAGAATGCCGGGGATGCCGGCGCTGGCCGCACCCTCGATATCGGCCCGGTAACTGTCGCCGATCATCCACTGCACGGCGCCCTCTGGGAACGCAGCCTTGACCACCTCAAACGCATCGGGGGTCGGCTTCTCGTAGCCGATCTCGGCGGAGTTGAAAACCCGGACGAAGTACCGGGTCAATTCGAGATGATCGAGCAACTCGCTGAGTTCGGGCACGTGGTTGGAGAGCATCACGTGCTGCCAGCCTGCCGCCTGGAGCGCGTCCAACACCGCCACCGCGCCCTCGGTCCGGCGCCAATGGGCCGGATCGAGGTAGGTCTCGCGGACCTGCCGGGCCAGCGACTCGGCCTCGGTTGGGTCAAAGCCCACACCTCGGTACGCCCGGACGAAGACGGGATTCAGCGCATCCCACCAGACCGCCGGCGTGTCGAGATCGTGATGGGGACGCTCGGGCGTGTGCCAGGGAAACCCCGCCCGAGTGTAGGGTTGGAGCTGGGCCAGGGCCAACGGACGGCCCGGCGCTAACCGCCGGGCCGTCTCCAAAAGCGACGCCGTCCAGGCCCCGCCCTCGCGGTACCCAAGCGTCCCATCGAAATCCCAGAGCAGGACCTTCATTCGACCGGATGGGGCTTCTTTTGAGGAGAGAGGCCGTCGGGGTCGTTCACCACCGCGCCCGCCGGCGCTGGCACGTCCCCCTCCAACAGCGGATCGTCGGTCGCCTCCATCCACGCGTCCAGGCGCGCCCGCATCTCGTTGAGCGCCTCTTCGACCCTTGGGTCGCCGACCAGATTGTGCGCCTCGTTGGGATCGAAGATCAGATCGTAGAGCGCCTCCTCGGACGGCGCCATCTCGGCCCAGCCGTACTGCAACCAGAGCGTCTTGCTGACGCTGTCGTCGCAGTTGGGCAGCACCGGCGAGTCCCGGTCGTCGAAGCGGCGGATGTACTTCCAGCGCGGCGTGCGGATGCAGCGCTGCGGCTCGTACGCCGCGTGGTAGTTGACCTCGGCAAAGACCTCGTCCCGCACGGACTCGGCCTGACCTCGGATGATGGGCATCAGGGATTCCCCTTGCAGCCAGTCGGGCGGGTCGATATCCAACAGATCGCAGAGCGTGGGGAAGATGTCGATGTGGCTGACGAGACTGTCGACCACACGCCCGCCGGTGAAGCCGCCGGGTCCGCGCATCATCAGCATCACGCCGATCCCGTGATCGGTGAGGTTGCACTTCATCGCCGGGAACGCGATGCCGTGGTCCGTGGTGCAGATCACGAGGGTGCGATCCGCCAGACCAGCGCGATCGAGGGCGTCGAAGACCACACCCATCTTGGCGTCCATCGTGCGCGTGCTGGCCATCAGACGGGCCATATCCTCCCGCGTCTCCGGCGTGTCGGGCATCGGGCGCGGGGGGCGGCAGTAGCGGGGGTCGTCCATCTCGTTGAGCTCCTCGAACTCACGGTGCGGGTCTGAAAAGCCGACCGCCAGGAAGAAGGGCTCGGCCGGTTCCGATTCCAGGTACTCGGCAGCCTCCTCCTCCGCGCCGATGTGGCCCAGATACTTGTCGTAACCGATGGTCTTCCACGGCTCCCCCTCCTGATGGGAGACGACGTGCTGCACGCCCGAGAGCACCGTCTCGTACCCGGCGCCCTTCAGCGTGTGCACGATGTGCTGCCCGTAGTCGTTGAGCGACCAGCCCCGGTGCGCCAGCCCGGTCATCCCGTTGTTGTGCGGATACAATCCGGTCAGCAGCGTCGAGCGGCTCGCCGAGCAGGTCGGATTGGCGCAGAAGGACTGCCGGAAGAGCACGCCCTCCTCCGCCAACCGCTGGATGTTCGGCGTCGGCATATCGTAGCCGTAGGGGCTAACGTACCGCCCGATGTCGTGCGTGTGAATGTAAAGAACGTTGATCTTATCCGAAGACGTCGTTGCCATAAGAGCCTCCACTCCTTGATATCGTTAACAAGCGCAAAAAGATCCTATAAACCTACTCAGACAGCCTCAACCTTCATCACCTTGACGAAATGATACCCGACCGTCACCTCAATGTACCCACTCAGGCAGTGATCGACCTCGGGATCCCCCGTATCCACGCGGAGCACCCCAACCTCACGCGCCTTTCGCTGCGTGGCGATGACCCGGATATGCTCGCGCCCGACCCGGCGCAGTACCTGGGGCGTGAAGGGTTTGTTGCCCCGACCGAAGAGGAATCCGTTGCCGCCCAGGGGCGTGACGATGATCTCCCGCTGCGTTTCGCGGTCCAACAAATCCAGGATCGCGGCCTCATTGAGATCGACGCCCACCCGCCTGCCGTCCTTCACCGCGTCGATCCCCAGGAGGGTCTTCGGCACGTCCAGCGCCTCGGCGACGGCCTTGACCGTCGTGCCCGGCCCCAGCAGGTAGAGCGTCTCCGGGTCCATCGCTTCCACCATGTCGGCGGCGATGTCCCGCTTGTTCTCCGCAGCGTTGGCGGTCGACGCGCCGCCCTGCTTGCCCGGCTGGAGATAGGCCTCGACGTCGGGGACCAACAGAAACCCGTAGTGGGTGGCATCGAGCCGGTCGGCCCGGAAGGCGTCCTCGTCGATGTCCAGCACCTCTTTCTCGGTCACGTCCGCGCCGTCGACGAAGGCGTCGACCATCGCAGACGCCGCCCGCGGGCTGACGGCGAAGGCCGCGCTGTAGACCTTGACCCCGGCGGGCACCCCAACGACCGGCACCTGCGTGCCGACGGCGTCGAGGACGTCCCGCGCCGTGCCGTCCCCACCGACGATAACGAGCAGGTCGATCCCTCGCTCGAGCATCGTCCGCGCTACGGCTCGGGTATCGGCGGCGGAGGTGCCGGCGGCAGAGGTACCGATCTCGATCGAGCCGACGATCTCCACCGAAAAGGCAGCAGCCTCGAGGTAGATCGCGCCCATGGAACCGGGCGCCGCCAGCCACCGTATCCGCTCGCAGTGCTGCACGTGATCGAGAAAGGTGCGGGTCCGCGACGGCGTGACCGGTTCGGCACCCAGGCGGCGGGCCTTCTCGACCAAGCCGCCGTCGGTACCCTTGAGGCCGACGCTGCCGCCCATCCCAGCGATGGGGTTGACAATCAACCCGACCGTCACCGTGTCCGGCATAGCGTCGTCCTACTGTGAAAAACTCGTATGTGAGAGACAGGTATCCGATGCATCAGAGGCATTGTACCCCGTCCGGCGATTTTGCCATAACGGCCCGAGCAAAATCCGCCCTCACCAACGCTCCGAGGAGATTTGCAATCTCCGATCTTTTCGCCGCAACGTCGTGGATTGCAAATCCACTCCGAGCAATAGGAAA
Source organism: Anaerolineae bacterium (assembly GCA_034437735.1). Lineage (GTDB taxonomy): Bacteria > Chloroflexota > Anaerolineae > B4-G1 > SLSP01 > PWVB01. The sequence continues at coordinate 13,198 of DAOTTS010000077.1, forward strand.
ATCCCAATGCTCCCAGGGGTTTTGCAGACCCCGCCTTCACTGCACCCAGTCGCGGATTACAAATCCGCTCGGAACAATTGGAAAACATCTGCCCCCTCATTGCTCCGAGCAGTAAAAAGCCTATCCCAGATTGAACTCCTTGTGAAGAAACAACACCGTCCCCGCAACCTGCGCCTCCGGGATACAGAACGAGACGCTGTGCGCCTTCGCAGCCTGCGCAACAGCGATGACGCGGGTGCCGTGCGAGCCCAACGCGGCAAAGGCATGGGAGACGATTCCCATCTCGTTCCAACCCGGCACGCCGACCACCGAAACCGTCGCCACCCGAGCCTTCACCTCCAGCGTATAGAGCCCGGCATCCAGCCGCCCATTGAAGATGGATCGGAGGGTCTTCAGGCAGCGGACCTGGTCCTGCTCCCGAACGATGAGGTTCAGGCTGTGCTCGGAGAAGGACTGCGAGAACATCAGCACGTCGATGCCTACGTCGCTCAGCCCCTCCAAAGCCTGCGCCACCTGGGCCAGCGACCAGGAGTCGTCCACGCTCCCCAGGGCGATCATACTCAGTCCCGTCGTGGAGATAATCGCCGGGAGGTGCAGGCGGTCCGCACCCGGCGTCCGTACGATCCACGTGCCGGCGTCCGCCGGATCGAAACTGTTCATAATGCGGAGGGGGATCCCGTGGGCGATCATCGGACGGATTGTCTTGGGATGGAGCACGTCCGCACCATAGTAGGCCAGCTCAGCCGCCTCGGTATACGAGAGCTCCCGCAGCGTCCGCGCGCCGGGTACCAGGTTGGGATCGGCGGTCAGAATCCCATTGACGTCGCTCCAGATCCAAACCTCGTCGGCGTCCAGCCCGGCCCCCACCAGAGCAGCCGTGAAGTCACTGCCGCCCCGTCCCAACGTGGTCGTGACCCCCTCCTCCGTCGAAGCGACAAAGCCGGTGACGACCGGAATGACGCCCGCTGACAGAAGCGGGGAGATCCGCGCCGCGAGCCGGTCCCGCGTCGGTGCCATCAAGGGGGTCGCGCTGCCGAATTGATCGTCGGTGACGATCAGCTCGGTCGCGGAGACGGCCTGGGCTCGCGCGCCGCGTTGGCGGAGCACCGCCGCCAGGATGCGCACCGAGAGCTGCTCGCCGAACGCGGCTACGTGATCGCGCCCCCGCGCAGTCAGCTCGCCCAGCACCCCGATGCTGCGGTAGAGCCGCTCCAGTTCGTGCAGACGGCCCTCCACCCAGTCGCAAACGTCTGATCGGTCCGATCCCGCCGGGATCAGGGCCTCGATCACCGCCAGGTGGCGCGCTAACAGCGCATCCTTGATCTCGCAGGCGTCTGACGCCCGCCCCTCAGCGGAGGCCCAGGCCCCCGCCAGCAGTTGATTGGTCACGCCGCTCATCGCCGAGACCACCACGACAGTCCCGGCTTTGGGGGTCCCTTCAAAGCGACGATGGGTGTCCAGCACAATGTCCGCCACGCGATCGAACCGCTCGGCGCTCCCCACCGACGTGCCGCCAAATTTGTGAACGACCGTCATCGGGATACTCCTCAAACCAGCGGTGCCAGCGCTTGATCGAGATCCGCGATCAAATCCTCGACCGCTTCCACACCGACGGCGTACCGGATCAACGTGTCGCTGATGCCGGAGGCCCGGCGTTTCTCCGGATCGAGGGAGATAAAAAGCGCCTGCTGCTGCGCGATGCTCTCCACCCCGCCGAACGTCGGACCGATGTGCGGAACCTGCAAGCGGTCCATAAACGCCGACGTCTCCTCCTTGGTCGCATCGACCTCGAAGCTCACCACGCCGCCGAATTCCTCCATCTGCCGCGCCGCGACCTCGTGATCGGGGTGGCTCGTCAGACCAGGGTAGTAGACGCGGGCAATCGCCGGGTGTGCGCCCAGGTGCCGGGCCATCGCCAACGCGCTTTCGTTCTGGCGCTGCACCCGCAGGGCCACCGTCTTCATCCCCCGCACGAGCAAATAGGCGTCGTGGGGGCTGCCCATCCCGCCGAGGATCCCCCGCGATTCTTCGACCTCGTCCACGAGCGCCCGCGAGCCGACGACCCCGCCCGCCAGCAGGTCGTTGTGCCCTCCCAGGTACTTGGTCGCGCTGTGGATCACCAGGTCGATACCCAATGCCAGAGGGTGGAGGTTGAACGGGGTCGCAAAGGTCGTGTCGACGATTGTGAGAACGCCCCGGGATTTGGCGATCTCGGCGGTGCGCGTCAGATCCATGATCCGCAGATAGGGGTTGGTGGGGGTTTCACCGAAGATCAGCTTTGTATTGGATTGAATCGCGCCTTCGAGGCCATCCAGTTCATCGATCGACACCAGGGTCGTCTCAACCCCCCAGCGGGGCAGATACTCCGCGGCGAACTGCCGCGTCCGGCGGTAGGAGTCACGGATAAAAACCGCGTGATCCCCTGCGGATAGGAACGTCAGCAGCGTGCTGGTGATCGCCGCCATCCCCGTCGCGAAGAGGACAGCCCGCTCCCCACCCTCCAACACTGCCAGCTTCTGCTCCGCCGCCTGAATCGTGGGATTGCCGTAGCGTCCGTACTCCTCGCGCAGCGGTCCAGTTTCAGCGAAGGGCGGTTCCTCCGCCTCTTTCTGGGCCATAAACTCCAGAACCGCCGCCGTGTTTTCAAATGTGTAGGTCGAGGTCTGCACCGTCGGAACCGTCAGCGCGTTATAGGGTTTCGGCCTCGGTTCGCCCGCGTGCACTGCCAACGTATCTTTTTGCGTCACCATCACACTCTCCTCTCCAAGCTATAGAACTCACACTATACGCTATCAAGAGAGGAGGGGGGATACGCCTGTGTGACGCACGCAATGCGACACAAAAAAAACCCCCTCAGCGGAACTGTCTCTGAAGAGGCGCTAGGCGGTTGGCTTCGCTCTCATCTTCCAGAACCCGATTCCGTCGAGTGTCTGCCGGATTTGGCACCCGCAGCCTGGGTACTCCCTAGAGCACAAGCCTGGGTTGCCGAGGTTTCACAGGGCCGATCCCTCCACCTCTCTTGATAAGAACCAGTGGCACTATACCACGCGTGATTGGAGAGTCAACTCAGGCGACGGCCTACTTGTTCTCGCTCAAAGGTTATCATTTGACTTGACACGATTCCCTATCGCGGTGTGCACGAGGATGTCGCCTGCAGGTCGGATCACTGCTTCTGAGGGGTGACGCTGTCTCTCAATACCGGCAGAACTCGCAGGCTCCGACGACGACGCCCACTCCGTTGGAAAGCGAGAGACTTTCTCAGGACTTCAGAGCATCAAGCCGCTTTTTATTCTCGTACGGTCGGATGAAACACCGGCGGTCCTCCTCCGGGATCTCCACACCGACCCTTTGCCTTACGTCCTCGTAGGCAACCAGACGCTGAGCCAGCTTTTCGCACACGTAATCCTGGCATTGGGAGCAGTTATCCAGCCCTCGCTCGATAACACACGGTCTCACCGGACAGCCCTGGTCGATCAGTTTTGGATTGTCGGCCATACATCCGTCACAGAGGATCTCCGAAGACGGCAGTCGAAATCCGAAGTATTGGTGCCACCCATCGCTCAGCTTCTGTTGGTTGGTGGGATCCTTCGCGACGTTAGGCTGATAGGCCAAACAAAGATCACAGCAGTATCCACATCTCGTCAAAATAGGTTCCACAGTCTATTCCTCGTATCTTATAGCGACCTCCGGCTTCGAGAGAATCTGCAGTGATTTACAGATCCGTACGTAAATAACTAAACATTTCCAAGATGCCCATGGAAACGCGGAATCTCTTCAGTTATTCATGACCAGATCCATAATCTATTCGCTCCTTTCCTCCTCGTCGTCTTGCATGTCCTGAATATCCTGGCGGATGACCTCGTTCCTATACGCAGCATCGTACTCGGTCTCCCGGCGCAATTCGCCCGAATATTCAGACAAACGCCGCCCTTCCACATCCAAGCGGAACCCAAAATCAGCAGCACGATAGCAAATCTGCGTGACCAGCCTCTCGATATCCCCCTTGTCCTCGAGCCCCTCCTCGACGGCAGATTGAATCGAGACTCGCACACCACGTCGGAACGCCTCCGCAAGTGTCGGCGCATCGACGATCGCCTTACTCTCACGATAGCACCGCTGGAAGAACGCGGCATTCTCCTTGGGAATCTCAAGGGCGGTGGCCAACCTAGATTCACTCCAATCTTCGCGCTCCGCCCTCTCCAGAATATCCACGTCATCAGGCATCAAGGTCTCGAATCGGATGTGGCCGATCCCCAGATGATCTGCATAGTGCGCGTAGCTATATCCGAAGACCTCCGCAGCCAGCATCTTTTTACGCGTTAACAAATCTTCCTGACGCATCTCATTAGCCTCCGTCTTCTATCGATATCCTCGCCGATTCCCACCAATCCAATACCCTACCTGCTATCCACAAAGATTAGAAACTCACCTGCAAAAGAAATCTCATCCTGCACGCAGCACGTCATCCGCGTGACGCGCAAACAGGCCGCGAAGATCGTGGCGGTACTGCTCAAGAATGGTCTTACCAAGTCCTCGGAAGTCACCGCACCGGTAGAGCGCGCGGGCCAGCGTGATCTCGCGCAGGCTTTCCGTGCGTACCTCGAGCTTGCCCGCTTCAGGTATAGACGTCATCACGTACCCACACATCCCGGGCTTCTTCAGAAGATCGGCCAACGGCTTGGCGGCCCGGGGATCGGCAAGCCGTTCGAGGGCCAGGGCGGCGGAGCGGTGATGAGAGAGGGTGAAGGTCGCGTCCAAACGATCGACCATCGCTAGGATCGCAGGGACGGCAACACAATCGCCCGCGTAACCCAATGCGAGCACGAGGGCATCGACCGGGGTCGGGAGATGCGCATAGTCCGCCATCCTACCCTGGTAAATCTTCGGATCCCACTCAGCCACACGGAGCGCGTCGATCAGGACCGGCACACCGATCGGATCCCCCAACACGGCCAGGACTTGGGCGTAGAGGCGCTTAGCTCTCCCCTCCGCAGCCTGGTATGCATCTTCCACCAAGGGATGCGCTATGTCCGAGTGGGTCAGGATGACGGCCAGTGGCTTTCCCGCAGAGTGCGGGTCCCTGGCGTTGCCATAAGCCGCGACGGCGCCGCGGACGGCCTCAACGGACAGGGGGAATGAGTCCTCGTGGGATACCACGTCCGCCGGAAGGTTACCGACCTCAACGAGGTGTCTCTGTAAGGCGCGCACATTGATATCACGCGGTGAGGTCCGGCGTTCAGCGGCCATCGAGGCCGCGACGCCGGCCGCATAGCCCTGGTTGGCTAGATCCAGCTGCATGCGCACCATCGCCGATGCGTCCCGGTCCATACTGATCCCCAGGCCCACGACCAGGATATTATCCAGGCCGCGCGGCAGCAGGCAGCGATAAGGCGTTAGACACGTGCCGCCCGGCGCAGGGTGATTGGCTTTGCGCGATCGATCATCGTGGGGAAGGAGTCCGAAAAATGGGGAGCTGGGGTAGCCGTGAGAGTCGTAGTCGCTGCCCGAGAGGACGACGGCATCCGGGTAGGTCCGTTGGGCGACCTGATCGACGTAACGCATCACGAAGTCGCCGACGACCCGCCGCCGTTCCCGCGATTGGATGAGGGAAACGATGTCGTAACGATCCCGTTTGGCCAACTGTGCGCTCGTCAGGGCGCGCCAGACGTCAACCGTGTCGGCCTCATCGACGAGGAGGACATCGCTGTTCGCATAATGGGCATCCGGGTCGCGCGCGGAGAGTCCTGTTCCCTGAAGCGCGATATCGCCCTTCTCGATCGTCCCGAACATCGCGTCTGCCCCCGCAGCAACGGCTACGTCGGCGTTCCCGGTCGCATCAATCACGACGTCGGCCAGCACTACGCCCCGGCCCTCAGGTGTGCAGACCACGACGCCCTTGACAGCCTCGCTCTCCACGTAGGCGCCGCAGCCTAAAGCGCCCAACCAGATCGTCCCCCCGGCGTCGCGGATCTCCCGCCGGTACCACGCCATCTTCATCTCGATATTCGTCGGGAACGGCACCTCCTTGGCGAAGCCCCGCCGGCGACCGTGGTAGGGCTTGCCAATCAGACCCAGCGTACCGACGCCCCCCAGGCCCGCCTGATACTCAATCACCAAGGTTCGGGCGCCCCTTCGCGCGGCGGCGATCGCCGCTGCCGCCCCGGCCGTGCCCCCGCCCACCACGACCACGTCCACCGATGCCAAAACCGGAACCGCTGTATCCGCGCAGGGAACGGCCGGAAGCTCTCGATCGACCGGGCGCCCACCGGTTAGAGTCTCTCGGATGTCACCACGCGATCGGACCGTCCCTTCGCGAATCGGAACGTGCGGACGCTCGGGGTTGAGCGAAGTCTTGGCCTGATGCGCGGCCGCCTGACCGATTCGGGCGCCGGTCTCCATCAACCACGTGGGCTGCAGCAGGGTCGCCATCTCCCGTCGAGGAAGATCGGCGCACCCGCTCAGAACAAAGAGACGATCGTGGCCGCGGGGCCGGAAGCTCGTGAGGGCGGTTCCGCCGGACGATCCGCATCGAATGGGGACCGGCGGCACGCAAAAGAGCGTCTCGGCCGCCCGCAGCACCCCCTCAGTCGGCGTCAGATCCCGGGCCGTCTGCTCGGCCTCGGCGAGTGGCGCAAAGGAGAGATCGCGCATCTCGACGTCAAACTCAAGCGTGTGCAGCGTGTCCTTGAGCACGGTGCGCTCAAAGCGGATCTTGCCACTGGGCCAGGACGCGGACGTGCAGCCGGCCATCCGGCAGACCCAGGCGTGGTCGGTGGCGTCGATGATGACCCGGGCGACGATGGCCTGTCGACCGCCCCGATTGGCCATCACTACGCCGCAAGGCTCGCCGTCTTGGCCCCGAAGCACGTCGGTGACGTAGGAACCGAACCGGAACGCCACCCCGGCCTTAAGGAGCGCCTCGGCCAGCGCGGCTTTGACGTGACCGGGCGTGGCGGGGCTCCCTCGGCTGAGGATCCTCTCCGCCAGCGGCGAAGACGGCGATGGATCGGGTGGAAGCGCAAGCCTCAGTGTCGCGACCATATCCTCACCGAGGTAGAGACGGGGTGCGACCAGGAAGACCTCTACGCCGTGACGGTCCGCGGCCACAGCCGCCGCTACGCCTGCCGTCGTGCCGCCCACGACGACGACACCGACGTTGGCGATCACCAGGATATCCCGCTCCGATTGAAAGACACCGCGCACGGTTAAGTCCTCCTGGACCTCATAACCTCACCCTCATACCTCTCGGGCCTCCGGAGAGCACGGAGGACCAGCCCGGTGCGCAGGAAGGCCCATACGCCGGCAAAGCTGCCGCAAATCGTCGCGATCCACGTGTAGTCGGGCATAAAGAGCCTCCAAAATCCCCGCATCGGGCCGAGCAGCGGGATCAGGGTGAGGACGACTAACAGATGGGGAATCAGCGGAAGCAGGATATGCCGCCCCCACAGGCGCCCACCGTCGGGACAGCTCGCCGGATTCTGGCGCCAGCGGCGCAATCGCCGCACGGTCGTCACAACACCGACCATTTGGAGAGCCGGGATGAGCAACAGACTGCGCATCATCCAGGGGATGAACCCAAGCCGGACCGGCTCGGGCTGCTCGCCGGCAAGCAAGGCAGCCGACCCCGCCCCGACTTCGGCCAGTACCGGTTCCATCATGAAATGATCAGCGTTGAGGAGCAGGATCACGCCTCTCTGCTGCTCGGGAAGGAGCCCCATATAGGCGGAAAAGTCGGGCACCAGGCCGGTATGCCAGATGACCTTCGTCTCACCTATGTCGCTGGCGTACCATCCCATGCCGTACTTCCCCATCGACATGCCCATCGCCACGTGCTCCGCGACGCCACGATGCAACGCAGCGACACCGGCCTCCGAGAGGAGCTGCGCATCGCCATAGCGCCCCCCGTTCAACATCGCGATCACATAGTGGGCCATATCCTCGGCACTGGCGAGGAGTTGGCCCGACGGCAGCGATCCCTCAGGGGCTGGAAGATCGGGCACCGCGCTGGGGAACCAGAACCAGAGTCGGTGCCCCACCGCCATGCCATCCTGTTGGGCCTGGGTCCGCGAGGTGGTGCTGTGGTGCATATCCAGCGGGACGAAAATATGGCGCCGGACGTAGTCCGCATACGTCTCTCCACTGACGACCTCGATAATCAGGCCCAGCACATTGTAGTTTGCGTCGCTGTATTCGAACGCAGTGCCGACCGGATGAACCAGCTCGACTGTCGACAACGCGCGGACCCGGCGCTCGATGGCACCCGGGTGGTTATCAAAATCGGCCAGGGGAATCCACCCGGACGTCGTGGACAGCCCACTGGTCTGGTTCAGCAGGTGACGCACGGTGATCTGAGCGGAGGCCTGGGGATCCGCCACTCGGAACCAGGGGAGGTAGCGTTGGACGGGTGCATCCAGGTCAATCTTACCGGCCTCCACGATCTGCATCGTGGCCAGGGCGGTGAACGATTTTGTGAGCGAGCCGATCGCGAACGGCGTCTGCGGGGCGGGCGCTTCGCCGCCGGGACGCGCCCTCCCCAAGCCACGCATATGCACGATCTCGTCGCCCTCGACGATGGCAAACGAAGCACCGGGGATATTCAGACGGTCCATCTGCTGCCGGACGTACGCCTCGACCTTGTCATACGAAGCCTCATCGGGCAGATTGTGGTCAGCACTCTCCGTAGCCGAGACCGCCTTTTTCACCCAGGGAAGGACAGAAGCAAGCACACCGCAGATGACCAACGATCCAACCAACAATCGCTTCATTTTCATAGCACATCCTCTATGTCCGTCATATCCCACTCCCGTAGGATCGCAGAATTCGTTGAGTCACTAATGATCGGTGCTATGGTCCGAGTCGTTGGTGTATAAGCACACATCAACCCCAAAGAACCCACCAAATGTTCGACATAACAACAGATCTTGTCCGTATACCTCGCAGATATACCGCTGGACTTCCGTGCTGGGCTCAAAACGATCGGCTTGGACTAGCCAGATTCGAGAGAACGAGTCCACCTCATCGAATGCCTCTGCAATCTCGCCCCGATCCATTAGGTAACGCCCTACGATATGAATCTCGGACAGCCCCCGGTAGTAATGCTCAAACGATGGTCGCAGGGATCGTGAAGTGAGGACAATGACGTCGTTGTGCTGGGCATTGGTATCAATATAGCTGGAGACGCCCCGCCAATCCCCCTTCCATTCTGTGGTCGCAACGCCATAAGCCGATACGATCACTCCTACCATCAGAAAAGCTACGATTGGTAATAGCATACGACACCGGGAGATTCCAACTATAGCAAGCGCCATTAACAAACTCGCCAACGGGACGACTATGAGAAAGTATCGATCGACGACAAACGGCTTAAAAAGAGAGACGCCAACAGCGATTAGTATCGGTCCACCCGATCCCGCCAAAACAAACAAAAAGGGAGTCCATTGAGCTCCACGTACACCTTCCTTTTTGTTTCGAGTCCTGAGAAACAGTATGAGGCCAACCACCCATGCAAATACCAGGCACGCAGTAAGCCACGTATAAGCCCCTCCCACCACAGCTCGATTGATGAAAAACCGTATCAGAATATTGGAAAGCCTTTGTAGAGTCAGAGGAGGGATCCAATCAATATGAGGGATTTTAAGCTGCGCCCGCAGCGTCGGTACCCAAGGTAGAAAAAGCACTCCGATGACCAGATAAGCCGATAACAGCGCGTAAAGCAAACGCCAACGACCTTTGACCGCCATTCTGACCAAACTGAAGATTCCTAAGGTCAACAGAGCGAATCCTGTGACATAGTGTGTATATAAGCCGAGCGCGCCACACGCGACGAACAAAATCCAGTGCTTCCATCGTCTTGTCAATGCGAGATCAAGAAACGCCCTGTAATAGAAGTATGTGCCAAGCGTGGACCAGAGCGTGGCCAAAGAATACATTCTCATTTCCTGTGAATAATAAATGTGCAAAGGTGAAATCGCAAGCAACAAAGCGCTTAATAAGCCAACCTTGGTGTTAAAAACTCGGCGACCCAGCGTGAAGACAATGGGGATAGTCAGTAACCCAGATACCGCAGAGGGAAATCGTAAGATGAAATCAGATGTGCCCAACTTCATCCAGAAATGCAGCAAACCCACCTCGTAGGCAGGTGCATGGCCGGCAGCGATCAACATATCATGCACGGCTTGCCACGTCTCCTGAGATGCTCGCTCAAAACTATGAATCTCATCGAGCCATAAGCTGGATGTATTCAATCCGTAAACCCGCAAGCCAAACCCAAGGGCGAGGATCAAGACAATTGCGACCCGTGGAAAGCTTTCGCTTTTCCGTGCCATAGAGGCATCCAAGTGCGACATATACCTTAACCTTCAATTCCTGCGTTGTTCTTCATAGATGAGACATAAGCCGGACCCATCCCCACATCAAGCGCAAACAAATCTGCACCTTCTTTCGATATTCTTATCGTCTAAACTCCCCACTACACGCATCAAAACTATCCACGAAGACACCCTCAGGCTTCGAGCGAGACATCACCAGGAATTATCGCGTCGTGCGCGTGCAGGAGTGCGTACACATCCTCTAACGGCAGATCCTCGGGATCCATACCCGTCCGGGCACTGAGCGCCGCCATTGCGCCGGCCGCCTGGCCCATCGCAAAGCACGGACACTCCACCCGCAGAGCACTGTTCGCCTCACGATCGCTGGAGAGGCAGCGCCCGGCGACGAGGAGGAACTGGCTATCCGCCGGCAGCAGCGCGCCCCGGGGAATGGTGGGGAGCACCTGAGAATCGAGACGCCGGGCGTTGAAACCCATCCCATCGTTGAGGTGCTCGTCGATGGGGTAGAAGGCATAGCAGACCGCGTTGTCATAGATCTTCCCGGCCTCATAGTCCTCGACAGTCACCGTCGCCTTGCCCTTGATGGTCACGGTCTCGCGGATGCCCGCCTCAGGGCTGATCCAGTCGACGCGGAAGTTCTCCAGACCCGGCTGCTTCCGGAAGAAACGGTACGCGCGCAGCATCGCCCGGCGCGCCTCCACCTCCACGGCGGTCCGGCCCTCACTGGTCTCCGCGTCGGGCGCGCGGACGTGATTGCCGTTCCGCCCGTACTTGCGCAGCAGCGCCTCCGGACCGTCGTCCCGCCAGGAGATGTCGGTGGTCTTGAGCGTCCCCGCCGCGATGGCCGCTTCCGAAGCCGCCTTGAGTGCCTCGAAGTCCAGATCCTGCACGTCGTAGCCCGAGAAGCCCATGCTCAGCGTCGCAGGCTGCACCACCTCGGAGCGCACCAACGGGAAGCCCGCCAATCCAACGACGTTGGCGTCACCCGTCGCGTCAACCAGCACCTGGGTCTGCACCTCACGCAGGCCGGTTTTCGTGCAGAGCGTGACGGTCCATAGACCGTCCTCGAAGGCGACCTCGGCAGGCATCGTGTGAAAAAGCAGCTCGACCCCCGCATCCACCACCATCTCGTCGCACAGCGCCGCGAAGATCTCCTTATCCATCGTCAGATGCGGCGGGCCGGCATTGTCGCGGGTATAGTCACCCGTTGGGATCGGATCCCCGGTCTCCTCCCACGTCTTACGCATCAATTCCCAGGCGATACCCCCGATGACCTGCTCGCCCCAGGCGAAGAAGTGCGCCGGGGCGTTGATCCCGCCCACGGTGACCGTACCGCCGAGCATACCATTCTTCTCCACCAGCAGAGTGCGCGCGCCTGCACGCCCCGTTTGCGTCGCGGCGATCACGCCCGCCGTGCCACCACCGACCACGATCACGTCATAGGATGTATCCATCATCTTTGCACTCATCATGCCTCCGTTTCACCAAGCCTGTCAATCGTGCTTTGTTTTTCGTTAACCACCGTCGTACCTTGCCGAATTTCGGCGTTCGGAGAGATTTGGGGGTCCTTCCCGCTGGCCGTCGTCAGACCATACACCCGCACCGTCTGAGACTTTGCATAGGGAAAGGGACGTTCCGCCGACGGCGGGAGTTCGTCACCGTCGAAGTGCGCATCGTCCGGATCCGAGAAGAGATACATCCCCTGGTAGTCCTCGGGATGATTTGAGTCGTCGACGAACAGCCCGTCAATCGTGACCTCCCGGGGCATCGAGCACGGGTAGCCGAAATCGTGCATGCCGTCGTTCTGCACACTGATCAGATGCGGCCACCACATCTCCCCGCACGCCGGGATCCAGCGGCAGTTGCGGATCACGACATCGCCTTCCCAGGTGCTGCCGTAGTCGCGACGGAAATTGACCAGCGACCGGCCGTACAGGGTGGAATCCTCGACCGTCAGCATGCCCCGCCCGATGGCGTTGAGCCCCATATGGCCCAGCGTACAGCGGCGGATGGTGTAGGTACCGGAGACGCCCATATGCGTATCCATCCGGGATAGGGTGCAATCCTCAAGCAGGATATTCTTACAGAAGTTCGAGGCGATCACGCCCCACCGCGTCCGGTCGCAGATGTTATTCATCCGGCAGTTGATCAGGTGGAAGTTGACCACGTTGTTGGCGTGAAGGTCGTACGACCCCATGCTGACGGGCCTGCCCGCGGAGCCGATGGTCTGGTAGATCTTGTGTCCGGTCACAAAACAGTCGCGGAACGTGATGTTGGCGCACTGCTCCGCGCTAATAAAACCTCGGTACGGATGCCCCACCGCCGTCTCTCCGACGACGTAGTGCGTTAATCCCTCGACCCCCGTGTTCGACCGGGTGATAACGATGTTCCTGGACCAGTAGTTATAGCCCCGCTCCTGCTTCGTCCGGTTGGCGAAGGTGGTGAAGACACCGCCGCGCAGGCGGAGGGGCGTCTCGTCGATCGGACGGGCCTCGATCCGGGTGATGGTCTCATAGTCCCAGTCAATGTCCCCTTCTATGGCGCCATCGCGATGCAGGATGAAGCAATCGTGCTGGGGGACGCCCTCGTTCTCGTTGAGGCCGCGGCGGATGTAAAGCCGCTTGGTGTCGTCCTCGACGAAGACGTGGCAGTCGTAATCAGGATGCACATCGACCCGCTTCTGATCCCGGACGAGCCGGTCGATCGGCAGGGTTTCCGGTTCCAGGCGCGAGCGCACCTCGAACAGCGGCGCCTTGTGATCCTCGATCTCGGTCGTCCCCATCATCGCTCCGTCGTCGATGATAAATCGCGAGGTATTCCAGTCGGTGTCGGTGGCGATGACGGCAGTGAGTGCTTGCCCACCGAGGTGGTAGGTCGCATCCGGCCTCGTCCGGACGGGCAGCTCGTGCGCGTTGGCATAGTCGTGCGCCTCACAGATCGCCGGCAGGTCATCATGTACCCCGTCGCCCACCGCACCGAAATCCTCATATGTGACATAGGTATCCTTGAGCGTCATACAGACTCCTTTATGAATAATCGTGTAATTCAAGCGAATTCCTCTGCAAAAAGTCAACGTCTGCTGCAGAAGGATTTAGCTTGTCCACCTTACGATCCCGTCACCATTATAGGATAGGCATCATCGTCGAACCAGTCAAAACAAATCCGGGGGCTGGAAGCATTAGGGTCGGGAAGTGATATTTTTACGAACTCTTCGCATCCTCACACTGCACAACCAGGCTTCCGCGCCTCAATCAGATATTTCCGCGCCGCATAGACCAACGGACCCTCTCGTTGAAGTTGTCGCTCCAGCCTCATCAAGGTGTCCGTGTGCGTCTCCACGGAGAAACCGGGCACAAGCCACGGGACCGCCTTCAGATAGTACACGATCGCGCCGACGTCGTGAAAGGTCAAGGCCCCCTGCCATGTTTCGACAGTCTCGATCGTGAGTCCAACCGCTTCCAGCCGGGGGACGTACGTCGCCGGCGTCGCATCAGGCCATTGGGGAGTTGCACCAAACTCGGCCAATAAATCCTGGGCCCACAGGCCGTGAATCTGCTGGGTGAGGAAGATGCCCCCCGGCGCCAGAATACGCGCCACCTCCGTGCTGTTCAACCCCGAATGCCGGTTCAGCACCAGATCGAACGCGCCCCCCGCAAACGGCATCCCTCTGTCTCGCCGCAGCGACGCCCGGACCATTCGCACGCCCAACGGCCCAAGACGATCCTCGGCCAGCTTCACGTTGGGTGTATAGTCCTCCGTGACGACCACGTCATCCGGCCAGTGCGCTCGCAGCGCGAGCAGTCGCTCGCCGCCCCCTGTGCCCATATCCAGCACGGCGGAGGATTGCCGCATCAGCGCTGTGGCACGATCCGGGTACGACCAGGGCGGTTGCGCTTCCACCATCCTCCCGTCCAGGTAGGAGAAGTCCCAACCGGCAAAAAGCTGCTGTTCCTCGTCTCTCCAGGCCTCTATAAGTTCTCTGCGATTCATTCATCTCCTTCTTCAAAGCCTATGACTTGCCCGTGCCTGCGAATCCACCCATCACGATCTGTGCTGCCTTCGAGACTGCCATCTCTACCGCGGCACACGCCTGCTAGCCCCTGCAGCCTCAGATAGGGCTGTGGCCAAGTTATTGGCTTGCTCAATCAATCTTCATCATTACTCTTAACCTTCTGAACCTTTACTCGACAGGGTTGGGATGAACGTTGTGACCCATCGAAAAACACACGTTGATCTCCATGCCACACTCGAAAAGCTTCAGGAATCCTCGTCACATGGCCGGGATCCAGATCCTCCGGCAAACCATCCTCCGGAAACCAGCCTGCGTCCATCACTTCGACAGCATGCGATGGCTCCTCTGACTCTCCTGCCTCCAATGGCTCGCACAGAAAGACAAACTGATATAGATGATGGCTGCTCAGCGACCCACAGAATCGAGAGTCAAAGACCCCCACCAGCGACACCGCACGGCACGGTACGCCGGTTTCCTCTAGGGCTTCCCGCTCGACGCCCTCCGCCGGCGTCTCCCCAACCTCTAACGCCCCGCCGGGCATCGCCCACTTCCCGTTGTCCGCGCGCTGGATTAATAAGATTCGTCCTTCCTCGTCGATGACAGCCGCATCGCCCATTGCCACCGGGGTTGGACGTGCGAACACCGAGGCCCGCAAGGGCTCCAGCTCCTCAAACGACGCACCGGTCGCCACGGCCATCATCTCCATCGCGATGGTCTGCACCCCGCGAAAGGCTTCCAGATCGTGAAAGTTCTTGCTGAAGTGCAGGCCCATCGCCGAAATGTCTCGGAGTCGATCAGCCCAAAACGCGACCTGTTCAGCTGGCGTCATTGCCCGACCTCCTTTTTCGTCAAGATAGAACAACCTATTAGGTGGAAGTCCGGACGCGTGCTCTCGAAATCCACCGGCTATTCCAAAACCAACAGACCGTAAGCGTTGAGGGTCGGTAGGGTGATATTCATCGTTTCGCCATCAGCCTGACTGGTCAGCGCCTGTGGAGCCTGACCGGGTGCAAGCCATTCGATGCGATCAACCGATACATTGGGCAGCCGGATGTGGATCGGTCCGACAGGCACGAACTGATCGAGGGGGATCGTCCCGGTCCCATTGACGAGATGCACAATCATGGTCGATTGGGTTCGATAGGCCGTGACGTTCACCGTACCCGGTGCATCGGTCTCCAGCATTCGCCGAGGCTTTGCCGGAGGATCAACCATTTGTAGAAGCAGGGAACGGGTATCGGGCAGGTCATGATCCCACATCATGGTGCCGAGGGCACCGGCAAAGTACACAATAGACCCCTCGCCCTTCTCCACATAGAAAAGGACCGATTGATCTCCTCGCTCCAGGACCGGGAAGACTTCGGGAATGTAACTTCCTCCAGGGGTGGGACTGCGGTAATACCATGGATCGGCATCTGGGGCCGCATCCACCGTGCGGACGGGCTTGTTGACCATAATTACGGGCGATAAGCCGGATGGCGGCGTCGGCGCTGAGACAGCGTACGCACATACGGACGGTTCCTCGGACCATGTTCCGCCGATAAAATCGCGCCAAACCGAGGGCATCGGCGTTTCGGGAAGTGCATCCAGCAGGACCAGATGTCCGCCCTCTTCAACGAATGCCTGAAGGGCCGCTGTTTGCGCGGGGTCGAGGATCGCCACCGAGGGCACGACAACGACGTCATAAGACTTGGAAAGCGCATCGGCCAATCGATGGGCAAGGACAATCTCAAACAGAACGTGTTCTGAGACAAGTCCTCGGTAAAGTCCTAGCATCTCGTCCCGATAGGATGCGGGATCGCATCCCGGCCGTGCCTGGGCGGGCCACACGAGCGCAACCGGGGCAATCCGTTCCGCATGCGTCAAGTAAGGTTCACACCGCTCCATAAACCGAAACACGTCAGCGATCATTGACTCGGTGCGAGGATCGGGCATAGTGCTCATTAAGCCATAGGTTGGCGCTTTGATCCCGGCGTGGTGGGCCATCGCCTGGTACCCGTAGAACCGGTATTCATTCACCGGCTTCAGGGATAGCTTCCCGTGATGATGGCCCACCTTCAAATTGACGATGGGCAGACCGGAGTGCTCGGATTTGGACGCATGACTCCAGTCGGCGGTCAAAGCAGCCCACCAGCGCAAGCGATACAGATCTCGATCGTCAGGTCTGCCGGCGGTGGAAAGAAGATGGGTATAGCTGCCGGCAAGAAGTTCGTGATTAAAGCCACGGTTTGTCCCCCAATCGGGACTTTCCGGGCTGTTGATTTCAGCCATGAAGAGGGCATCCGGGATGCTGTCCTCAATGATACACCGGTAGGTCTTCATCTGTTCCGCCAGCCGTTCTTCGCGCCAGCGTTGTTGTGCTTGTGCATCTCTGGGAATGTCGAATTTACAAAGGGTCGCTTCCTGGAAATGCCGCCCTCCGAAACCGGGCGCATTCAGATGGAGACCGTCAATCGGGTAAGTTGAGAGTACTTCATGCAGAACCGGCAGCGCAAAAGCCTCGTTCTGGTATCCTTCCAACAGCGCGGTCCGGTAGAGGCGATCGTCGGTTCCGGAGTTTCCGATCTCCAGGTTACCATTCGCATCCAGACGAAACCATTCGGGCCGTTCCCTGAACAGGTCCTCACGCGCCTTGCTGAAATCGAAACGCGCAATCACGCGGATGCCCGCCTCTGCGGCCTCCTCGATGACTTCGCTCAGAAGATCCCGCTCGCCCATATGCGGGCTTTTTCGATGATAAGGAATGGTTGTGTCGTAGAATGCATAGATGCCCCCTACGCTGAAGACGACGGCCTCAGCATGGAGTGCTTTGCAATGGGCCATAAACTGTTGGATATCGAAATTCTCAGCTTCAACCTCGCGCATATTCGGATGATAGATTCGGAGCGGACGGTTCTTCCACCAGACCGAGGGGTCCGGCGGCCTATACGCCTGTCTATCGAGAAGATGAGACAGGGGCATTGGAGAAATCGAAGAGCAATTCAAGCTGGCCTTGGGATGCATAGGTGTTCTCCTTAATGTTAAAGGTTGGGAACGTATCGTTGAAACACCCCCCACCCGATAACACCGTGTCAGACATTTCTTGATACCGGTGACGGCAGCGTGGGAAGCACATCGTCGTCTGGGGACATCTCGTCCTTAACGGCAAAGATCGTCGCTCGGATATACCAGTACCTGATCGTGTAAAAGAGCTTGGCAGCAATCAGCCGGCATTCCGCCTGATCGTACTTCGACGCTTTGAAACACCGGTAAGCTTTGATGGCGTACCCAGCGATGCCGTGTCCACCCTGCCTGATCTCAGACACATCGGCACCATTGAGATAAGCGCAAAGGCCCCAAAGATACCCTTTGGCTGCCGTCATCCTCTCCCGATCATCATGGAATACGTGCCGCAAGGTCACGTTGCAGGATCCCTCAACATCTATCTTGTCGTAGTCGGCGCCGCCAATGATTCCCAGGAAGAGATCTAGCTTGTTGACCAGCCAGTACCCGCCCCCGTCGTTGATGCCTCGGTCTACCCCCTCTCCAGCAAACATCATCCTCAGGATGGGGTTGCGATCCCTGCGTGCGCGCCACTTTTTTGACAGCGCTTCATCGAATCCGCGTGCCACGAAAGCGCGGATGATCTCGACATAGGCTTCAACCGCTTCGCGCTTGTCGTCGGTGGGCTCGCCGAGTCGCCGGAACACGTCGCGATCCACGTCAGTTTCGGCCGCCTCGCCGCGCAACCACCTCTCCGCGGCAAACGCCCTGAGCTCCGCGGCGTTCAGATTCTTCCCCGTGAAGTCCCCATACCAGCCCAATCGATTCTTGTAGACGGTGCCGTATTCGATGGAAGCCAGAATCGTGTCGATGCCCTCGACCCAGCGGTCGATATGTAACTCCAATTCACGGATAGGAAGGGAGGCAGCGAGATCCTT
>DAOTTS010000078.1:0-3104 GCA_034437735.1 Anaerolineae bacterium
GATCCCATCGCGACGCTGCGCATCGAGGAGCTGATGCGGGATCTTGCGAACAACTACACGATCATCGTCGTCACCCATAATATGCAGCAGGCCGGCCGCGTCTCCGACTTCACGGCATTCTTCTCCCTCGATGAGGAAGACCGGTCGGGCGTGTTGATCGAGTACAATCCGACCAAGAAGATGTTCTCCAATCCCGAGAATCAGATTACAGAGGACTACATCACCGGTCGTTTCGGGTAACCGCTGCTCATCTGGGAGGAGTTTTCACAAGCTTATGGGTCACCACCGATGACGAAAACATGGAACGCGGGTGGGACGCTCGCCGTGCTGCGGAAAAGATGTCCGCGTTCCCCAGCTATTTTCGAAGGAGTTGTTGCGTGGAACACAAGCAGATCGTCGCATCACTGCGTGCTTTGAGTAACGATACACGCCTGGCGATGATGATGTTGTTGATGGAGGGGAAGCACTGCAATTGTGAGCTTTCCGAGGACCTGGATATCTCTCTAAGTCTGACCTCTCATCATCTTAACGTCCTTCGGCAGAGTGGTCTTGTGGACGCTGAACGTGCCCCTGTCGATGCCCGCTGGATCTACTATTCGGTCAATCCGACCCAGCTTCATGAACTTTTGGTCACTCTCAATCACCTTTTGAATCCTGCTCAGCTTCAGGACCGCTCGCCCCGCTGCGGGCGTTCTGCTCACTCTCATAGGTCACAACTGTGACAGGAAGGTTATCCGCCGATGGTAAACAAGCCGCGTGTCCTGTTTTTATGCACCCATAATTCTGCCCGTAGTCAGATGGCTGAGGCGTTTCTACGAGCGTACGGAGGTGACGTGTTTGAGGCTTACAGCGCTGGTCTGGAGCCGGCGCCAATTCATCCCATGACGCTGCGGGTGATGAAGGAGGTCGGATTCGATCTCCAGGCCCTGGGCCATCGTCCCAAGGGCCTGGATGAGTTCTTGATGAAGAAGCACGTCGGTTATCTCATCACCGTATGTGCGAACGCTGAGGCGAAGTGTCCGGTCCTGCCGGGGGTGAGCGTCCGCGAGTACTGGGGGCTCGAAGATCCTGCTGCGTTTGAAGGTGATGAAGAGGCACGGCTGAATAAGTTCCGGGAGATCCGGGATGAGATGGCGAAGCGGGTCCGTGCGTTTATCGTGCAGGAAGCGACGGGAGGCGATTCCCGGCTGGATCGCCGGCCCAAGCGGGCCTAGAGCGGTCCCCGCCTTTCAGTCCTCCAGCGGGTCGAGCCAGTACAGCCCGGCTTCGTTCCGTGTGTCGTCCGCGACCTGCAGACGTTCAGCACCGAGGTAGTCGAGGAACGCGGCGAAGGCCTGCTGGATCGCGTGCCGCATATCCGGGGACGGCGCCACGCCCGGCTCCCACCACCAGCCCTTGATGCCCAGGACGCCGTCGGGCGCGTCCCGGTCCGGCTCGAACCGGGCGACGAACCGGTCGTTGTAGAGCACGGGCAGCACGTAATAGCCGTACGTCCGCTTCTTAACCGGGGTGTAGACCTCCCACCGGTACTCGAAGTCGAAGAGCGTCTCGACGAACTGCCGGTCCCAGATCAGGTTGTCCAGCGGCGCGATGAAGGCTGCGGAGGGCGGCGGCTCCTCTCCGTGCAGGACCGCGTCCAGGGTCTCCTCATCCTGACGGCGCGCGTAGAGTGGCGGATCGATGGACTCGACGCGGACCTCGACAACCTTCAAGGTTCAAGTGCGTTGCACCGGGTATAAAAACCAGCGTCCGATCCTCGCTCCCGTTCAGCCTCCGGGCGGGCGGTTCTGGATGCGCCGCACGACAAAGGTCGCCAGCGCGCCGAGTGCGGCGCCGACGCCCACGCCCACGGCTAACTGCTCCATGGCCACGCCTACGGCGGCACCCAGGGCCACCCCGATGGCGATCAAGACACCTGCCGGTCTGCGGTCCGGTGGCTCCCGGTCCGTCTGATTGCGGGTCATCCTTGCCTCCTTATGCGTTGGGAGATACGGCGACCTTCCGCTATCGCGCGTTTGCTATGCCCCGCATGATAGCACAGACCGAACTTTCGGGAAACCCGGTCATCGGCGAGGTTAGGGCAATCGCAGTTGGATACCTCACCTTTGAAACTCGAGTTCTCCTCCGGGGGGGAGTTAGAGGGGGGGGCGATTGATCTATCGGCGGCGTCCTTTGACAGCAGGATGGAGATGACTACGATAGGAAACGAGACAGATCACCGGGATGGCGGTGCTATCGCAAGACCTTTGGGCTTTACGTTGTCGATCGATAACGAGACAAACCCCCAAAAGCCCAAAGGCCTGAGGCTCGAAGACAAGGAGGTTGTACCGATGACGGAGACCGTGAAGATCGCGCATCTCGCTGCGTGCCCGGAGGTGATCCCCACGCTGGCGGCGTGGGTTGACGACGAGTGGGGCGCGGTGCTGCGGGGCGTCACGTTGGCGGATCTGGCGGCCCGGTTCGAGGCGAGCTGCGTGCCCGGGGAGATCCCGGAGACCTTCGTGGCGCGGGAGCAAGGCCGGCCGATCGGCATGGCCAGCCTCGTCGCGGAGGATATGTCGACGCGCCCGGATCTGACGCCGTGGCTGGCGTCGGTCTACGTGATCCCCGAGGCCCGGCGCCGGGGCGTGGGCTCCGCGCTGGTCCGGCGGGCGATGGACGCGATGACCGGGTTGGGCATCGATCGGCTCTATCTCTTCACGCCGGATCAGGTGCCGTTTTACCTGCGTTTGGGCTGGGCGCCGCTGGCGCGGACGCGCTACCGGGGCGAGGACGTGCAGATTATGGTGGTTGAGGGGTGAGGGTGGGAACGCCGGGGTTTGCAAAACCCCTGGGAGCGTGCGCTTGGGAGCGTGTGCTGACGAATGCTCAGAGGGGATATGTTATCCCCGGTTTTTGCGGTGAAGGCCGGGGTTTGCAAAACCCCTGGGAGCGTGCGCTTGGGAGCGTGCGCTAACGAATGCTCAGAGGGGATATGTTATCCCCGGTTTTTGCGGTGAACGCCGGGGTTTACAAAACCCCTGGGAGCGTGCGCTTGGGAGCGTGTGCTGACGAATGCTCAGAGGGGATATGTTATCCCCGGTTTTTGCGGTGAAGGCCGGGGT
>DAOTTS010000079.1:0-8294 GCA_034437735.1 Anaerolineae bacterium
TGCAGCGGCACCTCGGGATTGTACGCCTCGATGCCGACCAGGGGGATGGAGGTCACCACCGCCAGCACGTCGTCGATGATCTTGGCGCTGGAGGCCACGGATTTCAGGGCCTCCTTGGTGGCGCTGAGGGTCGCGGGCAGCTTCTCGTTGAGCAGCACCGAGATCGACTCGACCAGCGGTACGGTCTGCCCGACGGCGCGGCCCGCGCCGGCGACGGTGGTCTCCACGCTGGCGACGAGGGCAATCGCCTGGTTGAGCGAGGTCTCGGCGACCTCAAGCCCTTCGGCGGTCGTGGCAAGGGTGCGCGCCGTCAGGTCCACCTGCTCCTGGAGCACCGGCGCGACCTGCGCCTCGGCGCGCGCCAGGAAGACGACCCCCAGGACGCTGAAGATAAGTCCGGCGACGCCAGCTGCGATCAGGAGGACGCCGAATGCTTTCGTGAGGATGTTTTTCATAGACCGCTTCCTTTCTAGGTGCTTGAAGCTGGATGAGTTGGTAGTTTCATGCTTCCAGTATCCAGCATCAAGTGTGGCGATGGCCTGATTTTATCACGACTCGCCCCTTTTGCCTAAGGCGCGCTCTTGGGAAGAGGGCGGGGTGGCGCGGGCGCGCACCACCATTTGCGTACTGGGGAAGTTGACGTATCCTAAAGGTAGAGGGCGTCTTGGTCGCCGCGACCTGGGCTCGTTCCGCATCCTCCTCGCCCCCCTGCGTCCCTCGCTGCGCAGTCGCACGCGTTCGGTTCGATCCTCAAACGGAAGGAGGCGGTGATGTCGATCGTCAAGATGTCCGGGGGCAAGCGGATGGTGGGGCTCTCGATTGTGCTTCTGGGTAGCCTTTTGTTGGCGGCGGGGTTGGCCTGGGGACTGGGGATCCTCTATCCTCCCGGCGTGTCGGCCGAGGGCGCCACGGTGATCCGGTACGTGCTGGACGATGGGGGCGTGGATGCCGGGGACTGCACCGACAGTCAGGCGCCGTGCCGGACGATCCAGTATGCGGTGGCTCAGGCGCTGACCGGCGATACGGTGCAGGTGGCCAATAAGTTCGCGCCGGCAAGCTACACCGGTCCGGTGGTGGTGGACCGTGCGATCATCCTGCAGGGCGGTTGGGTGGTGGTCCCGACACCGAACGTGGACCTCTGGCAGCGTCCGGTGCCCTGCGAGGCCTCGCGGACAATCATCGACGGGGGCGGGGTCGACCGGGCGGTGGTGGTCACGGGGAGTATCGCGCCCACGATTGACTGTTTCACGCTCACCGGCGAGGACGCGACGGGCTTGGGTAACGATCTGCCCGGTCTGCAGGGGACGTACGACACCGGAGGCGGCGTCTACAGCTATCGCGCGGACACAACGATACGGGACTGTGTGGTGCGCGGTAATACCGCGAGCACGACCGGCATCGGGTGGGGCGGGGGCATCGGGTATATCCAGGGCACGGTCACCGTGCGCAATTCGGTGGTGGCCGATAACGTGGCGTCCACGGTGTCGAACGGCTACGGCGGCGGGATTTACGGCCGCCAAGGCGCAGGGGTTATCCTCAGCAACACGGTGGCGGATAACGTCGCCACGGAGGGCGCGGGCGGCCTGGGGCTGGGCGGCGGGATGCAGTTCCACTTTGGGCGCGTCACCTTGCAGGGCAACCACGTGCGCCGCAACACGGCCAGCGTGAATGGGACGGGTTATGGGGGCGGGCTCTCCCTCTTCATGACGCCCCAGGTCGTGGTGTCGGGAGATGATCTGGCGGACAATCACGCGGCGGGCGTGGGGCAGACGGGGTATGGAGGCGCGATCAGCGCACGGGAGCTCGGCGGTCTGACCCTCGACGGGGTGGGCCTCGTTGCGAACGCGGCGACCTACGGGGGCGGCGTCTACGTCGACAACATGGAGACGTCGGTCAGCCACAGCAAGCTGTTGAGCAACACCGCCGAATGGGGCGGGGGGCTCTATGCGGTGGGAGATACCGGCCCCTCGCTGACGGTGACGATGGCGTCGAATGCCGTGCTGTGGAACGTGGCCGAGACCCCGTCCTCCGGCAGCGGCGGGCGCGGGGGCGGGCTGGCGTTTATCTTCGCCAACGTCGACCTAGTGGGCAATGAGATCGCCGAGAACCGCACCGATGGCGCCGGCGGGGGCGTGCAGATGGAGCAGGTCAACGCGACGCTGCGCGACACCCTTATCCGCGATAACCGGGCGGTCGGGGTGGGCGCCGGATCGGGCGGCGGGCTTCATCTCATCTCCAGCAGTGCGGCGATGACCAACACGGTGCTGATCGACAACCGGGTCTCCTGCGGCGGCGCGGGGATGGCGGCGGTCGGGGCGTATGCACGGATGGTGCATACTACGGTGGCCCGCAATACCGGGGGGGACGATGCCGGGATCTATCTCACGATGATGCATCCCGGCGGCCCGGCGGCGGTGCTGATGACGGACAGCCTCGTCGTCGACCACGGGGTGGGGATCACGGCGACGGCGGGGACGATGGGGATGACGAACACGGCCACGCTCGACGGCGTGCTCTGGTACGGCAACGGCGCCAACACCGGGGGCGGTGGGGTGATGCTGGTCTCGAATGCGACGACCGGCGATCCGGCTTTTCTGCCCGACGGGTATCATCTCGGTCCGGGCAGCGCGGCCATCGATCAGGGCGTCGGAATGGGCGGGGTTGCCGACATCGACGGCGACACCCGGCCCATCGGCCCGGCGGTCGATCTCGGCGCGGACGAGGCGCCCCGCTGGCTCTTCCTGCCGTTGGTGATGCGGGGGGCTTAGGATCGGGGATTGCGAATTGTGGAGAGCGAGCGGGTCCGTAGGGTAAGTTTCTCATCAATGATAAGGAGCGATGATGGCGAAGCGACGAGGTGCGAAGCAGGATGAGGGTCGGCAGCGGCATGGTCGTCAGGCACGCAATCGGTCCCAGGCTGTTGAGGGGGCGCGGGACGCGGCACGGTCCGTTGCGCCCACGCCCTCTGCGCTGTCGCGCTTGACCGGTCCGACCGGTCCGGTGGCGGCGCAGGCTGCGTATGTGTCGAATCCGGATCTGCCCGCGGCGCACCGCCGGCGGGTGGTCGCGCAGATTGGGCGGGTTGCCGGGAACCGGCACGTCCAGCGGGTGGTCGAGGGGTCGCGCGAGCCGGAGCCCAAGGTCCAGCGGGTGTGGGATCCGCCGGAGCTGCAGAGCAACGGCATCCGATTCCTCCGGCAGGTGAACAGTCTGCCCACGGTCTATAACGATTACGAGCTCCGCGCTCGAAGTGACGAGGATCCCAACGATCTGACGGCGTATGGGCGTGAGGGGATGTAATACGGGAGGTGGCATGTTTCTTCACGTCATCAAGGTTAAGTACTTGGAAGCCTACACATTGCGGTTGACATTCAATAATGGCGTTGTGAAGGACGTTGACCTGGAATCGGAGCTGCTCGGTGAAGTGTTTGAGCCGCTGAAGGACAAGGCGTTGTTCAAGCAGGTCCAGGTCAATCCTGATACCAACACCATTGAATGGCCCACTGGCGCCGACCTTGCGCCGGAGTATCTCGATGAGATTGGGGAAACCGTCGTCCCAGCGATACGTGAAATGACGGTATCAACCGAATAGTAGGCGCACTATCTTCAAGTGGCGGCTCTTTCGGACTTCGGAGAGTCGAAGCGAGATATCAACCACAGATTGACACAGAAAACCAGAAAATCTGTGAAAATCTGCGTGAATCTGTGGACAAAACCAGGATTGCTCTTCAGTCACCCGACAAAATGCAAGAGAGCCTAGCTCCGGAGACCGCCCCCGAGGACGGGGGCTCAGAGCTTGGTTGAGATACGTTCCCTCACTTGCTTAGGCCGTTCCAAAAAACAAATCATCCCAATAACCGGGATTTCCCAAGGAAAAAGCACCCGGCTTGGGATGATTTAAATCCTGGAACTACCTTAGTAACTGGACTCGGGGCGCGTGAAGCTCCCCAGATCGACCTGCACCTGCTCGCCCAGGTCGGCGGACGCATCGTGGAGCAACTGCATCACGTATGCCGCGTTGTGGGTGAAGGCGCCGGGATCTTCGTAATAGTAGTGGTAGTTATAGGTGGCCTGGATGAGCCTCGGCGTCCAGCTCGCGTACTGATTGCCGAAGTTGACCTCATCCCCGTTGGGTTCGCCGTCCCCGTTTGTGTCGATGAACCAGTAGGGGAAGCTGTCGGCGTAGACGATGGCCGTGCCGGCTACCTCGCTGGCGTAGGCCTGGATCGCGTCGTAGAGGGCGCTGTGGAAGGCGTTCAGCTCCTGCATGATGCCCTCGTCCGTGTCCCCGTCCCCGTCGTAGTCAACCGTGCTTTCGCGGATGTTGAAGATGTCGCCGTAGTCCACGACGTTACTATGGCACGGCTCACACGCGGCCGGATCGATGTCGGTGCTGTGGGGATCGTGGCACTCGATGCAGGTGTCGAAGTCCTCGACGTGG
Organism: Anaerolineae bacterium; assembly: GCA_034437735.1. Taxonomy (GTDB): domain Bacteria; phylum Chloroflexota; class Anaerolineae; order B4-G1; family SLSP01; genus PWVB01. Next base: position 4,442 of record DAOTTS010000079.1, read on the forward strand.
GGATAGCGCCCGGCGTAGGTTTGGCCGTCGTACTGGTAACCGACGCTCACGTCGCTCCCGTTCCGGGTCGCCGCGCCGATAGCGTAGTGGACGTTGATAAAGGAGAGATCCTCCGAGACCGTGTCCGGGTCCATACCCGCAATCGTCTCGTTGACGGTCGAGGTGGACTCGCGGCCCTGGTGGCAGCGCATACAGTTGGATTCCTTGCCCCGGTCGGTGACTTCGGCGCCGCCCGGAAAGACCACGGTGCTCATCGCGTACGCGTCTGAACTGTGACACGTGCGGCAGTAGACGACCGAGCCCGTCTTGGCGGCCTCATCGACCTGCCGGACCGTTGAGCCATCAACGCCCAGATAGTCGAGATAGCCGTAGAGGCTGTGGCACTTGGCGCAGTACGTCGGGATTTCCGGGGGATCGTCCTCATCCCAATGGACGAAGGACTCCGAGGTGGTGTCCGCGTGACCCGATGCCTCCCACTTCGCGGTGATGGGGTCGATGTGTTCAGGCGCTTCGAAAAAGCGATAGGCCCACACGCCCCCGCCTACGATCAGGCCAATTGCGACAACAAAGGTAACGATTTTTGCCCACGTCATAACGAGTCCTTTCTCTGCTTGAAGACTTTTCCATTCTAACCATTCAGCCGATCACTGGACGATCGCGCATATACTATTACATTTGCTCAATGCAACATTTAGTATAAACTAGTTTTATGAGTCCACAAGTTTGAGATGGCCTGTCCGGCTGATAGAAGAAGTGCATATGTGCAAAACAGAGGTCAACTGGTCAGTCTGCTCAAAAGCGATCTAAAATGGAAAGGGGTTATCCATCGTGAAATGTTCGACTAGACAAATTATCGGGTTGTCGGTGTTTGGTCTGTTGCTTCTTGCCCCGCTCTTGATTATGGCTATCGCTCCACGACCAGAGGGCCGTCAACTGATCCGGGATGTCGCGGTCGGACTGGGGTTCCTGGGCCTGTCGCTGATGGGGCTGCAATTCATTCCCGCAGGCCGGCTGCACGTTATCGCTGAGACGTTTCCTCTCGACACGCTCTACAGCGTGCATCACGGTATGTCCATCGCCGCTTTCTTCCTCGTCCTGGCGCATCCGATCCTTTTGATTCTCTCAAACCCATATAACTTCGTCGCCTTCAACCTCGTCGGCGCTCCCTGGAAACTGCGTGCCGGCGTCATTGCGTTCGCGCTGATGCTGCTGCTGGTGATGACGTCCGTCTGGCGCGTCTGGCTGAAGCTTAAGTACGAGCCCTGGCGTACTTTGCACGACCTCTTTACCGTCGGCGTGGCGGGGTTTGCGCTCTATCATATTCTCAAGGTCGATTATTACACCGCGCTGCCGCTCCAACGGGGGCTTTGGATCGCTTATGCTGTCCTCTGGGCCGCGGTGCTCCTGGAAATTCGGGTCCTTAAACCCCTGCGTATGCTCCAGAAACCGTTCAAGGTCGCCGATCTGATTGAGGAGCGGGGCGACACCTGGTCGTTGGTGCTCGAACCGGTTGGACACGAGGGTCTGCCCTTCGATGCCGGGCAGGTGGCCTGGCTGACGGTGGACCGCTCGCCGTTCCGTATCAAGGAGCATCCTTTCTCGTTCGCCTCCAGCGCGGAACACCCAGAGCGTCTCTCCTTTGCCATCAGGGAGCTTGGCGACTTCACGAGTCGGATCGGCGAGTATCCCGTCGGCACTCCGGTCTATATCGATGGTCCTTATGGGACCTTCGACCTGGGGCATCACTCGGGACCCGGTTTTATCTTCGTGGCCGGAGGCATTGGCTCAGCTCCGATTATGAGTATGATCCGGACACTTGCTGAGCAGGGAGACGACCGACCGCTCCATTTCTTCTACGGCAATCCCACCTGGGAGTCGGTCACCTTCCGCGAGGAACTGGCCGAGTTAGAGGAGCAGATCGACCTGACGATGATCCACGTGTTGGAGAATCCTCCCGACGGCTGGGAGGGGGAGACGGGGTTTATCACCAAGGATGTGTTGCAGCGCCACCTTCCCGCCAACTGCAATGAGTACGTGTATTTTATCTGCGGCCCGCTGCCTATGATTCACCTCGTCCGCGGGGCTCTTCACGAGCTCGGCGTGCGAGAAGGTGCGTGCGAGACGCGTATTTACTCGGAGCAGTATAAGATGGCCTGATCGCAGGACGGGCTGTCCGGCTGATTGCGAGGGTTGTATCGAATCCCCCGGTGTGTTTTCACACCGGGGGATTCGGTAGGGGGCACGTTTTTGTGTCCTACTTGTGATCCGGTTCGGCGATGTGGATTGTCCCGTCACTCCGTTCCAGAGGATGGTGGGGAGTCTCGTGGGCCCCTGAAGCGGCGGGGGAGGTCGTCGTGAATCGCCATCTCGCTGACTCTGTGCCGACCGCGTAATCATTGTACGCCTCGACGTACCACTCGTACGTGCTGCCGGCGTTGAGCCCGGTGAGGGCCAGGTTGGTACCGGTCACCCACTGATACCGAGTGCTGGACGATCCGGCTACGGACCAGCGGGCGATGTATCCCTCCGCGCCGCCGACCGGGTTCCAATCGAGCGTCACGCCATCCACCGACTGCGAGCTCTGGTCCGGGGGGCTCACGAGCGTAGGGGCGGGCAGGATGGTGCCGCCGCTCTTTGTCGTGAACGACCACACCTCGGAGATTGGTCCCGCGACCCCGCCGCAGACTAACCAGACCCGCCAGTAGTAGGTAACGTCGGGTTCGAGGTTGCGGGAGAAGTGGAATTCGATCTCCCCGGATGGCGCTGGATAGTGTAACGAGTTGACCCGCTTGGTGAAGTCCGCATCCTTCGCCACCTCCAATCGGGTAGTGGTAGCGTTGATAGCGGACCCGTTGTCCCACCGGTACGTCGGGAGCAGGGTCTGCTGCACGCTGGCGTCCGGGGGGCTCAACAGCGTCGGCGGTCCCCCGCACGTCAGGAAGTTTTTATGGATGGTGGGCATGTAGACCCTCGCGTTGATCTGGACGGTGTGCGTGGCGGTCGCTGTCCCGCTCAGGTTCATCGCCGTGAGGGTGAGAACCTGCAAGCCGGGGGCGTCCCAGGTGAAGCTGACGGTATCGTAGGTCCCGCTGACGTGCGTCGCTGTGACCTGCCCGGTGGCCTGCCACCGGTACGTGATCGGCGTCGTCACGGTGACCGGGCTCGTCGTCGCGGTGAACGTGTGCGCCGTCGCAATGGTGCCGGTCGTAGGACCGACGAGGCTTACCCTTTCCGGCGCAACGGCGGGGGGGCCGGGCGTTTGCTGCGGTCTGACGAGAGCCGGGGCGATCTCCGATGCTAGGGTCGCCTCGCGCGCGTGGAGGGCTTCCGAGACTGCTGCGCCGGGGGTAGGGCCTCGGGCAACCATCCCCATGAGCAGCGCCATCACCAGGGTGAAAAGACCAACTGCGATCAACCTCATTTTCATTATCTGGCTCCCTTCGTAAGTGCGTGCCATATGTTAGGCCCGACGCCTTCCATACGGCGCAAGAAAAACGGATATGGGCCTTCTTCCGAGGGGTCAGATCGTGGTGAGTGCGTTGTCTTCTGACATATCCAGCGTACGACAGATTGTATGTCGTGTCAAGCGCGGGGCGTTGATTGCTGCGCCCTCTCGATTATAATGAGGGCCGTTGGATCCAACCCGAAACCGTTTGGAGACGTCCGTGACCTCTCAACCTAATCGCTCGTCAGCGTACCGCACCCTGGCCTTATTCGTCGTTCTCGCCCTCGGCTTCGGCCTCCGATTCAGCCAGCCGCCGCCGGTGGGCGCTCGTGCCGGCGTTTGCCGCCCTTGCCGGCCTGCTCGGGCTCCAGTTGGAGGGCCTGACTTTCGTACCGATCCTGGGGCTCT
>DAOTTS010000080.1:0-6396 GCA_034437735.1 Anaerolineae bacterium
GCGTCATCGTCATGCACACCTCGATCCCGTCGATGTGGCTACCATGGTTCATCAGCCGGACGCAGCGTCACACCCCGTACTCATCGTCATACCGCTGCGTGAGCCGGTGCAGTTGCGCCACCTCCAGCTTGTTGGAGCTCCCCAGCGCGTCCGCGGCCCGCACCCGCCCGTGGAGCGTGAGCGGCACGCCCTCGAGCTGCAAGTAGTACTTGGCGCTGGTCGGATATTCGCACCGCCCCATCCACGAGCTCACGCCCAGGAAGTCCTGCAGCCGCGCCGCCCGCGCGGGTTCATCCGCCCAGTGGCGGCAGAGCCACCCGTAGAGCTGCGGGTGGACGTTGCCCATCACGCTGCTGTACCCCGCCGCGCCCGCCTGCAGCGATCCCAGCAGCGTTGCTGCGTTGGCGTTGTAGAGCTTGACGTCGCCCGCCACTTCCAACTTGGCCTCAATCAGGTCGAGTTCGCAGCAAGTGTCCTTGAGGAAGATAAACCGCCCGGTCGCCGCCATCCACGCCAGCATCTCGGGGCTCAGCACCCGCTTGTAGGGCTGCGGGCACTCGTAGAACCCCAGCGGGATCGCGTCAGGCACCCGCCGCAGGAACCGTTCCAGCCGGCGCTGCCAGACCGCATCCGACTCCCTGTCATCCGCGAAACGGTTGGTGACCAGCACCACGGCGTCGACCCCGGTCGCAGCGACCCGCGTCACCTCCTCAATCTGATCGCTCAGCTCGTCGGAGATGTGCCCCGAGGCGATCACCCCCACCCGCCCGTCCACGTAGTCGACGACCGCCTCCGCCAGCCGCACGCGCTCCGCCAGCGTCAGCTCAAACATCTCGCTCGATTGGCAGACGGCGAACAACCCGTCGACGCCCCGGTCGAGGTACCATTCCACGAGAGGCCCCAGCGCCTCCAGATCGAGCGCGCCGTCCTCCGTAAACGGGGTGATCATCGTGGGCCAAACGCCGTTCGCTATGGTCGATTGCATAGGACCTCCTTGGTCTCCGTCTTCAAACCCGATTCATCGGGCGTCGCGATGTCACACGGGTGTTTCACACCCGTGCGGACTGCTTCGTCCCATGACCCAATTCTAGCCCTGTCCCCTCTCACCGCAACTCACCGTTCCATCCATTCGTGTATCCATCCCCCATTCACAGAATGGCGCATTCGTGGCCGGCCCAATCTCACCAACCTCTCGTCCAATTGTCATCGTCCTGTCACAGAGCACGCTTTACCACTCCCCGCCTCTTTGCTACAATGAGAGCACAAAGGAGGTCCTATGGGAGCGAGAATCCTCGTCGTCGACGACGAACAGCCCATCATCGACGTGCTGACCTATAACCTGGAGCAGGCCCGGTACGATGTCCTGGTCGCGTGGGATGGCGAACAGGCCCTCACCGTCGCCCGCCGGGAGCAGCCGGACCTGATCATCCTGGACCTGATGCTGCCCAAGCTGGACGGCATCGAAGTCTGCCGGATCCTGCGCCGGGAGCGGGACGTGCCCATCATCATGCTCACCGCCCGCGACGAGGAGATCGACCGGGTCGTGGGCCTGGAGCTGGGCGCCGACGACTACGTGGTCAAGCCTTTCAGCATCCGGGAGCTGCTGGCGCGGGTCAAGAACGTCCTCCGGCGGACCCAGGCCCCGCCGCCCGCCGCGCCCCCGGTCGCCCAGATCGGCCCGCTAACCGTCGACGAGGCCCGGCACGAGGCCGTGCTCCACGGCGAGCGCCTCGACCTCACCCCGCTGGAGTTCAAGGTCCTCCAGGTGCTGGCGGAGCGCGCCCGGCGCGTGCTGACGCGGGAGCAGCTCCTCGACGAGGCGTGGGGCTATGACTACCACGGCGACCAGCGCGTCGTCGACGCCGTCATCAAGCGCCTGCGCGCCAAGCTCCGCGAGGCCGCCCCCGACGACCCGCTCATCGAGACCGTCCGGGGCGTCGGCTACAAGCTCAACGCGGGCCGCGCCGGCTGAAGGAAACCGCGATGGTCCACAGCTTAAGCTTGTTGAGAGCGCCGAAGCTCCGAGCCCCCACCCTTCTTAATGCTTGTAGCCCCCATCTCGGGGGCGGCTTTAACAAGGTTCCCAACGAACCCCCAAATACCTCCAACCCAGGTTCTCCCCCCGGCGGGGGGAGTCAGAGGGGGGCGAAACGATGCGCCTGACATCCCTCAGCCTCCGCGCCAAGCTCCTCCTCAGCCACCTCGGCCTCATCGTACTCGCCATGGGCCTCGCAGGCTTCCTCCTCCTCGCCTCCCTGGAGCGCTACTTCCTCGACGCCACCGAGGAGAGCCTCCTGGCCCAGGCCCGCATCACCGCCCAGACCCTGATCCCCGACGCGGTCACCGCCGGGCCGCCCGTGGAGACCCAGACGCCCCTCTACAACACCCTCCAGCAGCGGCAGTCCGGCAACCTGGCGGTCCAGACCGAGAACCTGGCAGTGCCCGAGGCCCCGGTCGCCGGGGACGTCGACCTGAGCTACCTGGCCGACAGCTCGCTCCAGATCGGCGCGCAGTTGGAGACCCGCATCTGGATCCTGGACGTTGCCGGGATGGTGCTGGTGGACTCGGAGGGGACCGACCTCGCAGCCTCCCTGCAGGACGACCCGCTCGTCACCCAGGCCCTGAGCGGGGAGTACGCCTCCCGCACCACCGAGACCGGGGCGGATCAAGTGATGGCCCTCGCGATGCCGATCCTGATCGACGACGCGCTCGCCGGCGTGGTCTACCTGACCCAACCGCTCCGCGACGTGCACGCCGTGCTCCGGGATCTGCGGTCGCGCTGGCTCTGGACCACGGCCATCGCCGTGGTGCTCTCCGGCGCCGTGGGCCTGATGTTCTCCCGCGCGGTGACGCGCCCGGTCCGGGGGCTGACCGAGGCGGCGGGTGCCGTGGCCCAGGGCGACTTCGACCGCCAGGTGGCGGTCCGCTCCGGCGACGAGCTGGGGCGCCTCAGCCGCGCGTTCAACGAGATGACCGCCCGGCTGCGCGCCGCGCGGCAGATGCAGGTCACCTTCGTCGCCAACGTCTCCCACGAGCTGCGCACGCCCCTGACCTCGTTGAAGGGGATGATCGAGACGCTGCAAGGGGGCGCCGACGCGGACCCCACCGTCCGGCGGCGGTTCCTGGGGACCATGGGCCGGGAGACCGACCGCCTGATCCGGTTGGTCAACGACCTGCTGGTGCTGACCCGCGCCGACTCCGAGGCGCTCAACCTGCAGCGCGATCCGCTGGATCTCCTCCACCTGGCCCGCACCACCGCCAAGCGATTACAGCCCAAGGCTGAGACCCGGAAGGTGGCGCTCCGCATCCCGGACGCGCCCCACCTGCCGCTGGTCTGGGCCGACGCCGACCGGATCGCGCAGGTGCTGGTCAACCTGCTCGACAACGCCATCAAGTACTCCCACCCCGGAGGGACCGTGACGGTCTGCCTTTCGGCGGCGGACGACGGCGCCTTCGTACGGACCGAGGTCCGAGATACGGGCATCGGTATCCCCGCCGAGGCTCTGCCCCAGATCGGGCAGCGCTTCTACCGCACCGACAAGGCGCGGGCCCGCGACCGCCGGGACGTGCAGAGCGGCAGCGGCCTTGGCCTCTCCATCGCCCGCGCCCTGGTCGAGGCCCACGGCGGCCGCCTGACCCTCGACAGCGAGGAGGGCACCGGCACCACCGTCACCTTCTCCCTCCCCGCCACCCATTAATCCTCAAAATCTCACCGCGCTGTCATCATCCTGTCATACAACCCCTGTATAACAAGAGTAGACACAACCACAGATACCAGGAGGTTACAGATGACACGTACATACCGCGCACTCTTATTGGGATGCATCACACTCTGGCTCTTGGCCACCCCGGTCGCCGCGCTGGCCGACGGGATGGTCCTCCCGCTCCTGCCCGAAATGGCGTACCTGGAGATCACCCACCACCACGTCACCGTCGACGTGCAGGGCATCCACGCCGTGACCCACGTCGATCAGGCGTTCCACAACCCCACCGACGCGCCAATCCGGGGACACTACGTCTTCCCCATTCCGCCGGACGCGATGCTCTCGTCCTTCAGCGCCACGGTCGACGGCGCCGACCAGACCGTCGAGCGCCAGAACGCCGACGACGCCACCCGGATGCTCAACGACCGAATCGTCGATCACCGGGACCCCACCCTGCTCCAGTACGCCAACTGGGACGCGTACACCTTCGAGATCACGGTCGCGCCCCACGAGACCCGGACGATGACCCTGACCTATGAGGAGGTCCTCCAGCCGGCCGGCGGCGCCCTCCACCACCACTACGTGCTCAGCACCGAACGTTACGCAGCCCGGCCCCTGGACGAGGTCTCCATCACCATCAACATCGAGAGCGACTCGCCGCTGGGCGCCGTCTACGCCTCCTCCCACCCGGTCGCGGTCGATCGCCCGGCACCGGACGAAGCTCGGGTGACCTACCGCGCCGAGGCCGTCCATCCCGACGAGGACTTCCACCTCTTCTTCACCCCGGCGACCGACGGGTTCGGGAGCGCGCTCCTGACCGGCGCGATGCCGGACGCGAACGGCGAGCGGCAGGAGCACGTTCTCTTCCTCTTCTCGCCGGAGGTCGGCGCTGCCCGAGAGACCGCAATGCCCAAGGATCTGGTGCTCGTCCTGGACCACTCCGGGAGTATGAGCGGGGAGAAGATCGAGCAGGCCAAGCAGGCACTCCACTTCATCCTCGATCACCTCAATCCGGAGGACCGGTTCTCCATCGTGGCCTTCAACGACCGGCTGGACGTCTTCAGCCGCCGGCTCGAGCCGGCGTCCGCCGAGGTGAGCCGTGAGGCCCACCGGTTCGTGGACGGCCTGATCGCCGAGGAGGGCACCGATATCGACAGCGCCCTCCAGCGCGGGCTCGAGGTGCTTAGGGCCAGCGAGCCCCAATCCGGCAGCACGCAGCTCGTCGTCTTCCTCACGGATGGGCTACCCACTGTCGGCCTGACCGACCCGACGCGCATCGTCGAACGGGCCGGACGGGCGAACGCGCGGGTCGAGGCACGGCTGCACGCCTTCGGCGTCGGCTACGATGTCAACAGCCACCTGCTCGATCAACTGTCCGGGGAGAACGGCGGCTCGGTGACCTACGTCCAGCCGGGCGAGAACCTGGAACTCCGCCTCTCCGCCTTCTACCGGAAGATCGCCAACCCGGTACTCACCGACCTGGAGATCACCTTCGAGGGGATGGAGACGTGGGATCTGCACCCGCAGCCCCTGCCCGATATGTTCGAGGGCTCCAGCCTCCTGCTCACCGGACGCGCACGCATCCAGGCTTCTTCGACAAGCTCAGGACAAGGCCCCATCACCGTCCACGTGCGCGGGCGGGCCCGCGACGAGGATTGGCACGCCACGTATACCTTTGCGGCGGACGAGACCGGCGATCACGCCTTCGTCCCCCGGCTGTGGGCCACCCGGCAGGTCGGCGAACTGCTCGACGAGGTCAGGGTGGAGGGCGAGACCGAGGCGCGGGTCGCGGAGATCCGCACGCTGGGGCTCACCTACGGGCTCGTGACGCCCTACACCATCGACGTGATCGCGGCCCAGACGACGGGCGCAGCCTCGATGGAAAATATGACACTCTACCAGGATCAGTCCAGCCTCAACCGCGCCTCGGGCCAGACGACGATCCGGGCCCGGGTGCAGAACCAGGCCTACCAGCAGGCCGAGCAGGTCACAATGGCCCGGGGGGCGAACGTCCGGCATCAGGGCGCCGCCAACGTGGCCCAGTACCTCAACCAGCAGGTCGACCTGGCACTGATCCAGCGGACGCTAGGCGAGAACAACGGGTCGGTCGCGGACCTCAAGGTCGACCGGACGGTCATCTTCGGCAGCGAGGGCTACTTTGAGTTGGCGCGCGATGCCGACCTCCGCCCGCTGCTGCAAAGCGGTACGAACGTGCTCTTCGCGCACGAGGGCCAGGTGATCCAGGTGTTGGATGAGGAGAACCCGCCTAACGCAAACTGGCAGGAGAGTCTGGCAAGCCAACCGCAGCAGGCGACCGCGACGCAAAGCCAGATCCCGCTCGTCCGGAACCCCCTACCCCAGGCGAACACCCGCACCCCACTCCTCCAGACGTTCGACCGGATGCAGCGGCTGCTGCAGGCATTCCTCCGCACGGTGCTTCATTGAGTTTGCGATCGCTCGGAGCGGTTTGGCAGATCCCATATCACATAGGCTCGAAGTGGATTTGTAATCCACGATCTTGTACGGAAACCTGTGGATCGCAGGTCCACTCCGAACCTTACTTTTCTAGTGCTCTAAGGGAGCTGATGACCCGGATGCAACACCAGCGGCAGGCGCTGGAACAGGCTAACACGCGCCTGCGGGATTACGCCGTCACGCTGACGGTCCACCTGGCTCGGGAGGACCACGGGAT
>DAOTTS010000081.1:0-27767 GCA_034437735.1 Anaerolineae bacterium
GCTGTGGGACATAATCGCCTCCTTGATATGAGATGTGCGTTACATTTATTATATCAGGAGTGTTCCACAGCCTTTTTCATTTTAACTTCCAAAAGTGATAGGTAGCCAGACTTTGAACTAGAAACTCGCACCTACGCCAGCAGCCCCATCTCGCGGTACGCCGCCAGCATCGCGTCCGCCTTGTCCTCCGCCACGGTCAGGATCGGCGCCTTGGGCCAGCCGGCGTCGATGCCGCGCGCGCGGAGCACGGTGTAGCACGCCGCGTTGGTGGAATCGGGGATGTGCAGGATCTGGCGCGCCTTGACGACCCGCATCTGCAGCGCTGCCGCCCGCTCGTAGTCCCCCTCGGCGTACGCATCCCAGAGGCTGACCATCAGCTTGGGGAAGACGTTCGCCAGGCCCGAGACGCAGCCCTTGGCGCCCGCCATGAACGCCGGCAGGGCGATGCCTTCGGTGCCCACAATGAACTGGAAGTCCGGATAATCATCGGCGAGCGCCAGGATGAAGTGCGCGAAGGTGATGTAGCTGAAGGCGCTGTCCTTGATCCCCTGGACGCCGACCTCGGCGAGGTGGCGCAGGAAGCTCGGCGTGATCTCCACGCCGGACGCCTTCGGGTTGTTGTAGACGTAGACCGGCAGGTCGACCGCCTGCACCAGTTGGCGGAAGTACGTGACGACGGTGCGCTCCTTGTGGCGGTGGTAGTAGGGAGAGATTGACGCAACGTAGTCCACCCCGGTGGCCTCGGCGTGCTGGGCCAGTTCAATGGATGGGTCGGTCGCCGTGGTGCCCACGTGGGCCACCACTGTGACGCGGCCCTTCGCCTGGTCGACGACGATCTCGTGGACCTGCTTGCGCTGCGCGACGGTCATAATGGGACCGGAGCCGTACGTACCGCAGATAAAGAGCCCGTGCACGCCGCCCTCGACCTGGAAGTCGACGAGCCGGCGCAGTCCGTCCTCGTACACCTCGCCCTCCTGGGTGAACGGCGTGGTCAGCGGCGGGATGATGCCCATCAGTGCTTTCATTCTGTATGCCTCCTATGTGGGAAAACTCGATGTCTCGATATGACTAAAATCTGCGTAATCTGTGGTTAAACCTAGGATCCTTGTCAAGACCGTCCCCGAGGAGTGCGCAGCCTACCCGTAAGGGTGCGGGGACTCGGAGCATTTTTGAAGTAGGGATACTGCGGTTCGAATCCGATCAGCGCGCGGACGCGGTCCGTGCTGACCAGGGCTCCCGTGCCCGTCACCGGCCGTTTCCACGTGGTGATCTCGGGGAAGAAGACGTCCGCCAGTTCCCGGCTGGGCAGCCCGACAAAATTGTGCGCGTCGGTGATGTAGACCGCGTGGCTGCCCGCGTAGTCCTTGGTCAATCCCATCTCGATCGCCCGCGCGGCGTCGCGCACGTCGAGGCTGGTCCAGAAGTTGCTGCGCCCGAACATGACGTAGGCATCGGGGAAGCTGAGATCGAAGCCTTTCTCCCATTCGCGGGCCCGGGCCTTCGCCTCGAAATGGGCGATGATCTCCCGAACCCGTGCGGTGCGCGCGGGCTCCTCCATCGCCAGCACCTCGGCGGTCTGCCGGCTGCATCTCGCCACAAACCGCATCAGGATGGCGTCCTCGCCCGCGTTGAGATCGTAGACGGCGGGGAAGCGCAAGAAGAGGCTGGTCAGCCCCTCCCGGCGCCAGACGTACCGCCCCACGGACTCGATCGTCGCCTTGGAGAAGGAGTAGGGATCGGTTGTGTACCTTGGGTGCGCCTCGTCGATGGGGAAGTATTGGAGCTGTCCCTCCGGGAATTGGATCCCGAAGTTGTAGCCCAGCGCGTTGATGGAGCTGGCGCAGACCGCGCGCTGTACGCCGGCGTCGGCCGCCGCGCGGAGGACGTTGAAGGTGCCCTCGACGTTGACCCGGAAGAGCTCGTGCTCGGGGGCCAGGCCGGGATGGCGGTAGGCTGCCAGGTGGACGACGCCCTCCATCCCCGTCATATGCGGCCCCAACGATTCGAACGCGGTCACGTCGACCGCGTAGCAGTCGGCGCCCGGGATGGGGTCGTCGACGTTGACGTCCAACACGCGGACCTCGTGCCCGCGCGCGAGCAGCCAGCGGACGGTGGGCCGTCCGATCTCGCCCATCCCGCCGGTGACCAGGATTCTCATCGTGATATCTCCCCTCTGTTGTGTGGAGCTTATGAGCGGTAGACCCCCCGTTTGTAGTAGGCGATTTATCGCCGTTACGCACGGCGCTAAAGGCGCCTACTACGAACGATGCCTAGGGGTAAGAAAAGCACGTACCTACTACGAACACTTTTTCAGTCGTAGATGTCGCCCTCGCGGAACTTGGCCCAGGCGGTCTCGAACCAGGAGTCGGGCTGCGGCAGCGGGCGCCGGTCGACCCACGCGCAGGTCACCGCCCCGTCGAGATCCGCCACCGTCTCCAGCACCTGCGTGCGGAAGCGCTCGTCCTCCTCCGCGATGCGCCAGCGGTCGTCCAGGCGCTCGTGCACCTTGGCCCCGTCAGGGTCCAGCATGATGGAGGAGCCCCGGCTGCCGACGCCGCTCTCCAGCGCGTGGCGCAGCGCCTCGAGATAGACGGCGTGGGCGAAGCAGAGCTGGCGGTTGCGCAGGCTCTCGCTCAGGTTCGCGGGGTCGCCCGCGTCGCGCAGGCGCGCCCACTGCGCCCAGGCCTCGGGCACGGCGTCCTCCAGCTCTGCCAGCGAGCGGATGTGCGCCCCGGCGCGGGACATCCGCGCCTGGAAAGCCGCGCGCTCCGCCTGCCAGTCCGGACGATCGGCCGCTTCAGAGCGCGCGGCCCACGTCCGCAGCGCGGCGACCGCCGCCTCGGCGGCGTCCTCGACGGCATCCTTGGCGGCCGTCCAGCCGGCGTAGCGGTTGGCGATGTACTCGGCGGCGCGGAACCCGGCGACCTGCCCGGAGTTCAGCGCCGCCCCGCCGGGGCGGTAGAGCCCGTGGGAGCCGTTCACCTCGCCGATGGGGAAGAGGTGCTTGACGTTGACCGACTCCCACCAGTGGTTGCCCGCCAGCCCGCCGTTGTTGTGCTGGGCGCAGACCGCGATCTCCAGCGGTTCCTCGTGGACGTCGATGCCGTGATCCTGGTAGAGCTCGATGGCCCCGGGGTTCATCGCCGCCAGGCGGGCGATCGGCGTCTCCAGCAGGGCGTCGGAGCGGGTCAGGTACTCGCGCGCCTCGTCGCTCAGATTCTCGAAGGCGAACCCCTCCGGGTTCGTCCGGAAGTCCAGGAAGACCCGCCGGCCCTTGAGCACGGTCTCGATGTAGACCAGGATGTCGACGATGGAGGATCCGCCCCGGACCTTGCGGGCGTCGAAGGGCCATTGGTAGCCCTTGAGGAAGACCATGGAGTTCATATCGCCCACGGTGTCGAAGTAGTCGCGCATAAACTCCCGGACGTCGCTCTCGCCGTCGGGCGCGGTGCTGATAAAGCGCGGGATCACCTGCATGTAGGTGCCCGAGACGTTCCACCGGAACTGCGTCGACGCCAGGCCGTATTGGGACTCGGGCAGGCTCTGGGCCTTCGCGCCCGCCATCAGCGCCAGGCCGATGGCGCCGGTGTGCACCTCGGGATAGACGCTGGTCTTGTAGAGGCCGCCGGGCCCGCCGACGCCGAAGACCACGTTCTCGGCGGCGTAGACCTCGAACTGCTGGTCGGCATCCACCGCGACGGCGCCCACCACGCGGGTCTCGCCCCCGTCCTTGAGGGTGAGCAGTTGGACGACGTTGCGGCCCTCCCGGACCGGCACGTCCAGTGCCTCGATCTCGCGGATCAGCGCGCGGCACATCTCCCGGGAGGTGTACGGCCCGATGGAGGTGGCCCGCTGGCGGGGATCGTGGTCGGTCTTGTAGCCCACGAACTGCCCGTATCGATCGCGCGGGAAGGGCACGCCGAGGTTGACGAGGTGCATGAAGGCACGCGCCGAGAGGCTGGCCTCGACCAGCGCCAGATCTCCGTGCATGCTGCCGCCCTCAAAGTAGGTCTCGGCCATGATCTCCGGGGCGTCGGTCTCGGACCCGCAGAGCGAGAGCTTGTAGTAGGTCTGCTTGTCGCTGCCGGTGTTGATCGAGGTGCCCTTCTCCAGCCCCTCACTGATGATCAACACGTCGTCCACGCCGTTGGCCTTGAGCTGCACGGCGGCGTTGAGGCCGGAGGCACCGCTTCCAATAATCAGCGTGTGCACCCAGGTGATCGGAACTTCAGTCTTGGATAGGGTGAGCTTTTTTTCAAACATAAATTGACTCCTGTTGTTGTAAACATTCGGATGCGCGGATCGTATGAACCCTCCCATACATCCGGGGAATCTGTCGGGATAAGATGGAGGCTCGCGTCAGCGCCTGGAAAAAGGGGCCGATCCCTCCGTATTCAAACGCGATCATCGCCGGGCACGCCCAGGCGCTGGTCTCGATCCGGTCGAGCGCCCGGTCCAGCACGTCCCAGTCCGTGGGCGTCATCGGCAGGTGGTCGATCTCCCGCCCGGACAGTTCGTCGATCTTGGCCTGCGGGGCGCCCTCCGCTTTGAGCCGTCGCACCCACGTGGCGTCAAACCGCTGGATGCCGGTGACGTGGATCTCGCGGATGTGGTCGACCGGCAGGGCGTCCATATAGGGCCAGGGATCCACGCCCAGATCGCGGGCCGCCAGCCTCGCGTGCGAGATGTCGAGCAGCAGGCCGCACCCGGTCGCTTCGACGATCCGGGTGATGACCTCGGGCAGCACCGCCGCCCGCACGTGCATGCCGTGGTACTCGAAGATGTTCTCGGCCACGACGCGCTCGGCGCCGACCTCGTCCACGACCGCTTCGAGGTCGCGGATGACGGCCTCCGTGACCCGCGCGACGTGCGCCGGATCCGTGGACTGGGGCGGGATGTCGGGATGGTCGGCGGGGCGCGGGCCCAGGTGCACGCTGATCCACGGGGTCTCCGTCTCCGCCATCATCCCCTTGAACGCATCCCAATCCGGGGGCTCGCCCGTCTCGGTGTTGATCGGCGTGCCCTTCCCCGGCCCGACCCGGAGCGGGAAGTGGACGTAGGCCGCGTGTTCGGCCTGCGCCTCCCGGATCACGTCGGGCCACGCCGGGCACTTGAACCGGTCGATCTGAATGCGGCCCCGTCGCAAAAGCGACGCCGAGGCTCGGGAGTAGTTGACGGCGAAGTCAGGGATTCCGGCGAAGTAGGGGGCTCCGGCGAAATCGGAGTTTACGGCGGCGTCGATCATGCGAGTCGATCGATGACCGTGACGCCCGTGAGCGCGAAGTCGGTCATAGCGGGCAGCGCGTCGACGGCCTCCTCCAGGCTGACGGTCTCCCCGATAAGGCATTCGGGCTTGAGCGTGCCGGCGAGGATCATCTCCAGCATGGGTGTGTACTGGTGGGCCTGCATCCCGTGGCTGCCGAGGATCTCCAGCTCCTTGGCGATCACCAGGTTCATAGGCACGGTGGCGTCCTTGTAGTCGGCGACCATCAGCCCGACCTGGACGTGGCGCCCGCGCTTGCGGAGCCCGAGGATGGAGTTCCGGCAGGTCTCCGCGCTGCCCAACGCGTCGAGGGAGACGTGCGCGCCCCCGCCGGTCAGATCCCGGATGGCCTCAATCAGATGGGGCTCCTCGCGGGCGTTGAGCGTGTGGCTGGCGCCCAGGGCCTCAGCCAGGGCCAGCGCCTCCGGTTTGATGTCGACCCCGATGACCTGGGCGCCCATCGCCGAGGCGATCATCACCGCCGAGAGGCCGACGCCGCCACAGCCGTGGATCACGACCCACTCGCCCGGCGCCGCGCGGCCCTGGGCCACGATCGCCCGGAAGGAGGTGATGAACCGGCAGCCCAGACTGGCGGCCTCGACATATCCGATCCCCTCCGGGAGCGCCACGAGGTTGACGTCGGCGTACCGGATGGCAACGTACTCCGCGAAGGATCCCCACGCCGTGAAGCCGGGCTGGAAGTAGTCGTCGCAGATGTGTTGGTTGCCGGCGAGGCACTGCGGACAGTGCCCGCAGCCGACGGCGAACGGCACCGTGACCCGGTCGCCGGGCTGCCACCGCTTGACCTCGGCGCCGACCACCTCCACCACGCCCGCCAATTCGTGGCCCGGGACGTGGGGCAGCCGGATGTCCGGGTCGTGGCCCATCCAGCCGTGCCAATCGCTGCGGCAGATGCCGGTCGCTTCCACCTTGATTACCACCCCATCCGGGCCCGGCTCGGGATCGGGGACGTTCTCGACGTGTAAAGGTCCTTGAAATTCTTCAAAACGAATCGCTTTCATCAGGTCTGTGCCTTGCCCCTTTCTATCAGAACTCAGTGACTTTGGAGACCGCCCCCGAGACGGGGGCTTAGAGCGGATGTTGAGATACTTTCTGTTAGGTTTACAGCCGCTGGAGGGTCATCCCGCCGTCGACCATGATCACCTGACCGGTGGAGTAGGCGAAGTCGCCCCGGACGAGGGCGGCGACGGCCTTGCCGACGTCCTCGGGGTAGCCCCAGCGCTCCTGCAGGGTCAGGCCCTCCGCGATGAGTTTGTCGTACTTGTCCCGGACGGTCTTGGTCATGTCGGTCTTGATCACGCCGGGCCGGATCTCGAAGACCGGGATGTCGAACTCGCCGAGCCGCGTCGCCCACAGCTGGGTCGCCATGCTGACCCCGGCCTTGGAGAGGCAGTACTCCCCCCGGCTGGGGGAGGCGACCGTCGCCGAGATCGAGGAGATGTTGACGATGGTGCCCTTAAAGTCGGGGTCGTCCTCCTGCTGCGCGATCATCCAGTTGGCGACCGCCTGCGTGAGGAAGTACGGGCCCTTGAGGTTGATGGTCATCACCCAGTCGTAGCTCTCCTCGCTCGCTTCCAGAATGTCGGCCCGGACCCTGGGGGCGACGCCGGCGTTGTTCACCAGCACGTCGAGCCTGCCGAAGCGCTCCCGGATCTCTTCGAGGGTGCGCTGCCGGGCCTCTGGGTCCGTGACGTCCGCCTTGCAGTAGAGGACGTCCGCGCCCTGCTGCCGCAGTTCGCTCAGCGCGGGCATCACGTCGTCTTCCGATTGGATGTCCATCACCACGATGTCGCAGTCCTCGGCCGCCAGGGCCATCGCAATGCCCAGGCCGATCCCGCGTCCCGCCCCGGTGATTAACGCTACTTTCTTATTGTGATTTGCTTGCATGGTATACCTCTTTTTTTCGGTAAGGTCCCCGGCACTTCCGTGTTTTGGAAGTGCCGGGGACCTGGCGTATCATCCCACGTTCGTACTCAGCACCTTCACGTCATAGACCGCCAGGGCGACCGGGCCGCTGAGCGCCGCACCGGTGAGAAGGTCGGTGTAGGTCTCGGCGCCCAGGTCGACGGTCGCCGGCGCGTCGTTGAAGTTCATCAGGAAGATGAAGGCGCGCTCCCCGTCGCTGCGGATCTGCGCGGTGACGCCGTGGGGCAGAGGGGCGTCGAGCGCCCGCTTGAGATCCAGGTCCGCGTCCAGCGCGCCGTAGAAGTCGCGCAGGAAGGCGTCGTCATTGTTCGAGGAGATCGTGTACGCCTGCCCGTCGCCGTAGGTGTTGACCGTGAGCGCGGGCCGTCCGGCGTAGAAGTCCTCGCCGTAGGTCGCCAGCACCTCGGCGCCCTCGCTGTGGACCAGGTCGCAGTAGTCGCGCGCCTCGTAGGGGCCGGTCAGCCCGAGCGGGTTGCCCGGTTTGGGCACCACGGTGTTGCGGTCGTCCTCATAGAGGGCGTCGATTTCCTCGGCCCAGATGCCCATCACCCGCCGCAGCGCGCCGCCGGGGAAGCCGCCCTGGACGACCAGGTCGTTCTCGTCGACGATGCCGCTCCAGTAGGTCGTCACGAAGGTGCCGCCGTTTTCGACAAAGGCGGCGATGCGGGCGCCGACGCCCGGGCGCAGCATATAGAGCATCGGGGCGACGACCAACGCGTAGGACGAGAGGTCCTGGTCCATATCGATCACGTCGACGGGGATGCCGCGCTGCCAGAAGGCGCGGTAGTGGCGTTTGCAGGCGTCGAGGTATCCCTTATCCCCCCGGCGCGGGCCCTGGGCGTCGGTCAGCGCCCAGTTGTTCTCCCAGTCGTAGATGATGGCGATGTCGGGATCGACCGTGGTGCCGACGACGTCATCCAGTTTCTCCAGCTTCTTTCCCAGGTCCGCGACGTCGCGGAAGACCCGGGTGTTCTCGTGCCCGACGTGGTCGACGACGGCGCCGTGGAACTTCTCGGCCGATCCCCGGCTCTTGCGCCATTGAAAATACTGGACCGTGTCGGATCCGTGGGCCACCGCCTGGAGCGAGGAGAGCGCGTGCATCCCCGGGCGCTTGCGCTTGCCCGCGGGCATCCAGTTGGTCGCGCTGGGGACGCTCTCCATCAGCATAAAGGGCTTCCCGCCCTTGAGGGAGCGGTTGATGTCCTGCACGAACGCGATGTCAGACGCGAGGGCGACGTCGTCGCCCTGGTGCCAGAGGGGGTAGCTGTCCCAGGAGATCACGTCCAGGTGGGGTGCCATCTTCCAGTAGTTGAGGCCCGGGAAGGTGCCCATGAAGTTCGTCGTCACCGGGACGTCCGGCGTGTGCGCGCGCAGCGGCGCCATCTCGTTGAGCATGAAGTCGATGGTCTGATCGGTGGTGAAGCGCTTCCAGTCGAGGTTGAGCCCGTGGACCGCCGTCTCCCCAATGGGGCTCGGCGGCTCGATCTGCGACCACTCGGTGTACGTGTGGCTCCAGAATCCGGTCCACCACGCGTCGTTGAGGGCGTCCAGCGTCTCGTATTTCTCCTTCAGCCACGCGATAAACGCCCCACGGCAGAGCTCGCAGTGACATTCGCCGCTGTATTCGTTGGAGACGTGCCAGGCGAGCAGCGCCGGATGGTCCTGGTAGCGTTCGGCCAGTTTGGTGTTGATCAACTGGGTCTTCTCCCGATAGATGGGGGAGGTCATGCAGTGGTTGTGCCGGCGCCCGTGCAGATTTCGCCCCCGATCCGGCCGCACGCGCAGCACCTCGGGGTACTTGAAGGAGAGCCACGCCGGGCGCGCGCCGCTCGGCGTCGCCAGCACGGCATAACCTCCGTGGTCGGCCAGGAGGTCCATCACCTTATCCAACCACTCGAAATCGAACTCGCCCTCGGCCGGTTCCAGCCGGGCCCAGGCGAAGATCCCGACGGACATGGTGTTGCAGTGCGCCAGCTTCATCAGGCGCATATCCTCGTCCCAGATCTCCTCGGGCCACTGGTCCGGGTTGTAGTCCCCGCCGTGAAGCATATGGGGGACTTTGGGATTGATAGGGGGGTATGGCTTGGTCATAACGTCTCTCTCCTCATAGGTGGTAGGGGCCCAAGGATCAGGCCGGACGCAGGGGGATAAGGGCGCAGGATTTGTATGTGTTGGATGCTCCATCGTTGGCTATTCTACTCCGATTCTAGACTAGAGCAAATCCTCGCCGCTGCCCGGTGCACGCCGATATCCCCGGCGTCATCCGACCCGGGGATATCGTGAGATGTCTCAGCATGCTTGGCGCGTCTGGCTACTTGCCCATCGCCTTCAGCGCCTGCAGACAGCGGTCGACGCATTCCAGCGGCGGGTAGGCGTAGCTCTCCTGCTCGATGATGTACCAATCGGTCGCGCCCTGGCGCTCGACCACCTCGAAGACCCCCTCCCAATCCACGTCACCCTCTCCGATCAGGGCGGTCTCGTCGTCCTCGGCATATTCCTTGAGGTGGACGGTCTTCGCCCGGCCCGGATACTGCTTGAGGATCGCGATCGGATCGCCGCCCCCGTGGAGCGCGTTGCCCGTGTCGATCTGCATCACGACCTCGGGCTTCGTGTTGCCGAAGAATAGATCCCAGGGCACGGCGCCCTCCATCGGCTCGAACTCGATGAAGTGGTTGTGATATCCCGTCACCATCCCCTCCGGCTCGAGCGCGTCGGCGATCTCGTTGAAGAGATCGGCGGTGCGGAGCCAGGCCTCCTTGGAATCCCGGTACCGCTCGGGGAGTCCCGGCACGATGAGGTAGGGGTTGCCCAGGGTGTGATTGAACGCAACGGTGCGCTTGAGCGCATCGCCCGTCAGCGTATCCAGGGCCGTGTGGCATCCGGCGGCCTTCAGGCCCAGGTCGTCCAGCATCGTGCGGATCTCCTCCGCGTCATAGCCGTAGTAGCCGGCAAAGTCGACGCCCTCGTAGCCCATCTCGGCGACGGCTTGGAGCGTACCCGGGAAATCCTCCTGGCAGTCCTCCCGGATCGAATACAGTTGCAGCGCGATCGGAATGCGTGACATACGTAACCTCCCGTTTGTCATTCGCTTCTAGCTTGATTTTTCGGACGTTCCGTCGACGTAGACCGACGTACCCCGCTGGCGCGCCCATTCGGCGATGCGCATAGGGTCGCCCTGCCAGAGGCGCTCTCGGCCCCACTGGTTGGACTGCGGCTTGTCCGCGCACGTCACCTTGATCACCGGGAACAGGTCGGTCGGCGGCAGCTTGGGCAGTCCCTTGATACGCAGGACGGCGCCGTCCTGGTCGAACGGCAGGACTTGTCCGGTGGTCAGGAGTTCGACCTCCTCCACCGGCGTCGTCAGGTCGGCGAGGCGCAGCTCGGGCCGTCCATCCCAGAAACGGAAGATCAGGTAGAGTGCATTGCCACGGGTCGTCTGCCAGCCTCGGGTGATGAACTCCGTCACGTCCCCGCCGTCGGTGTTGTAGATGGCCTCGCCGTGGACGTCGAGCCATTCCCCGATCGCCGCTGCGCGCTCCACGAACTCGGGGGGGAGCTGCCCGTCGGGCTGGGGGCCGACGTTGAGCAGCAGATTGCCGCCCTTGCTGGTGGCTTCGCAAAGCATGTCCAGCAGCTTGGCCGACGATCGCCAGCGCTCGCCCCGGGTGTAGCCCCAGAGGCGCCACGTCGTGACCTGGCACGACTCCCAAAGGCGGTCCTCGGCGGTGATGTGGTGCTCGGGGGTGCCGACGTCGCCGGAGTCCTTGGTCCCCAGCCGGTTGTTGATCAGGATGCCCGGCTGCCACTCCCGCATGCGCGCGGCGAGTGCCTCGGCCTGCAGATCCTCCCCGGTCCGGGGCCAGATCCCGTCGAAGAAGACGTAGTCGATGGTGCCGTACTGCGTCATCAGCTCTTCGACTTGCCGGTGGATGTAATCGCGCATCATCTGCCAGCCGTCGGGATTTCTCTCAGGCCCCTCGAAGTACGCGGGGACCCGCCAGTCGATCAATGAGTAGTAGAGGCCGATGCGCAGGCCGGCAGCGCGGAAGGCCTCGACGTACTCGCGCACGAAATCCCGTTGGGGCGCTTGCGCTGCGCTGCTGTAGTCGGTGGTCTCCGTGTCCCAGAGGCAGTAGCCGTCGTGATGGCGCGTCGTCAGACACGCATACCGGAATCCGGCCTCTTTGACGGTCTCGGCCCAAAGCTCCGCGTCGTAATGCTCCGGATTCCACGCACAGGCCTTCTTCACGTACAAGTTGGGGTCGAGATGCTCGCGGAAAAGTACCTGTTCCCCCCGTCCGTAGCGGGCGTAGGGCCCCCAGTGGATAAAGAGCCCATAGCGATCGCGGGGAAACCAGCGCCATTTCTCGGGTACGGTATAGGATGATTCGTTCATGATCAGTCCTTTCTTGGTTAGTTTATGCGATTGTTACCACATCCAAGACGTAATACCCCAAGTATCTCAATCGTTCAAGTTTACCTCTAACAACCGCACGTCCTCCGCCAACATCCCCGGTTTATCCTTGGGGAAAACGCCGACGCAGACCGCGTCCTGGGGGCGCAGGTGTTCGGCGACAAAGGCGAACGCCTCCTGCGGGGTTTTACGACCCGCAGCCAGGACTTTGTAGTGGATGGCGGGCGCGCGAAGCTCCTGGATGACCTCGACCATCGCGTCGCGATCCGCGTCGGAGAAGACCTCCGTGACGCCGGCCTGATGTTCCGCGTTCTCGTCCCGGGACGAGGGGTTGTAATAGGAGCACATGTGAAAATCGAGGTCCAGATTTTCATTGGCCCAGCGGTGGATCTCCGGCTTGTGCCCGGCTACGCCCGCCGGGACGCCGGCCTCCTTGATCTGTGCGATCACGTCGTGGACGATGTCCAGTTCGTTCTGCGCGTAGAAGTAGTCCATCTGACCCCCGTGGATGTAGACGGCGGAGGCGCCGGCCTTGATCGCATCGGAGACGCAGCGGGGCAGGCTGGCATATTCGGGACAGGTCTGGGCCAGCCACTGGATCTCGCCGCCCTCATTCCAGTATTCCATCAGCGTCCGCCGGATGTGGCGGTCGGCGCGGCCGAGGAAGGTGTTGATGCCCAGGGCTTCGGCCTGGTGCATCGTCTCCTTGATCCGCGCCGTCGTGAAGTACCGGAGCATCTCCTTGTCCCGTTCCGGGGATTGATGCGAGAAGCCGCTGAAGGGGTTGCCACCCAGGATCATCTTGCTCACGGTAAGGCTGCCAAAACTGACGGTTTCCATCGTATCGACGTCCTTTCGTATGGGATCACCATTATATCCGGGTCAATGGATCGAGCGACACGTCCCGGCGGTTACACACGCGTACGCTCCTATTCTATGCTAAGGTTCCCATAGTTCAAAGTCCCTATGTCGGGAGCGATTCCCCGGCTTTTGTGTTATACTTACGATATATTTATAGGAAATGCGTCTTGAGATCGGAGGAGGTCTATGGCCTGGTTATCGACGTCACGATGGTCCCCTTATGTTGCCGGGGTGGGCATCGGCGTGCTGAGTTGGCTCACGTTTCTTCTCTCGGATCGCACGATTGGGTGTTCCACGGCGTTTGCGCGGTTCAGCGGCATGATCGAGGGACTGTTTCGCGGGGATAAGGCGCGGGCGCGTCCCTATTTCCAGAAGGTGCTCCCGACGGTGGGGTGGGATACGATGCTGATTGTGGGCATTATGATCGGTGCGTTTCTCTCCGCCCAGCTCTCGGGGGATTTCGCCCTCCGTTGGATCCCCGACCTCTGGGCCGATACCTTTGGATCTCAGGCCTGGGTGCGGATCGGGGTGGCGCTGGTGGGCGGCATCGTGCTGGGATTGGGGTCCCGGTGGGCCGGCGGCTGCACGAGCGGGCACGGGATCAGCGGCACGCTCCAGTTGACGGTGAGCAGTTGGCTGGCGGCCATCCTCTTCTTTGTGGGAGGCATTGTCACAGCCAAGCTGCTCTTTGCGTTGGCCGGATCCTGAGAACGGGCTGGTAGTAGGCGCCTTTAGCGCCGTGCGCGTTTGCATTGCACTTTTGCTTGGTGGAGCGTAACGGCGATGAATCGCCTACTACGAACGGATCTTTTTCTCAAAGGAGGCGGGAATGCTGGCGGATATTCGCGGTGACAAGAAACTACAGCGCGTCCTGGGGCTTCTTACCGGCATCCTCTTCGGGTTCCTGCTCCAGCGCAGCGGGGTCACCCGCTATGACGTGATCGTGGGGCAGCTTCTGTTGGTGGATTTCACGGTGCTCAAGGTGATGCTCTCGGCGGTCGTGACGGGGATGGTGGGCGTCTACCTGATGCGCGATCTCGGGTGGGTGCGGCTGCACCCAAAGCGCGGATCTCTGGGGACGACGCTCATCGGCGGGCTGCTCTTTGGCGTCGGGTTCGCGATCCTGGGTTACTGTCCGGGGACCCTCTCCGGTGCCATTGGGCAGGGATCGTTGGACGCGTTGGTCGGTGGTGCGATCGGGATAGTGATCGGCGCGTGGCTCTTTGCGGTGGCCTACCCCAAGCTCCAGCGGCCGATCCTGGACCGGGGCACCTTTGGGTCGGTGACGCTCCCCGACGTGCTGAAGGTCAACGCCTGGTTTGTGGTGATCCCGGCTGTGCTGGTGATCGTCCTGGCGCTATTTGGGCTTGAGGTGTACGGATTGTAGATGTGAAGCTTGGGTGGTTGTCAAGATTCGAACGTTTTGCATAGTGTGGGAGGCATCAAGATGAAGACAATACGATCCTCTGAAATTACGCCGGAGTCGGCTTATCTTTCGCGGCGCCGCTTTATCAAGAAGAGCGCGCGGCTTGCCATCGGGGCTGCGCTTTTGAGCGCGTGCGGGCGCGGCCCTGGACCCGGCGCCGCGCCCGATGCTGGCGCCGGCGGGGAGACGGCGACGCCACCGTCCCCCGTTATCGATCCGGACCTGGCGACCCCTTCCTCGGAGACCGGGCTGCTCGGCCGCCCGCTGACGCCCTACGAGGTCGTGACGGGATACAACAATTTCTATGAGTTCTCGCTGGGGAAAGAGGCGGTGGCGGGCCTGGCGGAGGGGTTTCAAACGTCACCCTGGGAGGTCGAGGTGGGGGGGCTGGTCAATAACCCGCAGACCTTCGATCTCGATGATCTGTGCGCCTTTGAGGCCGAGGAGCGGATCTACCGGATGCGCTGCGTCGAGGCCTGGTCCATGGTGATCCCGTGGGTGGGGTTTCCCCTCTCCCGGCTGCTCGAGGCGGTCGACCCGATGTCGAACGCGAACTACGTGCGGTTCGAGACGCTTTTCGACCCCGACCAGATGCCGGGGACCCAGCAGGATTTCCCATGGCCCTACGTCGAGGGACTGCGTATGGACGAGGCGATGCACGACCTCACCCTGATGGCTACCGGGGTCTACGGTAAGGCCCTGCCCCCTCAAAATGGGGCCCCGATCCGTCTGGTCGTCCCGTGGAAGTACGGGATCAAGAGCATCAAATCCATCGTCAAGATCGATCTGGTCGAGGAGATGCCGACCACCTTTTGGATGGCAGCGGGCCCCTCAGAGTACGGGTTCTGGTCCAACGTCAACCCCGAGGTGCCCCACCCCCGCTGGTCCCAGGCCACGGAGCGGGTGATCGGGACCGGTAACCGCATCGAGACGCTGTACTTCAACGGGTATGCGGACGAGGTCGCCGGCCTCTACGAGGACCTTGACGACAGGAAGTGGTACTACT
Source organism: Anaerolineae bacterium (assembly GCA_034437735.1). Classification (GTDB taxonomy): domain Bacteria; phylum Chloroflexota; class Anaerolineae; order B4-G1; family SLSP01; genus PWVB01. The sequence continues at coordinate 14,918 of DAOTTS010000081.1, forward strand.
GAGCCATGCCTAAGTCCCGTCGGACGTCCTGGTTGTGGCTCGTACGCGCTGCCGGTCTGCTGCCGGCTGTCTGGTTGATCGTCAACCTGCTTCGCAGCGCTTACTTCATCGATCCGATCAGCGCCCTCTTGGTCCGCACCGGTCGTGTGGCGCTGATCTCTCTCTTTCTCTCTCTGGCTTGCACCCCGCTGTCTTTTGTGTTAGGGTTCAGGCGTCTTATGCTCGCGCGTCGACCGTTGGGTCTCTATGCGCTCGCCTATGCGGTTGGGCACGTGGGCATTTTTGTGGGATGGGACTACGGCCTGGATTTTTCCCTGTTGTGGCAGGCGATCGCTTACCAGCCGTTCGTGGTGGTCGGGGCCGTGGGGTTTGTGATTCTGGTCGGACTCGGGGTGACGTCGATTTCTGCCGTCAGACGACGTATGGGACGGTGGTGGCGTCCTTTTCAGCGGTCGGTCTACGGAGCCGGCATTCTGATCGTGCTGCACGTGATGTGGCAGGCCAAGAAGCCCTGGGAGGCCTGGCGCGAGGTGGTGATCCTGGTCGTGCTGCTTGTGATCCGCCTCCCCTGGGTCCGGCGTAGAGTTGTCGAGGTGCGGAAGGCCCTTGCGGGGTCTGGATCGGGGGAGTGAGATCGCGATATGACGAACGAGCAGGCGCAGCTTAAGGAGGAGGCCGGGGAGTACGCGGTCCGGTTTATCGAATCGGGTATGGTGGTGGGGTTGGGCCACGGCACCACGGCGATCTATGCATTACGCAGGATCGCGGCATTGCTTGAGTGCGGGGAGCTGACGGATATCCTGGGCGTGCCGTGCTCGCTGCAGGTCGCCAGGGATGCGCGATCGCTGGGGATCCCATTGACGACGCTCAACGATCATCCGGAGATCGACGTGACCATCGATGGGGCGGATGAGGTCGATCCACAGGGTGACGTGATCAAGGGGGGCGGTGGCGCGCTGCTGCGGGAGAAGATCGTGGCGCAAGCGACCCGCCGCGAGATCATCGTCGTGGACCTGTCCAAACTCTCGGATGCGCTGGGGACCCAATGGGCGGTTCCCGTCGAGGTGGTGCCGTTTGGATGGCGGACGCAGATCGGATACCTGGAGTGCCTGGGGGCCGACGTCGAGGTCCGCTATACGGAGTCCGGCAATCTGCTCAAGACGGATCAGGGCAACTTGATCCTGGATTGTGATTTCGGCCCGATGGACGAGCCCGCCGAGGTAGCCGAGGCCCTGGCCTCTCGGGCCGGCATTGTGGAGCACGGGCTTTTCCTCGGCCTGGTCGACGACGTGATTGTGGCCGAGCCCGAGAGTGTCCGGCGCCTGCGCCCTGGGGGGCATGCGGGGCTCCAAGGGGGTTAACGCCCTGACGATCGGGTATTGACTTGGATTCTATGTCGGGTAGAATGAAAAAGATATGGAATACCGAGCTGATGCACCCTTAATCGTACAGGGGGACCGGACGGTCCTGCTGGAAGTCAACAACTCGGACTACGAAGAAGCTCGGGATCACCTGGCACGCTTTGCTGAGCTTGAGAAGAGTCCGGAGTACATCCACACCTATCGTATCTCCTCCCTTTCCCTCTGGAACGCGGCTGCCGCCGGGCTGGACGCGGTTGAGATTCTGGAGGGCCTACACCGGTTTGCGAAGTACCCCATTCCCGACAACGTCGCCTTTGAGATCAAAGAAGCGATCCGTCGGTACGGTCGCGTTCGACTGACCCGAGATCCCTATGACGATACGCGTCTCCGGTTGCTTTCCGATGACGAACTGTTATTGGTCGAACTGGAGCGAAATCGTTACGTCAAGGAGTATGTCCTCAACCGCATCGGATCGCATACGCTGCAAGTGCCGGCTGCGCGTCGTGGGCACGTCAAGCAGGCCTTGGTCAAAGCGGGATACCCGGCTGAGGATGTTGTGGGATACGTTCCGGGTGAGCCCCTCCACTTCGATCTGTTGACCGATGGGATGGAGAGCGGCTTTTACATTCGCGATTACCAGCAGGAGGCTGCGGAGATCTTCTGGGCCAATGGCGCGGACGCCGGCGGTGCGGGCGTGGTCGTGCTCCCATGTGGGGCCGGCAAGACGATTGTGGGGATGGTCGCTATGGAGAAGATCCAGGCGCACACCCTGATCTTGACGCCGAGTACGGTGGCAGCCCGGCAGTGGCGCGAGGAATTGCTGGAGAAGACAAATATCCCCGATGAGATGATTGGTGAGTACACCGGGCAGCGCAAGGAGATTCGTCCGGTGACTGTGACCACCTATCAGATTCTGACGCACCGCAAACGCGGTACGAAGAATAAGAACCTTCCGATGGAGAAGGAGTTCCCGCACTTCTCCCTTTTCAACGAGGGCAACTGGGGGCTGATTATCTACGATGAGGTCCATCTGCTGCCGGCGCCGGTCTTCCGTATCACGGCGGAGCTCCAGGCACGCCGTCGCCTCGGGCTGACCGCGACGTTGGTGCGTGAGGACGAGCGCGAGGAGGACGTTTTCTCCCTGATTGGCCCCAAGAAGTATGACGTGCCGTGGCACGACCTGGAGCGGCAGGGCTGGATTGCCCCGGCGCTCTGCTACGAAATTCGGGTCGATATGCCCGAGCCGCAGCGGATCAAGTATATCGCCGCGGACCGCCGTAAGAAGTACCGGGTGGCGGCGGACAATCCACAGAAGGTCGCGATCCTTGACGAGCTGCTGGCTTATCACGAGGGCGATCAGATTCTGATCATCGGGATGTACCTGGACCAGTTGGAGCGTATCGCCGAGCGCTACGACTATCCCATCATCACCGGGAAGACGAAGGTTCAAGAGCGCCAGTCGCTCTACAGCCAATTCCGGGAGGGTGAGATCAAGGCGCTGGTGGTCTCCAAGGTGGCGAATTTCTCCATCGATCTTCCCGACGCCAGCGTGGCGATGCAGATTTCCGGTACGTTCGGCTCGCGCCAGGAGGAAGCGCAGCGATTGGGGCGCATCCTGCGGCCAAAATCCGACGGTCGACAGGTCTACTTCTACAGCATTGTCTCTAAGGAGACGGTGGATCAAGAGTTCAGTGCAAATCGACAGCGGTTCCTGACCGAGCAGGGGTACCGCTATCTGATTCTGTACGGGGACGAGATCCCCGGTGCGCTCCCTCATACCCAAGAGGGACGTGAAGGAGTGACAGAATCAGGCGAAGTGTGACGGTGGAACTGGTAAGATATGAGCGCGCGAGATAAACCCCACAACCCGAACGACGTGCTGGAAACCCTATCCTCTGACCTTGGCTACGTCTGGGTCGAACCCTCCTCCCCTTATCCCATCTCCGAACAGGTCTTTTGGACCGAGCCGGATCGGGATTCCCTCGAGTCGCTGATTGAGGAATTGATTGAGGATGCGTGGAAAGTCGCCTTCCTCAGAGAGCAGATCGAGATGCTCGGTCTGCAACCGAAAGGCAGAACCCGGGCCGGTCTGGTGCGCCAATGGGTCGAAGGCTTTATGGATGGCGAGCGCCTGCGACACGCGTACAATCAACTGAACCTGGAAGAGCGACAGTATTACCTGTGTGTGCTGTTGAAGATGCGGCTTCAGGGACTGGAGGTCTATCCACCTGGGATGGGCTCGGTCTGTGAATCCTACTCATACTCCGGGACGTTGATGCACCGTATCTTGATGATGGGCCTGGTTATGCAGACGCCGACCGGAGAGTTCTTTGTGCCCTATGAGATGTTGCAGCAGCTCCCCAAGACGGCGTTGGCTTTCCCCGAGGTGGACGAACCGGAAAGCTACTGCGAGGCGGTCTCGCCGCACCGGTTGATGCTCAGGATCCAGCAGCTTGTGACGTGGGTCCAGTCCCACGACGACCCGTTGCGCCCGCTCCCCAGGTGGCAGATTCCGGATCTGCCCTACGGACGGACGATGACGTGTTGGCCTCCCACGCCGGAGGATGCGCATGCCCTGATCGAGCATTCCCATGGGCAGATGGTTGAGCTCTTGGCACCGCTGCCGTTTTTAATGGAGGATACGCTCACCGCGTGGACGGAGGTGTTGGACCTCTCGGGCCCAGAGGTTGAGTTGATCTATCATCTGCTGACGGCCTCGGGGGTGCTACACGCCGGGAGCCCGGTGCAGCCCGAACAGGCGCTCATCGAACAGTGGCTGGCGATTCCCCCACGGCGGCAGTTGAGTATCCTCTACAAGATATTCCTGAGTCAGGGGCAGTGGGCGGCGTGGATCCCCCTCTGGCGTGAGGGTAAGATCCGTGTGCGGTGGCAGGCTTTCCAGCTCTGGAATATGACCCGTGTCGATCAGGGGCTCTATAACGCGCGTTACCTCTTCCGGTGGTCGCTCCTGACGGTGCTCTCGTTCTTACCCCAGGAGACGTGGCTTCACCTCGATGCGATTGAGGATTGGCTGGTCGAGCTCTTTCCCACCTCGAAGGCGCATAGTTACCTCTATGACCTTGACGTTGAGGCCATCTCCGGCGGTTGGCGGGCGTTTCTACGGCTGAGTCTGTCGAGACTGCTGAGCGGTCCGCTCTACAACTTCGGGCTTGTGGATCTCGCTCCTTCCCGGGACAAGGTCTCGATGGTCCGGATGCATCAGTTCCAGGATCTGCATTGGCAACGAATCGAGAACGTGTCTCTGGAATCCGTCGACGCGCTCAGCCCGGCGGGGATTCACCTCTCCGTCGAGGATCAGGTGCTCGGCGTCAAACCCCCCGCGCCTCCCGATTTCTTGACCTTCGTTCAGAATTGGGCGGAGCCGGCCGGCTTGAGCGCCGATGAGCTCCATTACCAGTTGGACGTTTCCCGTCTGCACCGGGCGTTTGAGCAGGGGCAGATGCCGGAGATCCTCACACAGCGCTGGGAGGATCTCGTCGGTTTCGCGCCACCAGACGCGCTCCGCGCGTGGTGGCAGCGGTGGTGGGAGCGGTACGGTCACGTCCGGCTGTATCGGGATCAGGCAGTGCTGATGACCCAGGACGAGTTCACGATGCAGGAACTGATGATGGCGTTGCCCAAATTGGAACGTGCCATTCGCGGGTGGGCGACGTCCCAGGCGGCTCTTCTGAATCCGGAGCGGGTCGACGAGATCCTGGCTGATATGGAGCGTCAGGGATACATGCCCAAGGAAGACACACCCGATGGAAGATCTTAATACGTCGCTGAATCTCTACCATATGGACGTGCTCAGGGAGATCGCCGAGAACCTTGAGGTGGAGTTCACGCGCTATCCCCTGCGCAAATCGTGGCTTATCCAGCGGCTCCACGATCGGATTCCGAGGTTAGCAGCGTCCCCTTCGTTCATCCGATCGCTGGGCGAGGCGCCGCGTGCTGCGCTGGGGGTGATGCTTGAGCGGGACCGTGTGTATACGCAGCGTGACGTGGCCCTGCCGTTGATGCTGTCCGGGGTCGTTCGGGTGGAGGGCCAACCGGCGACGCTTGATAGACCCGAGGTGGAGGACGTGCTCCATACGTTGTTGGTTCACGGGCTTATCGTGAACTTGACGGAGCCGGTGGGCACCGCATCACGCCGCACGCTCAGTCCCCTCCATACCTTCGCGATTCCTCCTAAGGTACGACGGGCGCTTCCGACCGATCTGCTCCATCCCCCACAGATTCGATCGGGTGAGTTCGATCTGATCGAATCGCCCGATCGGGTTGCCCACGGGGATCTGCAGCAGTTCCTGCGGTCTCTTTTCTTCACCTGGGCTGAAATTCGTCGCGAGCCGGCCCGGCGGCTGAAAGCCGGTAATATGGGAAAGCGCGACCGCCGTCGCGTCGCGGAGAGCCTGGGGTTGGAAGGGGATGAGGGTCTGGCGGAGGTCGCCTGGTTGCACGAGTTCCTGGAGGCCCTCAATCTGGCCAATCGGGAGGGTGACGAGATTCGGGGCATCGATCGTGCTGCCGTGAAGCTGTTTTGGAGCACGACGTCCGGGGGCAAGGTGAGCGATCTCATCGTCGCCTACGTGAGGACGCAGAGTTCGCTGGGCCTGGACAATCAAGCGCTCAGCGCCTATACCTTCCAGAACTCCGTACCTTTGCGCCAACCCGCTGCGATCCGGACGAACGTGGTGGAGACCCTCAATCAGGTCGCGGAGGCCGGATGGCTGCCGTTTAATCTGTTCTTTGATCTTTTGACCGGCGGACAGGCCGGGTCCCTGGTTTTGGAATCGAGCGTCCGAACGTCTCTCTACGGTGACATTCACTGGTACGGCGGGACGTCCCGGCGGTTGGCGATGGAGAGCACGCTGCGGCGGCTTGAGATCCAAGCGGTGGTCAAAGTGCTTGAGGAACTCAGCCGGATGGGTTTGGTCGCGTTGGGATACGATACCCAGGAGGAGCAGCGCCCCTCGGCCCTGAAGCTGACGTCCTGGCTGCGGGCGCACTACACCAACCATTCGGTCTCGCGGGCCTCGCAAGGCGGGCAGATCATCCTGCAACCGGATTTCCAGATCTTGGCGATGGGGCCGGTGCCGTTGAGCGTGTTGGAGGATCTCGAACGTTTCGCCGTGCGCGAAAAGCTGGATGAGAGCGTGGTGACCTATCGTATTACGCGCGATAGTGTTTACTGTGCTTTTCAAGAACAGATGGACGCCGAGGCAATTCGGGTTGTGTTGGATGAAGCGTCGGATCAACCGGTGCCCCAAAATGTGGTCCGGTCGCTGCACGATTGGCAGCGAAGGTACGAGCGCATTGTCATCCGCAGGTCGGTCACGATCCTCCAGGTCGACGAGCCGGATCGACTGGTCGCACTGTTGGAGGACCCGACGTTGCAGACCTATCTCCACGAGCTCGATGATAGGACGGCGTGGTTTGCGCGGGCCCACGCGTCTCGGGTTGAGGAACGCCTGAAAGCGCTAGAGATCCTGCCTGGATACTCGTCGGATCCCGAGACGGACATCGCCACCAGTCTGCGTTGGGAGGGCGAGCATCTCGTACCGCGCCATCCTCTCCCCAGCCTCTACGTCGAAGGGCGCATGAAAAAGGTTGCGGAGCGCCGGAACGGGCACTGGGTCCTCTCGCCCGAACAGGTGAAGCAGGCGGTGGATAGAGGGTTCGCGCCGTTGGAGATCATCGGGATGCTGGAACGTATGACCGGCAGCCCGCTGGATCTCACGTGGGAGAAGCGTCTGAAGGCGTGGGGGCAGCATTACGGGCCCGGTCAGATTGCCGACGTTAGGCTTCTGAAACTGGCAAGTGCGGAGGTTATGCAGGAGCTGCGCGAGACCGATTCCCGACTGGGGGAGGGACTCCAACCCCTACCGGATGCTCACGGTCTGGCCGTGGTCAAGGAGACGCATTGGGATGCGGTCTGTCAGGCCCTCACCGAGTGGGGCATCAACCTGGACGAAGTGCCGTGGTGGACGCAGCGTTCGTAGCAGTCCCCCATCCCTACATGGGTGGTGGATCTCTCAACCTACCTGATCCCTGGTGACCGTGTGTTGGCACCCCTGTTATTGATGCTATAATGGTCTATAGACGTATGGCTTGCTGATCGTATCATTGGTTTGACAGCCTGCGATGGATATGGCCTAACACTGATTTCTCTCTTTGGAGGCTTTGATGAGCCCGGTGCAATCAGGTACACGACGAAAAGCGGAAGCCCTGTATAAGGACGCTATCGCTGCCTACGACCGTTGGGATATGGATGTCGCTGTGGAAATGCTCGAACAAGTTATCAGCCTGCATCCTGATAATCCCAGTTACCATATGAGTTTGGCGCAGGCGCTCTCGCGCGCCGGGGATTTCGATCGCGCGCTGCGGGCCCTGGCGAACTATCTCCGTCTGGCTCCAAATTCCAAAGTGGCCGATCGCGTCGAGCATCTTTTTGCCAGCGGGATGGATCCTGTGGAGGCTGTGCTGACCGATAAGATGACCGAGGCCCAGATGCCGATTGAGATGATCGGTGCGGCGATCCAGATGTGGATCGAGTTCCGCATTGCCCTTGGTGAGGATCCCCTCCGGATCCCTAAGCCGGAGACGTGGGCTGCGGCGTTGGATTATACGGTACGCAAGGTCAATCTTCGCGATGTCCCGATGGAGAAAGTCGCCGATTACTACGGCGTCTCGGAGGATACCCTCCGCAAACATAACCAGACGTTGATCGATAAGATCGACGTGATGCCGTGTGATTATCGATATTTCACCAGCGATCAGAATCCTCTTGATAAGTTGGTCGAGGCTGCGGAGCTTCTTGAGAGGTTGGAGGCCCGATTCAATAAGGAGTAGGCTAATCCCTCGCTACCGGGGTGTTCTGCGGAGGGGATGATCGACGGATCGGCAGGTATCAACGCTTGGCGGGGGTCTTGAACCCTCGCCTTTTGCATTGTCTAGTGGGAGAGCCGGCAGGGAGGGCTTGCTGATGACAGAGTGGGACAATGGGACGTCTGAGGAGGCGCTGCGCTGGGGATATCGCGAGCTCCGCCCGGTCACCGATCGCCCCCGCCGGGAGGCCGAGCTTCTGCTCCTCACCCATTTGGACGTCCCGCGTGCGACCTTAGTCGCGCATCCCGAGCGCGTCCTCACGTCCGAACAAAGTGCGAACTTCGTGCGCGATGTCCGCCGGCGTGCGTCAGGGGAGCCGCTGCCCTACGTCCGGGGGTGGATCGAGTTCTTCGCACTCGACTTCAGCGTTACCCCCGACGTCCTCATCCCCCGACCGGAGACGGAACAACTTGTCGAGCTCGGGGGCGATTGGCTGGACAGCCATCCGGGCGGCAAGGTGCTCGACGTGGGGACCGGGTCCGGGTGTATCGCCGTCGCCCTTGCAACCGCAAGGCCGGACCTTCACCTGGGCGCTTCCGACCGATCCATGGCTGCGCTGAAAATTGCGCGGCTCAACGCCCGAAACCACGGGGTCGCGGATCGGATCTCGTTCTGGGTGGCGGATCTCTTGACGCCCGTTCGCAGTCCCGTCGACCTCATTCTCAGCAACCCCCCCTACATTGCCCAGGGCACCTGGTCCGAGCTTCCGCTGTCGGTGCGCCACGAGCCGAGGATGGCCCTGCTCTCTGGATCCGATGGGCTTCAGGCGATCCAGCGCCTGCTTGGGCAAGCGGCACGTCGGCTTAATGCCCCCGGTGCCCTTTACGTGGAGATCGGTGAACGACAGGGAAACGCGGTCCGGGCGCTGGCCCGGACCGCGTTTCTGTCAGCTGAGATCGCAATCCTGCCGGATCTAGCGGGAAAAGATCGTGTGCTTCAGATTATCCGTTAACGCATCCTGTGCAGCGGGACGTTAGCCCGCCCAGCGGATGAAGCCGGGCAGGAAGCTCGTGACTGCCGATTGGTGATGGGGTAGGACCCGCACCGTGTAGCCGTGCAGCCCACTCATCTGACACTTGGTCTGGGCTTTGTAGATGAATTTGCCGTTCCCCAACTTTTCGACGACGTCCATCGTGACCGCTTCGCCCTGGACGAGTTCGCCGCTGGGGTTGACCATCCCGACGTACAACTCGACGCACACGTCGTCCGGGGAAAGCTGCCCCAGGTTGATCTCTGCCTTCGCCTCAAAGGCCTCGCCAACGTGAATCTCATTGGGTAGATCCCCTTCGACGTTGACGACTCGGACCGCATCCCAGCCGGACCGCAGCCGTTGGCGCCAAGTCGAAAGATCTCGGGCACCGGCGTAGTCGTTCTGAGCCAGCTTGTTGGTGCGATCGAGCACCGGCATGTAGAAGTTTTTGGTATATTCGGCGACCATCCGATTTGTGTTGAAGAAGAAGGAGAGCGAACTGATCGCGGCTTTCATATGTTCGATCCAATGCCTCGGCACGCGCCCAGAGCGATCGTAAAACGTCGGGATGATATCGCGCTCTAGAAGGTCGTAGATGGCCTCGGCCTCGACCTTGTCCTGATACTCGGGATCGTCATAGACCTCACCCCGTCCGATCGCCCACCCGACCTCCGGCTTATAGGCCTCGTCCCACCAACCATCGAGGATGGACATGTTGAGCACGCCGTTGGCGGCGGCTTTCATTCCGCTGGTGCCGCTTGCCTCGCGCAGGCGGCGCGGGGTATTGAGCCATACGTCGACGCCCTGCACCAGGTAGCGCGCGATGATCATATCGTAGTCCTCCAGGAAGACGATGCGGTTGCGGAAGGTCTCCTGACGGCTGAGTCCCACGATCTCCTGGATGAGCGCTTTCCCGGGATTATCGCGGGGATGGGCCTTCCCGGCGAAGATGATCTGCACCGGGCGCTCGGGGTCGTTGAGGATCCGGGCGAGTCGGTCGGGATCTCTCAAGATCAAGGTCGCGCGCTTATACGTTGCAAACCGGCGGGCGAAGCCCAGGGTCAGCGCTTCCGGATCCAGGACCTCGGCGGCCGCGCTGATATCGCTGGGGGAGGCGCCACGCTGCCGAAGCTGTTTGCGCAGCCGTTCGCGGGTGAAGGCGACCAATCGCTCGCGGCGACGTTCGTGGGTGCGCCAGAGCTCGTCGGGCGCGATGCGCTGGGCTCGTTTCCAGACGTTGCGATCCCCGGGCTCCTCGCGCCAGCGCGGCCCGAGATAGCGGTCGTAGAGCACCTTCATATCCCTGGAGAGCCATGAGAGCAGATGGACCCCGTTCGTCACGTGACTGATCGGGATTTCCTCCTGTGGCACGCCCGGCCACAGGCCCTGCCACATCTCCCGGGAGACCTTCCCGTGCAATTTGCTGACCGCATTGGTGTAGGTCGAAAGGCGAATCGCGAAGGTTGTCATACAGAACGGTTCGTGGTAGTTGTAGGGATTCTCGCGTCCCAGGGCCATGAACTCGTTCCACGAAAGCCCCAGCTTATTCGCGGCAAAATCTGAAAAGTACGTCTGCATCAGCTGGTTATGGAAGCGATCGTGTCCGGCGGGGACAGGGGTATGGGTGGTGAAGACGAAAGAGGAGGAGGCGGCCTCGCGGGCCTCGGCGAAGGTCAGATCCTCTTTTTCCATCAGGTGCTGAATGTGCTTCAGACCCAGGAATGCGGAGTGCCCCTCGTTCATATGGTAGACCTTGAGATCGATCCCCAGGGCCTTCATCGCTTTGTATCCGCCGATACCCAGGAGAATCTCCTGCCTGATGCGCAGATCTTGATCGCCGCCGTAGAGTTGATCGGTGATGTCGCGATCCTCGGGGCGCGTGTTGACCGGGATATTGGTGTCGAGAAGATAGAGCGAAACCCGCCCCACCTCGGCGCGCCAGATGCGGGCCGTCACGGTGCGTCCCGGCAGATCGACTTCGATGGTCAGCGGTTTGTCATCCGGCCCGCGTTCCAAAACGAGCGGCAGATTATCAAAGTGGTTATCCTCATACGCTTCCTGCTGCCACCCGGCCTGGTTCAGATATTGGCGGAAGTACCCTTGTTGGTAGAGCAGGCCCACCCCGACCAAGGGCAGGCCGAGATCGCTGGACGACTTGAGGTGATCGCCTGCCAGAATTCCCAGGCCGCCGGCGAAGATGCTGAGGCATTCGGTGATGCCGAACTCCAGGCAGAAATAGCCAATCATGGGTCTGTCTGCCTTCATATAGGTCTGATCAAACCAAGCGGCGTCGTCATTCTGTAAGTAGTCAACTAGGGACTCGGAGACCCGCTGGAGCTGGGCAATGAACCCCGCATCCTTGGCGAGATCCTCCAGGCGATCCTGTTCGATCATTCCGAGCATCCGAACTGGATTGTGATTGGTCTTCTCCCAGAGATCGCTGTCCAACCTCATAAAAAGTTCGATCATGTCGTGCTGCCAGGCCCAGCGGAGATTGTAAGCGAGCTTCCACAACGGCTTCAGTGGCTCCGGCAGTCGAGGTATAATGGGAAAAGTGCGAATTGGATTAGGTTTCATGGACGTCCCTCCTGGTCAGTTCATTGAATGCTGTGATAGGTGCAAGCCCCCCTGCTGATTATTCACGATCTACCTTACCATAGAATTGGGTCACAACAAACGTTGTCACGGCGAGGTCGGCACTCCGATGAGTCGTTGAGCTTACCGGGGCCTATGTTACAATGGGAATCCATGCATATTCGACGCTTAAATCTGCGCCATTTCCGCACCTATGAGCACCTCGAACTTGAGCTTCCGGCGAAGCCGGTGCTGCTCTTGGGCGCCAACGCTCAGGGAAAGACGAGTCTGCTGGAGGCTATCGCGTATCTGGCGCTGGGACGATCCCCCCTCACGCACCGGGACCATCACCTGATCCATTGGGAGGCGGTGGAGTCTGCGATGCCTTTTGCCCATCTTCAAGCTCACGTGGTTCACCCTCAGCACGAGGAACTGCTTGAGATCGCCTTGGAATGGCGGACGCTCTCCAGTGGGAACCGGCGGACGCAAAAACAGATCAAGATCGACCAACGTTCCGTGCGGCTCGCTGACCTTGCCGGACACCTGAACGTGGTCTGTTTCCTACCGGAGGATCTGACGCTGGTCACCGGATCTCCCTCGGAGCGGCGGCGATACCTCGACGACCTCCTCTCCCAGGTTTATGCCACGTACGTCGAGGTGCACAGCGCCTATCGCAGCGCCGTCTCGCGCCGGAATGCGCTCTTGCGGCACATGCGGGAGCACGGGGGCAGCGACCCGCTCCAACTTGTCCCCTTGGAGGAGAGACTGGTTCGGATGGGGGTGACCGTTGCGATGTACAGACGCCGCGTGATCCGCGAGTTGACGATGCACGTCAACCGGCTTCACCAGGAGATGACGGGCGATGGCGCGTGGCTTCAACTGGCGTACCAACCGAATTTCGAGGCGCTGCGTCCCCCGGACATCAACCCGGAGACGGGTGAGCTGCCGACGATCGAGGATGAGGCCGCTCTCGACGTGGAATCCCTCTATGACGCGTACCGGGCGAGCTTCCAGCAGCACCGGCAGGAGGAACTCCATCGCGGGGTGACGGTGGTCG
>DAOTTS010000082.1:0-3546 GCA_034437735.1 Anaerolineae bacterium
TAGCCAACCTCCGAGCGATAGGATTGCATATCACCGGTGTTCAGATCGCTGAGATCATCCCCCCGGAACACGACTTTGCCCTTGATGGGGTCGTACAATCCCAGGATGGTCTTCATCAAGGTGGTTTTCCCACAGCCGCTCTCTCCGACCACCCCGATGGCTTCGCCACGGTGAAGGTCGAAGTTCACCCCGTCCACGGCCTGAACGTAACCGGCGTGCAGGAAGCCCCAGCGCTTAAGCTCAAACCAGACGTGTAAATCCTGTATCGAGAGCAGGGGCGGGGCGGATTCCTTGACCTCGGTCATCGTGGCGACTGCTTCGTCTTGAGGCTGTTCGTTGAATTGAACGGACATACTTATACTCCCTCTTTCGCGTATAGCCAGCATTTGACCTGCTGTCCCTCAACCTGGAACATTGGGGGTTCTTCCGAGCACTTCTCGAAAGCCGAGGGGCAACGATCGGCGAACCGACAGCCCGTGGGAGGACCGAGTAGGCTGGGTGGGTGGCCTGTGATAAACGTGGGTTCTTGGTCGACCTTAAGTTTGGGGACGCTGGCCATCAGCATCTTCGAATAGGGATGCAGGGGATCGGTGAAGAAATGTCTCGCGTGATTGACCTCGACGATCTGCCCCGCGTACATCACCGCAACCTTATCCGCCAGCTCGCTCGACGTGGCGATATCGTGGGTGATGAGGATGAAACTTACGGCCAACTCCTGTTTGATCCGTTTGAGCACGTTGAAGATGTTCGCCTGGGTCAGGACGTCCAAAGCGGACGTGGGCTCGTCGAGGAAGACCAAGGGCGGCGCCGTAATCAACGCCATGGCCAGGGCGACCCGCTGGCGCATACCGCCGCTTAATTCAAAGGCGTAGCGTTCCAGGAAATCGACCGGGACCCCGACCTGCTGGAACATCTGGGCAGCCTGGTCCAGTGCATCCTCCTTCTCGGCGAGGTGGTGGGCCGTCAGCGGCTCTGATACCTGATCCCCAACTTTCATGACCGGGTTAAGCGCGTTCATCGCGGCCTGAGGAACGAGGGACATCTTGAACCACCGGATGTGGCGCCGGAATTCTTCATTTCCCATCGCCATCGTATCCTGACCCTCCAGATAGATGTGGCCTGAATACGTATCGACGTTTTGGGGAAGCAGGCGCAGCACGGCCTTGGAGAGCGATGTCTTCCCGCAGCCGGATTCGCCGAGGATGACCATGGCCTCGTTCTTGCTCAGCTTGAGGTCGATGTCGTCGACCGCCTGGACCACCCCTTGTGTGGTTCGAAAATAGAGGCGTAGATCCTGGATGTTTAATAGGGTTTTCTTCTCTGACATAAATGCTATCTACCTCTCAGTCTTGGGTTGAACACGCGGTCGAGGGCGAAGCCCAGGAGTGAAAATGCCAGGCCGGTCAGCATCAGCAGGATCGACGGCTCCAGCATCCAGTAGTAGTTACCCTGATAGAGCGCCCCGTTGACGCGCGCATCGCTGATGATCTTGCCCCACGTGGGCATCACGGGATCGCCCAGGCCCAGGACGGACAGGGCCGCTTCCAAGAAAACGTAGGCCGGGACCAGGGTGACCAAGTTGGGTATAAGCGTCGGCACGATGCGGGGTACGAGATAGCTGAAGATCACGCGCGCATCGGTCGCACCGTAGGCCTGCGCAGCCTCGATGTAGGGTGACTCCTTCACCTGGAGGAAGATCGCTCGGTACGTCTTGATCCCTCCCCCGAAGATGTTAAGCAGGATGATAACGCCCAGCATGACCCAGAGGCTCTTGGAGTAGAAGGTGCCGATCATAATGAGGATGGGGAGGACGGGGAGGATCAAGTTGACCTCGGTGATCCGCTGGATAAGCGCGTCCACCCACCCGCCGTACCACGTTCCCACACCGGCGATGATCATTGTCGTAGCACTGGTGCCGAGGGCAGCCAACAGGCCGAACGCCAGGGCGACCGGTGTACCCCATAGCAGTGCCACGGTGATATCCCGGCGTCGGTGGTCGGTGCCGGCAATGCCGTGTACCTGCCCAAAGACGACGAGTTCGGCATCAACATCGGATTCCGGTTCGAAGACCGTCGCTATGGCATTTAACGTATATTGGCCCGGTAGGGCTTTCATCTCCTCGGAGTTCGGATCCGCAAAGAGCGCGTCGTGGGGAGAAATATCTCCACCCATCGTGCGGCTCAACCTGCGCTGAAGTTTATCGTCCTGGGAGAGCCGGTAAGACATCGAGCTTTCCGCTGCCATATTGGCGATGCGAATCTCTCGTCCATCGGGCGTCAGCCAGACTAACTCAATGAACGGAGCCTTCTCCTCATATTCCGTGTCGAAGAAGAGCGAGATCTCCCGGGGGAAGGTCGTGTACGGATAATCGAATGTGTAGTCAAACGTGATTTGCGTCAGCTCTTCATCGATTGCTTCCCGGGTTTTCTCGATGGATTCGCTCTCGCTGTCCATCGAGATAGTAGCGGGCAGGTTCTCACTCCGGAATAGGTTTGTCCATACTGGAGCCGCCTTTTTCGGTGTGTTGTACCAGATATCCTCGCCGCCGCGCCAGAGTCTGACCGCCTCAGCATAGGGCGTCGAGACCATCGCGTAAATGGCGACGACAACCAAAATCAAGATCATAAATACGCCGACCATCGCGGCCGGATACCGTGTGATTTCACGGAAGTTTCTCATACTCGCCTGCCTCCTCCTCCGACCCTAACTCTGGGGTCGACCAATGCATAGATGAAATCCAGGAGAAAGACCGTGAGTGCCAGGAGATACGCGTAGATCACCTGGGAGCCCACGATGACCGGCGTATCGTACAGCCCAATCGCCTGGTAGAGCGCGCGGCCCAATCCCGGCCAGTTGAAGACGGTCTCCAGGATGGTCGCGCCCGTCCAGAGCGCGATCAACAGGAGCGCGAACTGGGTGATGATCGTGGGTAGGGTTGGGCGGAGGATATAGCGCCGTTCGATCTCCCGGTCGGGCAATCCCTTGGCTTTGGCCATATCGACGTAGTCTTCTCGAGAATAGATCAAGAAGAACGTGCGGAAATTGTAAGCTTGCAAAAAGATCGAGCTGATAATAATGGCGGACACCGGCAAAATGAGGTGTTTGCCCAAATTCAGAAGGTACATCAGCCTGGATTCCGGAGGCGGCGCATCGACCATCCCGCCGAAGGGCAGGATGCGGAAGACGGCCGCGAAGATCAGAATCAGAAAGATGCCGTAGAACCACGCCGGCGCCGAGGACGTCGGTGCGAGGGCTACGGTAATTCTGTCCAGGAAGCTGCCGTACTTTCTGGAGAGATAGAGGCCCACAAAAAGGCTCATGAAGAAGAGGAAGAGGTTGGCCGCGCCCCACAAGACCAGGGTCGGCGGCAGCCGTTCCAGCAGGATCAATCGGACACTCTTCGATCCGCTGTCGCTGACCATCTGCTCGGCGAATCCCAGGTTGAGGGTCATGGCGTCTTTGAGGAAGATGAAACTGCGCACGATAAAGGGTCGGTCCAAGCCCAGGCGTTTGACCTCCAGGGCGACGCGTTCCTCGATGAGCTCC
>DAOTTS010000083.1:0-17971 GCA_034437735.1 Anaerolineae bacterium
GCCACCCCTCCCACAATCCCCTTTGCCCCCACCGCCCCTTACGGTATAATCCCCTTAGAACCTACACAACTCGGGGGTGACGCATTGGAGCTTCGTGAATATTGGCGCGTAGTCTGGCAGCGCTGGTGGCTGGTGCTGCTCTGTACCATCCTGGCGGCGGCCGCCGCCTACCTCTGGTCCAGCCGGCAGCCGTCCATCTATCAATCGGCGGTGACCCTGGAAGTGGATCCGGGCAGCGACCCCAACCAGGATCCCTACCGGGCCATCTTCAACGCGGAGGCGATCGCCGGGACGTACGTGCGGCAGATCACCGCGCAGATGGTGGTGGAGGAAGTGGTCGCGCGCTTGAACTTGGGGATGAGCGTCGATGCCGTGCGGGGCACGCTGTCGGCGCAGCAGGTGGACGATACCAACTTGATCCGGATCTCCGCCCAGCACACCGACCCGGCCCTCGCCCAGGCTCTCGCCGCCACCACGGCCCAGGTCTTTATCGACCAGAAGACCGCCCAGCAGCAGGCCCGCTACCAGGACCAACTGGCCGAGCTCGAGGCGCTGGTCTCGGACCTGGAGGCCTCGATCGCCGAGACCCGGGCCGAGATCGCGGCCCTCGGCGATGCCCGCGACCTCTCGGCCTACGGTCGGGCGGAGCTGGCCCGGCTCGAGTCCCGGCTCAGCAACAACCAGATCCGGCTCAACGTCTACCTCAGCAGCACCGAGCAGTTCCGGCTGGCCATGGCGCAGTCGGGTAACTTCCTGAGCCTCTTCTCGCCGGCGGCCCTGCCTGAAGCGCCGGTCGGCCCCCAGGTGATGCGCAACACCGCCCTCGCCTTGGTGACCGGCGGCATGATCGGGGTGGGGACGGCCTTCCTGCTTGAGTACCTCGACGACCGCGTCCACAACCCCGATGACGTGCGGCGCGCGCTGGGCGTCAACACCCTCGGCGCGATCCCCAGCACCAAGGAGCAGGAGTACCACTGGATCGTGGCCGAGCAGCCGCTCTCCCCGGCCACCGAGGCCTTCCGCAGTCTCCGCACCAGCATCCAGTTCGCCAGCCTCGACACCCCCGTGCGCACGCTCCTGGTGACCAGCCCGCTGCCCACCGAGGGCAAGTCCTTCACCGCCGCCAACCTGGCCGCGGTGATGGCCCAGGGCGGCAGGTCGGTGGTGCTGGTCGATGCGGACCTCCGCCACCCCACGGTGCAGAAGTTTGTGGGCGTGGACACCAAGCCCGGCCTCTCCGATGCCCTCCTCGCTCTCAAGGAGCACGAGGGGGCGGCGCTCGACGTCGAGATGGTGGACGAGTTGGTCCAGCGGACCCGGCTCGAGGGCCTGCGGGTGGTCCCCGCTGGCACCCACGTGCGGACGCCGGCGGAGCTCCTCAACTCCCAGCTCTTCCGGGGCTTCCTCACGCTCCTCACCGACTGCTGCGATATGGTCATCATCGACAGCCCGCCCGTGATGGCGGTCACCGATCCGGTGATCGTCTCCACCATGGTCGACGGTGTGGCCCTGGTGGTGAACGCCGGCGAGTCGCGCATCCCGGTGGTCGGCCAGGCGCTGCAGCGCCTCCAGGAGGTCGAGGCCAAGGTGCTCGGCGTGGTTGTCAACGGGATGTCCGGCCGCAGCGGCAGTTACTATTATTACTACGGCTATTATAAGAACTACTATCCCAACAATGGGGACGGCAAGGGCCCGCGCGGGCTCTTCGGCCGTAACGGCGGCCGCAAACCTTCCCGCACTGCGCGGCAGGCCGAGGCGGAGAGGGAGCGGACCCATGCGCCACGCTAGACGACAGATTCTGTGGGTGGTGGGAGGCTCGCTCCTGTGGCTCCTCCTGATGGCCGGATGTGCCACCCCAACGCCCGCGCCGCCGGTCGCCACCTACGTCATGCCCACCGCCACCCGCGAGCCCCTGGGGGACGTCTACACCATCACCACCGGCACGCTCTCCGAGAATATGGAGCTGCGCGGGAGCCTCGAGGCCCAGCGTGAGGCCGATCTCTTCTTCACGGTCGCGGGCAAGGTCCGGACGGTCACCTCGGAGCCCGGGACGGCCGTCGACGCCGGGGAGACGGTGGCCGAGCTCGACGCCTCGGATCTGCAGGAGACCGTGCGCGAGCGGGCGTACGCCCGCGCGTTGGCCGCGCTCCAGGTCGAACAGGCCCAGGCCAAGGTCGACGCGCAGGTGGAGGTCTTCTGGGCGCAGTCCGCGGTCGCGGAGGCGCAGGTCGCGGCTGCCCATGCGAGGTTGGAGATCCAGCGGGCTCAGGCGGCCCAGGCCGCGCAGGAGGGCCGGACCGTTTACGTGGATGAGAGCGCGGTGCCCCTCGCAGAAGCGCAGTTTAATCTCACCCAGGCCTCGGCCCAGGCCTCGGTTGATGCGGCCCGCAGCAGCCTGGAGCTCGCCGAGTTCCGGCAGCAGCGCGCCGAGGCGCAGTACCTGGCGGCCAGCGAGGCCCTCTCCAATACGGTGCTCACCGCCCCCATCGCAGGCATTGTGAACGCCATCGACGTCCGCCCCGGCACCGCCGTGCAGCCCTACGAGACCGTGGGCGTCATCATCGACCCCTCCAATCTCTGGGTCTCCGCGCTGGCCTCCGCCGAGGACGTCGAGCAGATCGCCGTCGGGCAGCCGGTGGAGATCCGGTTCGAGGCCCGCCCCGACGAGATATATGAGGGGACCGTGACAGACGTCACCGCCTCGGACGGCTCGTCGGCTTACGAGGTCGTGGTGGACTTCGACAATCCCTGGACCGTTCCCACCGAGACTGAGGAGAACGTTCGCGTCGTCCTCCCCGGCGTCACCCGCGCCGACGTGCCCGTCGTGCCCAACGCCGCCATCACCTCCTTCGCCGGGCAGGCCTACGTCCAGGTGGTCCAGGACGACGACACCACCCGCCGCACCGAGATCGAGACCGGCATCTCCGACGGCGCCTTCACCGAAGTCGTCTCCGGCCTCCAACCCGGCCAAGTCATCAAACTTCCCTAAACACCGTAACCGTGCCTGGCGCCCTCAAGCCTAGCCGCCCAAGAGCGAGGACCATGCTAACCAGACCCCTCATCACCCAAGCGCCGGTCCTCCCTCCCTCCGGGGGGGAGTCAGAGGGGGGGACTGCCGTTGCCTGGCGCGGTGGCTTCCCCAGATCCCCCCTCCTTCTCCTCACCCTCCTCCTCGCCCTCACCCTCCTCTGGCGCCCCGCCGCCGGCCTCATCGCCAACAGCCTCGGCGCCCAGCCCCTCAACGCGGCCCTCCTCGCCCCGGCCCTGACCGACACCGAGCGCCGCCGCGCCTTCGAGACCGCCGGCACCCACTTCGCCCGGGGCACCGCCCTCGCCCCCCGCAACGGCGCCCTCCTCTACAACCTCGCCGCCATCTACGACGCCGTCGGCGACCGGGCTGCCGCCACCCGCGCCCTCCAGGCCGCCGTCACCCGCGACCCGGATCACGACCTGGCCCAGTTCGCCCTCGGGCAGCACCTCGCCGCCCAGGGCGAACTCGACGCCGCCATGGACGCCTGGCGCGCGGCCGACGCGGCTTCCTACTTCGCGGCGCAGGGGCTCGATCTCAAGGGCGAAGCGCCCGCTGATGCCCTCCAGCTCTGCGACCGCGCCGCCGCCCTCGATCCGGCGCTGGCCGAGGCCCACCTCTGCCGCGCGAAGGTCCTCGCGGATCTGGAGCGGTGGGCTGAGGCCCTCGACGCCTACACCCGCGCCGGCGTCCTCGCGCCCCGCGACCCCGAGCCCAGCTACCGCGCCGGCCTGGTGATCGAGCGCCACAGCGACCGCCCCGATGACGCCGCCGCCTATTACCGGGACGCCCTGGCCCGCGACGCGGCGTACCACCCCGCGGTCAAGGCCCTCGTGGCCTTCCTGGCCGGCCGAGGCCGCTGCGAGGAGGCGCAGGCTGTGGCCGCGCAGGGCTGGTCGACGACCTGGAAGCCGAAGCAGCGCGCGCAGCTCCGGCTGCAGGTGGGCGGCTGCTTCCTTGAACGCGACGACCCCGCCGCCGCGCGCGAGCATCTATCGCAGGCCGTCGCCCTGAACCCCGAGGCGGCCAAGGCGTGGTGGCTCCTGGCGCAGGCCGACTTCGCCCTCGCCCGCGACGCCGAGGCGGCGGAGGCCTGCCGCCGCGTGCTGGCCCTCAAGCCCGACCACGCCGGCGCCCGCGAGCTGCTGGACGCCCTGCAGGGCGCGCCCGGCGGATGAGCGCCGCGACCCGCCACCCGCTGCGCCCGGCGTGGGCCCTCTTCGACCTCGCGGTCACGCTCCTGCTGGCGCCCTGGTTCGTCTTCCCCGACCCGGCCGTCACCCCGTGGCTGCTGCTGGCCCTCCCGGCCCTCTGGCTCCTGCGCTGGGCCGTGCAGGGCCGCGCCACCGTCCGCACCCCGGTCGACCTGCCGGTGCTCCTGATCGTCGCCATGGTCGGCATGGGCGTCTGGGCCACCTACGACGTCGCCCTGAGCTTCCCCAAGATCGCCGGCGTTCTCTACGGGATCGCCCTGGCGTACGCGTTGGCCAACGACCTCCCCGGGCCGCGCGGCCTCTGGATCGTCACGGCGGGGCTGGCCTTGCTGGGCGCGGGGATCATCGCCCTGGGCTTCGCCGGCACCTCGTGGGGCGGCGCCGCCCAGATGCCCCTCTTCAGACCGTGGGTCGAGGCCCTCCAGGACCGCTTCCCTAAGCGCCTGACCGGCCTTCCCCGCGCCGAGGAGGGCTTCAACACCAACCAGGTGGCCGGTACGATCGCGCTGCTCATCCCGCTCTACGTCTCTTTGACCGTTGGCCTGATCCGGTCGGCCGTCGTCCAGGCACGACAGCGCCGGTGGGCGCGCACCGTCCGCCACGCTGTCGAGGTCGTCCTCCTGGGCGCCCTCGCTCTCGCCGGTGCGCTCCTCCTGATCCTCAGCCAGTCCCGAGGGGCGATCACGGTGACGGCCCTCTGCCTGGGCCTATGGACCGCCCTGCAGGGCCGCGCCGGCCGCTGGATCGCCGGGGTGGGGGCCCTGGCGGTGCTTGTCCTCGTCCTCATCGTCGGGCCGCAGCAGGTGGCCTGGGCGCTCTGGGGCGTGGAGATCGCCAACGCCGACCTCAGCCTGCAAGGCCGGCTGGAGATCTGGCACCGCGCCTGGCGCGTGCTCCGCGATCACGCCCTCACCGGGATCGGGTTCGACACCCTGGTCCCCATCATCCACGCCCGCTACCCGACCTTCTACTTCGACCCCGGCGCCGACTTCACCCACGCCCACAACCAGCTCCTCCAGGTGGGCCTCGACCTCGGCGTCCCGGGTCTGATCGCCTACCTGGCTATGCTCTTCAGCTACGGCCTCGCCCTCCTCGCCGCCGGGGAGCCCGCCGAGAACCCCGCGTCTCCCCCCTGGCAGCGCGGCCTCGCCCACGGCCTCCTCTTCGGCGTCATCGGCCAGATGCTCTTCGGCCTCACCGACGCCATCGCCCTCGGTCAAAAACCCGGCCTCCTCTTCTGGCTGACCCTAGGCCTCGGCCTATCCCTCACCCGCCTCACCACCTCCACCTAACTTTCCAACTTTCGACCTTTGACTTCCGACTTTCCCCGCACCAACTTTCAACTTTCAACTTTCAACTCGCAACTCTCAACTCTCCACCACCCCCATCGCCACCTCCGCCCACCGCCACAGCCGCTGCGGCTCGTACCGCACCGTACTGATATCCTTCAGCGTGTACTCCAGCGGCGTCCCGTGCGCCCGGCACGCGTCGTACGTCGCCTGCAGATCCGCCCGCACCGCGTCCTCGTCCATCGCGTCCGTCGCCACCAGCGCGGGGCTCGGCTTCCGCGAGAAGACGAAGTCCTGCCCGATCCGTGCCGCGCCCTTCCGCACGTCCACCCACGGGCTCATCGAGATCTTCCGCAGGTTCGGGATCGTCCGCACGATGTCGATCTTATCGTCCAGCGGCTCGCAGCACCCGTAGTAGCCCAGCCCGAACCGTTCGTACCACGGATAGACGTAGTCCAGCTCGAACGCCTGGTGCATCGCCGGCGAGACCGACGAGAAGACCTGCGCCATGCCCATCGTCCACAGATCCTTCGCCCGCACGTGGTCCGGATCGTAGCCCTCGGCGGGCAGCTCGTCCGTGTACGCGCCCGTGCAGTGGACCGTCCCCATCGGATAGCCCAGCAGCCCCTGCGCCTCCAGCTGATCCAGCATCGCGTGGTACGCGTCCGTGACCCGCGTGACCATCCGGTGGATGAAGTCGGGCCGGTCCACCAGGTCGATGAGCGACGCCTCCACGCCGTGCCACTCGGAGATCCGGTCCCAGAACGCGAAGCTGGGGTGCATCCCCTGCATCCGCACCTCCAGGATCCCGTCGAAGATCGCGTGCGCCTTCTCCTCACGCTCGCGGGTCGCCGCCTCGTCCAGCCGGACGGTCGGCGTCTTGATCTTCGCCAGGTCCTCGTCCGTCTTCAACTGATCCCGGTAGTAGTGCCCGACCACGTCGTTCTGCGGATCCAGCACCGCGCGGTCGTCCTCCGCGTTGATCCCCAGGTGCGCGCCCCGGATCACCTTTGGGATGTCGACGTACGGCTCGACCACCATATCGACGCGCATATGCCGCCACTTGTAGAGCGTCCGCCGCAGATTCGTCTCGATCGCCTGACAGAACGGATCCTCGCTCCGCACCGTCAGCTCGTCGTCCACGTTCATCTCGTGCCACGGGATCTGGTCGATCATCACCATCGGCCGCTCCGGCCTGAGCCCGTTCAGCGCCTCCCACCGCTCGATCCGCGCCTGCTGCTCGGGCAGCGCCGCGATCTCCGCCACCTGCCGTCCCAACTCTCGTAAAACCTTCACATCCGCTTCGTTGAGTGCCATCATCATCTCTCCTTCTTGAACGCCCGGACCTTCTTGAATGCTCGGATTGTATGCTCGGAGGGGATTTGCAATCCCCGGCCCTGCCACACAAGTCTCATCGCAGATGCCCTGTCGCCTAGACCGGGGCGCCGGCGTCTAAGTGCAGTCACGATGCCCTGACGTCACAAGAAACCCGTGGCCATCCGTGTCAATCCGTGAGCGCACCTCCGGCGGCTAGCCCTGCGTCAGTGCGTACCCCGCCTCGTCCAGCATCTCCAGCAGCAGCGCCGTCGCCCGTTCCACCAGTACCGAGCAGGAGCCCAGCCCGCCGGGCCCCTTGACCGTCCCCCGTCGCAGCGTCTCGCACTGCGTGTCGCCCAAGGTCTCGAGGAACCACCCCCGGTACGCTGCTGCCAGCCTCTGCGCCTCGTCGTCGTTGACGTCCGCCGTCTCCCGGCCCAGCAGCGCCCCGATGACCATCATCCCCCCGCTCAGCGCGCCGCACAACTCCTGCTGCGTCCCGCCGGTTCCCCCGGCGAACGGCGTTGCCAGCCGCGCGCACCTCGCCTCCCAGTCCGCCACCAGGGGCGGCGCTGCAGCCAGCAGCACCGCCTCGGAGCAGTGGTACCCCTGATTCAGCATCGCGCCTGCCTCCCGCGCGATCTCGGCGCGCCGTTCGTCTCCTGGCTCCGTCGTAGCTCGTTGGTTCATTCCGTATCTCCTTGTGGGTTGTCGATCAGTCGTCGTGTCGACTATACCTCTGCATGGACGTGCGTCAAGAGTTCGGGATCGCGGATACTGTATCTTTTTCTCAGGACATTGCAGTAGGCGATAGGTGCGATGCACTTCCGTAGGCAACCATCAATGCTAGGCAACCTGAAGGAACGGAAGATCCCACGAGACCCGCCTAGGATCAAGTGCATTGCACCGGGTTTTAACAGTGGGCTACAATTCCCATAGCTTGAATACGAGCCAATGCACAGAGAGAAAATCCTGAGTCAAGGATACAGTACCAGAGCGCGGCTC
Organism: Anaerolineae bacterium; assembly: GCA_034437735.1. Lineage (GTDB taxonomy): Bacteria > Chloroflexota > Anaerolineae > B4-G1 > SLSP01 > PWVB01. The sequence continues at coordinate 7,854 of DAOTTS010000083.1, forward strand.
GGGTGGGGCCTCGCGTCACCAAAGCGGGCATAAGCCCCGGATCGCGGACATCTTGTCCGCATGTGGCATGGGTAGGAGCCTTGGGATCCAGCTCCCCACCGCATTGCGCGCCCTCTCCGCGTCCTATGTTCTCCCCCCAGCGGGAGGGAGTTAGAGGGGGGGATGTCCTCAGTTACCGCATACGCCGCTAAGTAGATGTGAGAAAGTATCTTCACAGTGCTCGTAGCCCCCGCCCCCGGGGGCGGAGGCCAAGGAACTTTTTCGGAGTTACTTAGTTGCCAACTTAGAATATACGTTCTATAATAAGGGGCAGAAGCGGGCGGCTTTTTTTGTCTGAAGTGTCGATAATATCGACAGTGGCGATGTAATCGTCGATTTTTTGACCATCGCTGGTGGAAAGCGAGCATCGATGGGGCGACTGTGGCATCATTCACATGAGGCTGAGGTCACCGTGCGGGTGGGGGTGACGTACGACCGTTACGCCCACGGGGAGGTGATCGTGATCCCGACCTACCGTGCTCCCGACGGCTCGGCGCGCGAGGGGCGCCGCCGGCGGGTCGCGCTGGCTCAGGGCCCCGCGCACGCCGTGCCCGCGATATGGGACGTCGTCTTCGATGAGGTCGTCCGCGTCCGGCAGGCGGGCGCCCGCTCGATCGTGCTGGCGGTCGATCCCGCCGGGATGGACGGCTGGTCCGACCAGATTAGGACCGTGATCCGGTTGGTGGCCCACGAGCTGGACGTGCCCGTGTCCGCGGCACCGGTCGATCCCGAGTAAAGAGCACGCTGAATCGACGATCCATATTCCAATTCCCCCCACGCTCTCAGGAGATTTGTAATCTCCGACCTTTCCGATCCACCGCTGGACAAAACGAATAGCCCGCCTATCATGCAAGTGACCTGAACGAGAACTGACGCATGCAAGAAGGAGGCATTGATGCAGTACACGACGTTGGGTAAGACGGGCCTGCGGGTGTCGCGGGTCGGCTTTGGCGCCATCAAGCTGCCCGAGGTGAGCGACGCGCAGGCGGCGGACGCCCTCAATCGTGCGCTGGATATGGGCGTCAACTTTATCGACACCGCGCGCAACTACACCACCAGCGAGCGCAAGATCGGGACGGTGCTCAAGGCCCGCCGGGACGAGGTCATCATCGCGACCAAGACCGGCGCCCGCGACGCGGCGGGGGCCCGCCGCGATCTGGAGATCAGTATGGGCAACCTGCAGGTCGACCGGCTCGACCTGTGGCAGCTCCACAACGTGATGGACCTGCCTACGTGGGAGCGGGTGACCGCGCCCGACGGCGCTTTGGCTGCCGCGAGAGCGGCTAAGGCCGAGGGGCTGGTCGATCACCTCGGCATCACCATCCACCGCTCCCTCGACGTGATGCGGGAAGCGATCCGCTCCGGTGAGTTCGAGACGATCCTGCTCCTCTACAACATTATGGATGAGGAGGGCGTAGCCCGCCACGGCATCCTCGACCTGGCACAGGCGCACAATGTCGGCGTGATCATCATGAAGGCGTTCTCCGGCGGCTCGCTCTGCCTGCCGATGGACGCCGAGTCCCGTGCCGCGAAGCGCGCCGCCGACCCCGACTGGTACGATCCCATCGTGCGCGGGTGCCTGCACCACGTGCTCTCGCACCCGGCGGTCGACATGGTGATCCCCGGCATGCGCTCGGTGGCGGAGGTGGAGGAGGACGTCCCCGTCGCGGATATGCCCGTGATGACCGACGAGGAACGGGAGGCGCTCGTCCGGCTGATCGGCGAGCAGGAAGGGACTTACAAGTACGAGCAGGACTGCCTGCGCTGCGGCTACTGCGTCTCCACCTGCCCGCAGGAGATCCCCATCCCCGACGCCTTCCACGCCGCGTACGCGTACCAGCAGTACCCGGAGTCCACCAAGTACCTGGGTGTCCGGATGTACGAGGACCTCGCGGTCTCCCCGGAGGCGTGCCTCCGCTGCGGGTCCTGTATGGAGGTCTGTCCGGCGGGCATCCCCATCCCGGAGCGGCTGGAAGCGGTCGTCGATCTCTTCGCCGGCGCGGTTGGCTGAGGTGGGGGGGCGCGTTTGTACGGAGCCCCCATCTTGCAGGCCGTCGCGTATAGCTCGAATGTACTATCGGGATGGCCGTTTTTCCGCTTGCGCTTTGGGAGGAAGTCGCATATACTGGTAAGTGAGAGGCTTCATTATCGTGGCGTAATAGCAATGGGAGGGTATGATGACCAAACAACCAACCATTTACGAGTCCCCGGCGATTGTGGAAGAGGGGGAACTGGAGATCCGAGCCGGCAGCCCCTTGGGCGTCCCGGAGAATCCGTTCGAACTCTAAGTCGCGGCTAGCCGTACGCTGGATGGGAACCGATTGAGATTGGAGATCTGATCGGGTCCTTCCTGTGCCTCACAAACGCGAACTCCCGAGGGAGTTCGCGTTTTCCCTTTCCACGACTTCCCCAAATTTACCCGGTTGGGACTTGCAAAATAGAAAGATATCTACTATAATAATCATAAATAAGCGGGTATGACGAATGGAAAGGGTCTTCCAATGGAAAACGAACATAGCATCTACGAAGCACCTGCGATCATCGAAGAGGGCGTGTTAGAAATTCGGGCCGGCAGCCCGGTGGGCTTTCCGGAGGATCCGTTTGAACTAGGGGATCTCTAGCATCCGAGTAATTTTGGCCAAAGCGAGCAGTCCCTTTATCAGCCCTTAAGCGGCGTATTGTCCGTCGCTTCTGGTTATAGTGTTGGAAAACCGACCGTATGGGTCATCCCGTGCGGTCGGTTTTGGTTTTTGGGGGGGTGTGGTATGCTAGGTGCATCAGAGACCGGGAGGTGGGAGGATGAACGAACGAGAAAAGCGTGCTGAGTTCGATGCGCGGAAGTGGGCAAAACGGATGTCCGGCCCGCTGCCGGATTGGCATCAGTGGCAGGGACCGACCAATGACTGCGGGCCGTTCTCGGCGGCGATTGTCACCAATGCGTTGCTTGATGCCCACGTGGCCGATGGGCCGCTCGTGGCCCAGTCGATGACCGGGCGTACGATTCCCGAGCGGATCCCCAACTGGGCGACCTTCCCGTGGGGCGTCGTCCGGGCGCTGCACCGGATGGCGGTCTGCGCTCGTTGGCGGGTCGGGGCCTCGGAATCCAAGCTGGTGCAGAATCTGGACGAGGGCCGTACGACGATTGTCCTTGTGGGGGAACCGTTGCGCTTTGATGGGGGGCACTACAAGGGCTGGGCCCACTACAAGGTGCTCTATGCATGGGATCCGGTTAAGGGTTGGGCCTTCGTCGACCCGGCAGCGCGCCACTCCAAGGTGTATACCTATCAGGATGCCGGGACGTTCCGCCGCCAATGGACGTCAATGGGCCGGCAGCTCGTGGAGATCCTGGGACACACGCCCGCCTCATGATGATGTAAGTGCGTTGGAAGCCGGGCTGACTTACCATAGGATCGGTCAACCATTTGACGGATAAACTCAAGCAATTGCGAAAGCCTGTGTTGGGACTGCCCGCGTGTCTTGTGGCGTTCGGGGTCTATATCTTGGTGATGATTAGTCTGGTTGCATTGGTCATCTTCGGCTCGCTCAGCAGCAGCCTGCTCACCCTTCTGATTATTCCTGTTGTATTGGCAGCTTTTGTCTACTCCCGTCGCCTGACCTTGACGATGCTTGCGTTAGCGATCCTGGTCTCCGCCTGGTTGGTCTGGCGTGTCTCTTCGGATATCAGCGAGTCCTTGATCACCGTGACACTTGCTGGATTTGCGTCGCTCATCTTGACCGAGTCGATCCACGTGGTGGTGCGTCATCGTGAAAGAGCTGAGGCCGCATTGGCCCGCGAGCGGGACTTCGCGGAGAGCCTCTTGGCGGCGGCCCCCATGATGATTTGTGTGCTGGATCGTGAGGGGCATATTATCCGCCTGAACCGCTTTGCCGAAGAGGTCGTTGGATTTGAATTGGAAGCGGTTCGGGGAACGGATTGGGTTCGCGAGCGGGTTCCCGCAAACGTGCAGGATGCGGTGCGGGCCTTCCTGCGCGGTGCGTTTGAGGACCCGGATTCCGTCGAACAGGGACAGGTCTTACCGATTATAGCTCAGGAGGGGATGCTCCACGATATCCGGTGGTATGTGCGGGTTATCCCTGATCTTTTGGATGGTGAGCTGGGGCTCCTGGCGCTTGGCGAGGATGTCACTGACCAACGTCGTGCCGCCGACGCTCTGCGAGCGAGTGAAATGCGATACCGGCGACTGGTGGAGAATCTGGGTGAGGGTATCGCCATCGCCGATACCGATGAGACCTTCGTGTTTGCCAATTCGGCTGCCGAACGCATTTTTGGCGTGCCGCCCGGTGCGTTAGCCGGTAAGAACGTCCGTGCGTTCACCGACGCCGCGGAGTTTGCTAAGGTCCGCCAGGGGACGGAGGCCAGGGCGGAGGGTCGAACGGATCGTTATGAGCTGACGATCCAGCGTCCGGACGGTGATGTTCGCCATTTGCTGCTGAACGCGGTCCCCAATGTCTCGGAGGATGGTGCGTATATCGGCTCCATGGGTATCTTCCTGGATATCACCGCCCGCCGGGAGGCTGAGATGGCGCTGCGGAATTTCAACGAAACCTTGGAAGTTGAGGTGGCGGAGCGTACCTCAGAGTTACGCGCGGAGCGCGCGCGGCTGCGTGCAATTCTTAACAGTGCGGCTGATGGATTGGTCGTGATTGATAAGGAAGGGCGGATCACGCTTCAAAACCCGGTGGCATCGCAGTGGCTAACGGAGAAGCTGACCCCAGAGAGCGCGGACACGCTCCGTGAGACTGTACGCTCTTTAGCTGACCAGCCTGAGAGTCACCGGGACGTGACCTTGACCTTAAATGGATGGGATCTTCGGGTGCAGGTCGCTGAGATTGATAGCCAGTCCGACGAAACGGCTGCGGTTGTCAGCATCCACGACGTGACCGCGCTCAAACGCGTGAATCGGATCAAGTCGCGCTTTATCCAGGACGTATCTCACGAACTGCGAACGCCGACCTCCACGATTAAACTCTACGCAGATATGTTATCAGGGGCGTCGGAGGCCCGCCGTCAGGTCTATCAAGAGGCATTGGTCGCAGAGGCTGATCAACTTACCCATTTGGTTGAGGATATTCTTCAGCTTAACAGCATTGAGTCAAGTGCGCTGCGTCATCAGCCGCGTCAGTGGGGCCTCAATGAGCTGGTTCTGCAACATGAGGATGAATTTTGTCACATGGCGGAGGCGCATGGTTTGAGTTTTCACTTGGACCTTGCAGATACACCGATGACCGCGAGGGTCGATGTCGGATGGTTGAGAGATGCGCTCTCACGGTTGGTCCGCAATGCGGTCTTGTATACGCCGCCGGGGGGTAAGGTGACGGTGCGTTTAAGAACCACTGTGGCTGAATGCCGACCCTGGGCGACCCTGAGTGTGATCGATACCGGCGTTGGTATTGATGCAGAGGAGCGTCCTCACATTTTTGAGCGTTTCTACCGGGGGGATTATGCGCGCGATCAGCAGATATCCGGTACCGGTTTGGGATTGGCGATTGTGCAGGAAGTCGCGCATCTCCACGGCGGGTGGGTGACTGTAGAGAGTGAGCGTTCGCAGGGCAGCACCTTCACGATGTGGATTCCGATAGAGAGCGACAGCACGGATCGGCTGGATTGACACCTGCGCCAGTCGCATTATACTCGTAGGTAAGAGAAACCTTAAGATTACGAAGTACGTGGCCTGCACCCTTGGGCCGGCGAAACCAAACGTTTCGTTGCTAGGGTCATATTGACGCTATATGCTTCAGGGTTGCCTATGCTGCCGACCTCTGTTATTGAGAGGTCCGACCTCTGTTGTTGAGAGGTTTGATCTGTAACGTGATCGTCACAGCAAATGGTATCTCTGACGGCCCGGTCTGCTGCCAGATAGGGACTCCGTCCGTCTATACCTTACTAAGGAAATCGCCAGAGACCCCCTTTTGTCTCTGGGATGTTTGTCCTAGTCTCGTATGTCGGGCTCGCAAGATCGTCCATCGTGGTCGCCCATTCGTGATGGCCGACGTGTAACCGCATCTCCAAATATTATAAATGAAAGGTATTCTTGTGGATTCACAAATTGCTCTCTTTATCGATTTTGAAAACATTGCAATCCGGGCGCAGGAAAATAATGAATTCTTCGACGTTGATCAGTTGCTCTCTTACCTCGAAAATCGTGGTAACGTCGTGGTGCGGCGTGGGTATGCAGACTGGGGCCAGTTTCCTCAGTATCGGGCCGAGCTGGTCAACAATGCGATCGACTTAATTCAGCTCTATACGGTACGACCGGGTAAGAACCGGGCCGACATCCGGTTAGCGCTGGACGCCTTCGAGCAGGTCTTCAATCAGGAACAGATTGATACCTTTGTCGTCGTCTCCGGCGACAGTGACTTTGGCCCGTTGGTGAGCAAGCTCCGTGAGTATGGGAAGTACGTGATTGGCCTTGGTCCGCAAGGGATCTCCCATCGTGTCCTTATCGTGGCCTGCAATGAGTTCCACTATTTAGAGGAGATCCTGCCGGAATCCAGGTCCACCTCGGATCCCTCTTTTTCGACGAAGGAGCAGGCCCGGCAGCTTCTTCAGAAGGCACTGGATATTCATGCGCAGGATGATGACCTTCCGGTGTTGGCGACACGTTTAAAGCAGACGATTCTGACGCTGGATGATGACTTTGATGAGCGCGAGTTCGGTCACGCTAAGTTCAGGGGCTGGTTGGAGGCCAATCACGATCTGGTCTCCCTGAAATTCGATGGGCTGCAGATGTTTGTCTCGCCGGCGGACGTCATCAACCATCAGGGCGTTTCTCTCCCCGAGGCGGGGGATACCCTGCGCCACCGGTATCGCGCGGTGTTCAACCGCACGATTTACGTGGATCTGGAAATGCGACGACGGATCATGCGCGATATCTACCAGGTGCTTCACGCAGAACCGTGGACGCATACCCCGGAGGTGCTCCTTGATCAACTCAAGACCCGCTATGTTGAGGAGGGGCATCCTGAGTACGAGGGGGCACTCCTGCGAGTCTGGCAGACCGGTTTCTACCAGCGCGCCTACGCGTTCGCCGAAGGGCACGCGTCATTCACCGTGCCGGTAGCGTTGACGCCGGGGCTGAGTACGGAAGAGCACTTCATCGAACGGGTGGAGTCCGGTTTTATCTACGGCGTGCTCAAGGATGACCTTGAGGTCGATATGAAGCTGCTGGCGGACGTGCTGCTGAACGATCCGGCGCAGGTTGACTACATCGAGCGGCTCATTGAGGACGTCGACGAGCGGAATAGCGACCTGGTTGATTGGGATGCGCTTCCCTTGGATCACGAGGTCGAGCTGCCCACGTTTATGGAAAGCTGTCACCTTCAGGTTCTGCTCGACGATCTGGAAGAGACCGCGATGCCGAAAGTGGGCCACATCAGTGTTGAGACGGCGCAGCAACTCGCCCACGAGGCGACGATGGCCCGGCGCGAGCACCGCTGGGAGGCCTGCATCGACGGGTATCGCCAGGCCAGCCGCGTCCATATGCAGGCGATGAAGTGCGGCGAGCGGCGAGCCACGCCGGCGGACTTGGCGTGGTATCTGGCGTCCTATGCCTCGGTCAAGGCCGGGGAGTACGCTCAGGTCCGCCGAGATTATGGGGGAGCTGAACCGTATTACCTGGCGTTTTTCTACCTGCTGGATGCGGAGCCCACCCTCTGGAACCGCGTGCGCCGATTGGCCTCTCTGATGCTCTATCACTATTGGGCTAACATTGGGCGTTCGCTGGGATTCCAGTTCAACGATGCGGAGACGCCTGAGGAGTTGGCCTCCCGGATCCACGATCACCCCAACGCTCAGTTGGTCAATCGGTGGCAGTCGTCCATTGATAATATCGCCGAAGTCAGTCCGGAATTCCATCGCTGGGCGATGAGCTTGGTCGATCGCACCCCCCACGTTACTGCGTAATTGAGTGAACGCTCTGGGCGCGCTTGTTGGTTAAGGAGAGGGGGGTCGGGAGGGGAGTGGTCTAGACCAGCCGGCAGCAGAGTGCGCTGCACCCACGCCACTTGCAAATTGTTTGTATTAACTTTTGGAATTGGGCATATTGTTGAATTGGGACTTGACGCAATACCGATTTGCCATTATACTATATTCACATTGCATCAATCATTGTGGTAGTACGTCGCGCGTTATCTGGGTCAACAGTTGGTGGCTAAGTGGATGCGAGAAAGTATCTTAACAGTGCTCGTAGCCCCCGTCCCCGGGGGCGGAGGCCAAGGAACTTTTTCGGAGTTACTTAGTGTATCTGGATGAACTTCAAGGCCCCCTGTGGCAAAATCCTGGAGTGGAGGTTGGTGGCCCGGGACCAGGTCATTCGCGGTATTCGTTGCATACCGGTGGGAGCTCGACCGGTGAGCATGTGAAGGAGTGGGAAATCGGTGCTTATCCAGTCGGTCGATTTTGTGGAATGGCTGAGCCGTGAGATGGCGCGGCGTCAATGGGATCGGATGACGCTGGCAGAGCGTGCCGGCCTCTTGCCCCGTGATATTCAGCGCATCCTGGATGAAGCTGCGCCCGTGAGTGGGCGACTCTGTGCCGGGTTGGCGTTGGCGTTGGACGTTTCTGTCTCGCAGGTCGCTGGACGGGCCGGGCTCGTCGGGTCGGAGGGGCGTGTGATCCTCTCGCAGTATGTTGAGGATCTGGATCGGCTGTTGTGCGATCTCTGGCTCGATACGGTTGATCTCTCCGACCGGGAGCGGACGGCCATTGTGGATTGTGTGGTGGCGGCTCGAAAGCTTCAGTATCGCCCGTACCCTCTTTAAGCGGTACCTTTTGACGGTCTCCGCTGTCCCCTTGTCAGGCCTCGATTACCACTGAGAATGGTTCGGGATTTTCGATAAGCGATACCTCGTCGGTTATTTCCTCTCTGCTGGCTCATCATGCTTCATGCACAGTTGCTGGGTGTGACGGCATACGCGCTTCATCCTTCGCTTTAGGTACTCGCACGTTTTCCCTCTCTCTTCATCCTGTGTAGGCTCGTCTGGTCGTAGGCTTCCTAACCTGAACGTTCTCTAGAACGGGTGGCATTCAAGTTGCGTATCGCGGTGAGTTTGCTACACTTCCCGGGGATGATTCGATGTGAGGGTTCCTATCAGGATGGAGGCTGTACGCAATGCATTATCACTTTGAGGGCGAATTGACAGCAGGCGATTGTAAGCAACATTTCCCCCTTCGGTTTGACGTGCCGGCGGGATGGGGCGCCCTTGAGATGGACTTCGAGTTTGAGCCCGCTCGGGTGCAGGGGATCGCCAACCGGCTCACGCTGACGCTCTTCGACCCCGACGGCTTTCGAGGTGCAGGGCATCGAGGCGGGGCGTATCATCACGTTTATGTCGACGAGATGGAGGCGACGCCCGGTTATCTGCCGGGGCCGCTGCCGGCCGGTGTGTGGGTGGTGGAGATCGATACCCATATGATTATGCCGGGTCCGGCGGTCCGTTACCGGCTTGAGGTTGAACTCACCGACCCCCCGCAGGCTTCCGGTGGGAATCCCGCTGTCGCATCGCGGAGTCCGGGTGTCGTCGCGGGGCGGGAAGCCGGATGGTATCGGGGGGATCTGCACACGCACTCGCATCACTCGGACGCCAAGGATTTCACGGTCGCCGATATGGTTAGTCTGGCTCAAACGTACGCCCTCGATTTCTTCTTTCTCACCGATCATAACACGAATGCCGGGCTTATGGATGGCTATTCGCCGTCCGACAAGGCGCCTCTGATCTGTCAGGGGATTGAGTTGACCACGTTCTGGGGACACGCGCTCTGTCTGGGCACTGACCGGTGGGTCGATTGGCGCGTTCGACCCGGCACCGGCGCGATGAGTCACGTTGCTGAGGCGATCCATCAAGCTGGAGAGATTTTTGTCCTCGCGCATCCTCTGGCGGACGGGGATCCGGGATGCACCGGATGTGCGTGGCGGTTTGGCGATATGATGCCGGGAAACGCGCGATGGGTGGAGATCTGGAACGGCCCCTGGGGCGGGGATTCCAACAACGAAGAGGCTTTACACCTCTGGTATGATTGGCTCAATCAGGGACTGCGGATGATCGCGACCGCCGGTACC
>DAOTTS010000084.1:0-20212 GCA_034437735.1 Anaerolineae bacterium
GCCTACCCACCACCCCATCAGGGAGCTTGATAAGCGTGGAGATGTCGTCCTCCTGCCCGGTCAAGCTCTTATTATAGCTGCCATACAAGTTGATATTCTTGTCCAAGACCAACGTCTCTTGGCAGATACCCTTAGCCACGTGAACCTCGCCCCCATCTTCGGATAGATCCACGGCGGCTTGAATTGTGCCGAAGATCTCACCGTAGTGAGGATCCTCCAGCCCTGCGACCTGAGCCAAACAATCCGGGTACTCATCCGCTCCGATGTCGGGACCTTCATTGACCGGACGGGGGTCACCGTCCATATCATGATCCAACGTTGCATCGCTTCCCTCATCAATGATCGGCGAACCACTCGCCAGATGGAAATCTACTTTCCAAAGATCCTCATAAGCGTAGGAAGACAAATCCACCGGCAGCTCATACGAAGGATATTGATTCAGGTTATCTGTACCCCAATCGAAACCGGGCGCACCCTCCACCTGGCTATCCGCACTCCCAGGCCAATAATCATTGTGATGCAAATTGACGCCGGTGACCGCTGAATCAAAGATCGCTGAACCTCTCGTCGCTCGATTGGCGTCGAAGATATTGTCATGGACTGCAGGCGTGCCTTGGGCAATATAGACACCGCCGCCATCTTGCTCGGCAGCATTCCCAAACAGCGTGTTAAACTGTACATAAGGCGCCCCGGAACCGGTCAGATAGACACCCGCCCCATGAACGTAAGCCGTGTTGGTATAGATCAGGGTGTTCTGGACAACAAAGTTATCGCCACCGCCGTAGAGCGCACCGCCGTTCTGACGCGCTGCGTTTCTGTAGAAGCGGGTTCCACCATCGATAAGGACGTCACTCCCCACCTCAGCATAAAGGCCAGCGCCCCGGTCCGCCTGGTTGCCCCCAACGCGCGCCCCGTTCAACAGAAGCACGCCCCCGCTGGCGTGCTTCTGATAGAAGCCCCCACCCTCCGCCGCCGCATTCGCGTCAAATGTGACCAGGGGCGCCACGTTGACGTGCCCACCACCGTTGTACACACCCCCACCCGAAGCCGCAGTATTGCCCGTGAACAGGCTCGTTTCACCCGTGATCGTCACCACGCCGGAAGGCACAAAGAGCCCTCCGCCCTTACCCTCGGCCTGATTGGACAGCATTCTCACATTGACAAGCAACAGGTGCTCGCCGTTCGTCGTCAGGCCCCCGCCATCGGCGGCGTCGTTACCCTCAAAATACACGCGGGAGAGGGTCAAACGCTCGCCGGTTGGGGCGTACAGCCCACCGCCCCACGCGTTCGAACCGCCGCCCGCGCCCGCATCACCGCCGGTCAAAAGGACGTCCGAGATCGTGACCGCCGTCGTATGATCGATCAACAATGCCCGACCGCTCCCTTGTGCGTTGAACACCGTCTCGAACTCCGAGTTCGGATTGAGCGACATATGCTCACTGAAATCCCGGAGATACCCCCCGACCAGGGACACGTTGTGTGTAATATGCACCGTCTGGGCAAAGGTGGATGCGCCCTCATAGGTATGCACCCCCCGGCACTCTCCCACCGTCACCTGGATCTCGTCCTTTGGCTGACTGGCATCAATCGCAAGCTGGGGGCTGGCGAAGGGACCGATGTGGACGGTGCCATCGTCGGTCTCGCGCACGATCCTGGCCCAACAACTACGGCGCTCATCGGCGCCCAGATCGAGGCCCTGATCCGCCGGACGCAGGTCCCCCTCGAAGTCATGGTCGAGCGAGACTGCGAACTCCCCCTTATCGATCATGGTCGAGTCATCCGCGAGACGGAGGTTGCCGGCGTCCGCGTTCACGAACTTGGGCTCGTCATAGTGATCGTGAGGGCCGGGCTGGCAAAGGCTATTGTACTTCAGACTGTCGTTAGGGTGGACACCGCTGTAATCCGCCCCATTGAAATCGACCGCCGCATAGATCGCGTGACCTTGCCCACCGACAACGTTATGAGCAAAGAGATTACCGATGACACTCGGCGTATCGCTCTCTGTATAGAGCCCGCCGCCATCGGCCGCAGCCGTGTTTGTATAGAACGTGTTATGGATCACGGTCAAAGGATCGCTCCCAACGTTATAGGCGCCAGCGCCGTTCTGAGCCCCGTTACGGTAGATAAAGTTATTGCGAAGATTCATCGTGCCTGCCGACCGGTAGATGGCCCCACCGTCACCCTCGGCGTGATTGCCATAGAGACGGTTGCCGTCAAGCGTCAATTGCCCATCCTCCTGGTAGACCGCTCCGCCGTTACCGGTAACGACGTTGCTGTGGACGTGCGTCTGTGTGAGCGTGACCACGCCATTGCTCGAAACCAGCAGTCCGCCACCGTCGTCGGCATAGCCCCCCGTCAGATGCAAACCCGACACCGTCACCACACCCGAAGCATCAACGACCATCACCCGCCCCATATTGGAAGCATCCAGCGTTGTCGTATAGAACTCAGGTTCGGGATCGTACCAGCGATTTTTCCGATAGCCTCCCTGGAAACCGAGCGACCGGGTCACGTAAGCCGTCTGCGTGAGTGTCTCAGTTCCGACGGTCACGGCGTTGGCCCCCCGGCAGGTACCAGCGATAAAGAGCACGTCCCCATCCTGGCTGCGGTCGATGGCCCATTGCACGTTGCCGTAGGTCGGCGCCTGTCCGTTAATCCGAACGTAACACTCCCCAACCTCATCGGCTCCCATATCAAACCCCTGATTCGTAGGGCGCGGTGTTCCCTCAAAATCGAAGAGAATGGGACTATCCGGATCCCCAGCATCCTCCGCCGGTGATCCGGAGGGAATCCGCAGGAAGTAGGCGGACTTCGGATCGAGCGAGACAAAGCGGGGATCCTCACGCACCGTCTCCGGACCCAGGACAAAGCCGGCAATCGGATTGACCGGATCGGGGGTATTGTCAAAGAAACCGCCATAAGTGAAATCGTTCGGTGGCGTATCAGCGATGTAGAAACCACCCCCGGAGGTCGCGGCCCCATTCCTGACAAACAACATGCTATTGATAATTCCGCCGGAACTCGCGTCGTGGAAAACGGCACCGCCCTGCCCGCCGTCCGCATAGTTGCCATAGAAGGTATTGTGGCGCGTCACGAGATCAGCAGATAGGTTGTAGAGTCCACCGCCATCACCTGAGACCGTGTTGCTGACGACAAAGGCATTCGTCAGAGTCAGAGCGCCGGAGGCTGTGTTATAAACGCCGCCGCCATCCCCAGCCGCATTGCCGAGGATCCTGACTCCGCTCAGGTCAACCCGGCCCTGCGCACCGTTATAGAAGGCGCCACCTTCACCCCAAGCCGCATTCTCCAGGAAGTGCGTGGCACTCACCGTCGAGATTGCCCCGAGATTGTAGATCCCCCCACCGAACGCCGCCGTGTTCGAGAAGAAGGTCGTCTCCGCCAGCGTGACCCACGCCCCCGCCGTGTTATAAAGACCGCCACCCACAGCCTCGCCCACAGCGCGCTGAACCAACGCGCGATCCAGCGTCAAATCAACGTTGGCATCGTTGAGGATCACAGCGCCGGATTCACCAGGAACGGCGAAGCCGTTCTGCAAGGTCAGATCTCTCACAGACACTGAGAGCGTCTCAGTTGTGGGATTCGTAACCACCAGGACACGCCCCTTATACAGCGCGTTCAGTACCGTGGTCTCGCTGGTATCCTTCTCAAACTGATCCGTGTATCCCCCCTCCAGGATCAGACTCTTCGTGACTATCACCGTCTGACTGACGGGCGATCCGTGGAGTAATGCAGGTGTCACGCCAAGACAGGTACCATGGATCTGGATCCAATCGCCGTCCTCAGCCGCGTTGACCGCCCGCTGAACACCCCGGTGAATGACGCCCTGTTGCTCCCCTGTCAGAGGATCCATCACCCGTGCCCGGCACCCACGCAGCTCATCCGCACCGATATCATAACCGGAATTCGAGGGACGCGGATCGCCCTCATAATCGAGCGCCAGGGGCGTCGCCGGACTGCCGGTGTCGAGCGCAGCCGAGTCAATGGTGAGATGGAAATCGCCAGAAGCCGGATCGACAAAAGCGGGCGATCCCGCCACATCGTGGCTTCCTGGGGATAGATTGTGCTGGGGAAAGGTCACAGCCTGATTCGCCCAAAAGAGATTATAGTCTGCGTTCGGCTGCAGAGCGGTCTCACGGTAGACACCGCCGCCCATCGTCGCCGTGTTGCTTACAAATATCGTGTTCTGGAGCAGGGTCGCCTGGGAACCGTCGTCGTAGAGCCCACCGCCCTCCTCCCCGGCGGCGTTACTCACCAACGTATTGTTCCACATATGAAGCGAACCCGCGTTGTAAACACCGCCCCCGTCCGTCGTTGCAGTGCTGCTGTAGATCACGCTGTTGTCCAGCACGAGCGTGCCGTCAACAGCGTTGTGGATCGCACCACCGGCACCGCCGGCCGCCTCAGAGCGCTCTATCACCACGGCGTTTCCGTTGACAACACCACCCTGGTTGTAGATCGCGCCCCCGGCATCCTCGGCGCGGGCACCTTCAATCGTCACCTGATCCAACGTAACCTCGTCACCCATGGTCACGTAGAGAGCACCGCCCTTGCTCGCGTTCGCACCGAAGATGCGTACATTCGTGATAACAGCCGTGGCCATCCCCTGCAAAAGGAAGCCGCCCCCATCCCCGGATGTCCGGGCGTTCGTGATCGTAAACCCTGACAACACAGACTTAGAACCCTGTTCGGTGATGATGAAGCCTCGGTCAGCACCGCCAAAATCAAAGATCGTTTCGTCCGCATCCGAATCCGTGCGAATATCGACAACCTTGTCGATGCGCACACTGGCATTCCGGGCATACCGGCCCGTCTCCACGGTGATTTGATCCCGGGTCGCTGCCTGCTCGACGGCGTAATCGAGGCTGGCGCAGGGCTTCTCATCGGAGGTACAGTTCGTCGTATCCGCGCCGTTGAGGCTTACGTAGCGATCGCCCACGGTACCCTTGACAGCGGTGCGATCCGTGACCTGTTCCGAAATGTCGTAGCCGAGCGATTGGACGGTGATGACCGCCTCATCCACCTTGCTCTTCGGCGCTAACGGATCGACCGGAACCTGAATGACGACATCGACGGCCTCATTTCCGTGCAGGCTCACCGGGTTCGCTGGCGAGACCAGCTCGGCCCACTCCGACGTCCCGATAGTAATTGAGAACGTATCTGACGGCCCAACGTTCGTCAGTACGTGGGTGAACGTGACCACCTCGCCGGGGTCTGCGGTCTGCGAGTAGCCAGACGTGAACTGAATCCCGGGGTTGGCAATCACGTCGCGGGCCACCGCATACGCCCACGGATTCGTCTGCGAGGTCACCGTGATCAAGGTCTCGTTGAAAAACCCAGGTGAGACGTCCGAGGGCACGTCCAGCTGGAACGCAACGTCACGCGTCTCACCCAGATCGAGCGTCACATCACCAAAGCTGGACGGGGTAACCGTCCATTGATCAAGGTTCGCCACTTCAACCGTGTACGTATCCTGCAAATCCAACGTATAGCCGGTGTTGGTGACGGTGTGGGTAAAGGTGAACGACTGCCCCTTAAGCTCGTCGATGTTGGTGCGCACCACGGGATCCTCGGTACTTATCACGACGTCCGGGTACACTAGCCGCTCATCCGCTCCAATATCACCGCGTGCGCCCTGCGGACGGATGTCGCCCTCAAAATCGTGATCCAAGGCAGGGAACTCGGGGCCCGCGTTGATCAGCGGCGAGGTGAGTTGCAGATGGAAATCGCCACCGGTTGGATCCGCCAGCTGCGGCGGAGCCGTCACATCGTATTCGGCGACGACCACGCCCTTATTCGGCGTGTTTCCGTAGAAGGCGTTGAAATAGGCCACCAGCCCACCGCCCTCGGGATAGAGCGCCCCACCCTCTGCCGCGCTGTTATCCAGGAACACGCTGTTGCGCACCACCAGATCGTGGAGACTGTAGACCCCACCGCCTCGATCCGCTGCCGTATTGTCATAGAAGACGACGCCATCAACCGTCGTCTGGCTGTTGTTGTACATCCCCCCACCGTGCGCTACGGTCGCCGTGTTTCCAAAAAGCACGCTGTTCTGGAGCATAAGAGTCAAGGACTGGTTGGCCGCGTAGAGACCGCCACCCAAATCCGCGACGCCCCCCGTTAGGTGCAGGCTGTCGAGCGTGACCGCCGCATCGCTGGCGCCTACGTAGATCACACGTCCCGTCCCTTCGGCGTCCAACACCGTGGGGCCGTAACCGGCATTCACCCAGTCCGTGACGGTATAGCCACCCCGTAAAGTAAGCCCCTTGTTAATGTTAACCGTGCCCCCCGCACACGTCCCGACCACCTGCACGGTGTCATCGACCTGCGCCCCGTTGACCGCCTCCCGGACGTCCGTGTAGACCTGCCCGCCGGCGATACGTGCGTAGCAATCGGCCGCCGGCGTGTACTCATAAGCGCCTCGATCCCATCCCGCCCCAAACGGACGCCCATGGCCAGCGATATCGTCAATGACCTGCGGAAGCAAAGCTCCGCTGTCCCGGGCAGGGGAGTCAACGCTCAGGCGGAAGTCGCCATTCGCGGGATCAACGAGCTTTGGATCACGGACGTTGCTGGTCGTACTGTCCCACCATGTATAGGTATTCAGCAGATTGTCATCGGTATTCCCAAAGAAATCCGAGTTACCCACAATAAGCGTACCGCCAGACTGAGCGATGCTTCCCTCAGAAGCAGCGAGGTTGTCAACAAAGAGGGTGTTACTGACGACTGCCGTTCCGTCGTAAACATAAAGCCCCGCACCAGCGGAATCGGCGATATTTCCGTACATGGTGACGTGCTGGATCTCCACCGTGTCTGCGGTTTCAACAAACAATCCAGCCCCAAATCCTGCTGTTATGTTCCCGTAAACCAGGCTGTTTCGAAACACACTGTTCTGATTCGTCATAGCCACTGCGCCAATTCTATCTGCGTTATTATCGTAGACACGACAACGCTCGATAGTTGCCTCCCCAGTCAATACGTAGATACCCGGGGCATCATAGGCCTCATTATTGTAGACACTCACATTCCGCATATAAAGCGTGGCTGACTCACCACCTGATGGTCGGCCACTGGCAATCCCCCCACCCCCCAGGCTGGCTGTGTTGTTATGCAACGCACATGCCTCTATGACAAGATCTGCGTTCACGTTGCGGACCCCTGCCCCATACTGATCGGTTTGAGATTGGGAAGACGTTTTACCGTTGACGATCTCGAAACCCTTAATCTGAATAGGCGCGCCATCCTCAGAGGTCCAGATATAAACACCCCGACGAGCGTTTTCCGCATCAATAATCGTAGCATTTACCAACGGATCGGGTTGTAGCCAATTCGTGAGCGTGAACCCCCCACGCAAGATAAGCGCCTTACGGATATCTGCTACCGCATCAGCGCTCGGCGCCGTATACCGACCGGCAGCAACACGGATCTCATCGCCGGCCCCGGCTTTCGTAATCGCACGTTGGATGGTCAGACATGGCTCCAGCAACGTACAATCGCTATCATTGCTTCCTGTCGGCGCCACATAGAGGGTATTCGTATCAGCCGCCTGTAAGGGTGTAAGAACGCCTATGGCAGCAAACAGCAAACCCAGGAGGACCGAAGCGAGAACCGCACTGAAACCCATCGAGAAGAAAAGCCCAGAACGCCTGGACGCCACATAGGGAGACTTCAAGGGAGCAACCACAATCTTCATAGGATCATCTTCTCCTGGATCACCACAATTCCTAAAAGCAAACTCAACACTAACTATGAGGAAGGGATGTGAATGCAGATATAAACGCAATCAGTAGGACACACTCTGACAAGTCTCCCCCCCAGTGATGGTATGATTCTCCACAGCAATCACACAAGCTTTCACTTCTCCAGGGGAATCGGGCGCCCCCATGAAATCAGTTGCAGGAGGAGAGCCACATACAGTCTTGCTCCCTCCACCGCTGACGCTGAATTGGACACAAATCGGATCTGAGACAGAGGTTCCACCAAAAGCAGTTGCGGCATCGACAAGCAGATAACATTCGCCCGCCGAACACTGCGAACCCACCGAAAGCCCGACATCAGAGACAGACAAAGGCGGCCCTGAATAAACACCAGGATGCTCCATTTGAAGGAGAATCTGCGCAAACACCATATTAATCCGCTGACCCAGCAATGTAACGGTAAGCAGAACCGCCACCGCAATCAATACGAGGATCAATGCGTACTCAACCAACCCCTGACCTTCTTGTCGAGAGGGAATCCTTAACCTCATGATGCCTCCTTCAACATAGCCGAGTAAACGGCAGTAAACAAGTGGTCTGACCCTCTCACCTGGCAGCCAGACGCCGGTTAACACACTTGATGCCAGAAAAGCTGAAAAGAACCTCTATACCCCCAATCTAATTATAGTATAGTCCACCCGCTAACGCAAATCGAAATCTAACCTAAATCCCCATCAGAGCTGAGGAGCCCCATAGTACTAAAGAGCTAACAACCCTCTTCTCAGCGAGAAGGAGAAGCAAATCCTCTGTAAAAACGACAATCCACCCCGCGTCCCGAGTAAGGTTGCGATACCCCCCAAGCGTGATACAATGCGTCCAAGCGTAAAGGTTTCGAAACGCCATAGGCGGACATTTTCGGAACTACGACCTATTGCAACCGTGACTGGACCAGAATAGGAAAGCTAACCAACGATAACCCATGAAATCGCAATCCTCAGCAGAGGAAAGGGCGAGCGTGCAACCTAGTACCACGACACTCGTTGAGCGGGATATGGACCCGGTCCGCCGGTGGATCGTTCTCATCGCCACGGCGCTCCTCAACGTCTTGATGCTCTGGCTCTTAGCCGATGCCTTTGATGGTATTAGTGCGGATCGCCCCCTCAGTCTGATACTTGCATCGATTGTTCCGATGCTCCTCTTCATCATCGCCCTGACCGGCGCGAGGCTGTACGCGAACCGGGGACGTCGCCGGATACTCAATCAAGAGGCCAGACGGGCCGTATCAAAGATCCAGGATACGGCAGCGAACTCAAGCAAGCGCCTCGATATCTTACTCACGCTTGAGCAGACCATTCAGGCATCCCTAAACCCTCAGTTTATCGAGTTCGCTATCTATCAGCCGGAGACTGATGCCTACCATCTCTCCTCCGGCGCGAACCTGCCGGCTTCCGACCCGTGGGTCAAATGGCTCCTCGATCAACCGGATAGGATCCCCATCGAAATTGGGGGCGGAGATTTTCAAAGCGGAGACTTTCAGAAGCAGGATGATTCGGTCAGCATCCGAATCCAGGCGTTCTATGACCAAGGGATACGGGCCATTATGCCGTTGGGCATTCAAGGATGGATTGCGCTGAGCCCTTCCAAAGGTAGCGATACGTTAGCCAACGTCGAACTGCAATTCCTCGCGATGTTAGGATCGCCGACGATGGCAGGCCTCGAACGCACCTCCCTCGTCGAGATGCAGCAAAAGCGTTCGGCGGAGCTTCAGGCCCTCCACTGGATCGCACAGGCCATCAGCTTTGACACGACACTCGACAACATCCTAGAGCTGATCTATACTCAACTCAGCCGGGTCATGACGCTGCCCAACTTCTACGTAGCCCAGAGAGACCCAGAGACCGAACGGATGTTCTCCGCCTTCTACATCGAGGATGGAGAACGTCGGTATCCGGACGATACCTGGGCAGACGATGAAGGGTTAACCGGTGCGATTATGAGAAACGCAGTGCCCCTCCGCACCGATGACTACCGAACGGAATGCGAAGTGCGTGGATGCGAACCGAGCGGACCAAGGTTGGGCAGGGCCTGGATGGGCACCCCACTTACAGCCGGCGACCGGACGGTCGGCATCATGGTCGCATCGACCTTCGATCCCGATCAGCGTTTTACCTCCGAAGACGAGGATTTCTTCGTCACGGTAGGCGCCTACACCGGCGCGCTTCTCGAACGTCACACCCTCTATGCCCAACTGGAGTCCAGAGCCAACCAACTTGACACGCTCAATGAGATCGCGATGGTACTGGCTTCCAGCCTCGATCTCGACGAAGTGCTGGAGCTTGTCGTCAAGAGCGCCGCCAAACTCATCAATGCCGAAGCCGGATCCCTGCTCCTGCTGGATGAGGATACAGGCGATCTGGTCTTCCAGATCACCAACGGCCCCTCTGGGGAGGATCTCATCGGGATGCACGTTCCTGCCGGGCGCGGCATCGCCGGGGCGGCGTTTACGGAAAACCACCCGGTGATCAGCCAGAACACGAGCCAGGACAAGCGCTGGTATGCAAACTTCGACAAGAGATCCGAATTTGTCACCGAATCGGTACTCGCCGTTCCGTTGAATGCCAGAGGTCGAGGGATCGGCGTGCTCGAGGTGATCAACAAGAAGAACCGTCATTCCTTCCGTGAGGATGATGCGGAAGTGCTCCAGTCCTTCGCATCGCAGGCAGCGATCGCCATCGAGAATGCCAGGCTCTTCACAACCACGGATCAAGCTCTTCAAGCGCGTCTGGAGGAGCTGACGACCCTTCAGCACATCGATCGACAGCTCAACGCGACGCTGGATTACAATCAAGTGATGGATCAAACGCTAGCCTGGGCTATGCGTCTCACGGACGCAACGGCTGGAGCCATCGCCGCGATTCAGGAGTCCGAAGAGGGCGACCGGGGGCTGCGCTTTCTTGCCCAGAAAGGCTACACTGAGGAGGATCTGCTGAGTGAGACCGCGGAGGTGCTCCGTCCGCTGGACGAGGGTCTGATCGGTCAGACGGTGATGCTTGGGACAAGCCAGCGCACGGACGGCAGCAGACCCGGAGATGCAGAGAATCGCTCCCCCAACGAGTCTGAGGGGCGCGCCCAGTTGACCGTTCCCATCAAGCGAGAGGGCCGCGTCATTGGGATCGTCGCGCTAGAATCCGAGCGGACAACTAGTTTCGCAAGCGATAACACCGCCTTCGTGGAGCGACTGGCAGACCATGCCGCGATCGCCATTGACAATGCCCGACTCTTCAAGCGCGTCCAGGATGCCAATGACGCCAAAACAAGCTTTATCTCTTTCGTATCGCACGAACTCAAGCAACCTATGACCTCCATCACAGGGTACTCGGACCTGTTGATTAAGGGCGTTGGAGGAGACCTTAACGAGCAACAGGCGCAGTTTATCCGTGTGATTCGCAATAACACGGACCGGATGAATCGCATCGTTCAGGATCTGTTCGACATCTCACGAATCGAATCCGGACGCTTGAAGCTGGAAATCGGCCCGGTCATGCCTGAAGAAGTGGTCGGAGAAGCCGTACAAGCGTTTGAACAGGAAATCGCCGCCAAATCGCAAGAACTCGAGGTTATCATTGAGGAGGACTTGCCCACGGTCGCCGGCGACCGTGAACGTCTGATCCAAGTCTTGACCAATTTGGTCAGCAACGCCAATAAGTACACGCCGGAGCACGGACGGATCACGCTAAGAGTCGATATGCAAGCGCGTAACGGCAAAACCGCAGTCCGGTGGTCGGTGGAGGACACCGGCATCGGGATGACAGACGAAGAGCGCAGCCAGCTTTTCACCAAGTATTTCCGGTCCCAGCGCGACGCGGTACGGAGTGTGCCGGGCACGGGGCTCGGACTTGTCATCACCCAAAGCATCGTCGAGATGCACGGTGGCGAAGTCAGCGTCGAGAGCGAACTCCATCAAGGCAGCACGTTCAGCTTCAGCCTTCCTTTGTCGCCAGAATAGGTGCGAGCTCGCTTGAGTAACTTTATCACGCTGCCAACCGACCAACCGTTGGCACGCATCCGCAACCCTGAAACGTCCCGAGTTTTCATTTTGTACTGCAAGCGGGGCAATGTATAATTGAACAACATCAACCCTGTTCTCTGAGGAGTGAATCGTCCATGCCTAATCCATACATTCTGGTAATCGAAGATGATGAAGAAGCACGCACTATGTATGGCATCATGCTCCGCAGCTGGGGCTATGACGTGTCAGAAGCGACCACGGGCGAAGAGGGTATCCGATCAGCCCGTCGCCGCGTTCCCGATCTCATACTCCTGGATATCATGATGCCGGACGTGAACGGATACGAGGTCTGCAAAGCCCTCCGCAGCGATCCCCGTTTTCACCACGTCCCGATTCTGTTCTTGACCGCTCTGGACGCGACGACCGATCGGATCAAGGGTTACACCATGGGTGGTGATGATTTCATCATCAAAAGCCAGGTCGATTACAAAGAGCTCGGGGTCCGGATCAAAGCCGCGCTCAATCGAACCCAACGCTTCCAGGAGCCCTCGAGAAACAACCGTCAAGGCCTGGTCATCGGGATGATGTCCTTACGCGGTGGGGTCGGCGTGAGCACACTGGCGCTCAACATTGCCCAGTACGCGACCACCGCCAGTGAACAGCCGGTCATGCTCGTCGACCTCTCCCTGCCTATCGGGAGTGTCAGCTTGTGGAGCGGCGTCTCCGGGCCTCGTCACACCGTGCGTCTTCTATCACGACCCGCGTCGCAGATTGATATCAACCTCATCCGGAATTTCAGCCTGGAGAACATGTATGGTTCCTCTTTCATTCCGGGGCCATCGACCCTGACCGATTACAGTGGGATTCGCATCCAGGCCGTCGAGCAAATGCTCTATGTGCTCCGCGAGGAGGACTATATTGTCGTCCTAGATCTAGGACGCGCGACCCTACCGCTGATATGGAACGTCCCTAAACAGTGCGATTGGATCACGGTGGTCACCTCCGGTGATTCCATCGCCCGCTCCCTGGCAACAGCAGCCCTGAACTCCCTGCCCGAGTATGGAGTGGACTCCAGCTCGACGCTGCTCGTCTATAACGATTACGCCGACGACCAGCCCACGGATATCGCCATTGGGCTCCCGCGCACGCCGGACATCTTCATCCCGCACATTGAGGACTTCAACCAGATCGAAGAAGTCACGCCGTTGGCTCACTTCTGGTCGATCATCGCCTCGAAGTCTGCGGAACGGGAAACAGCGTCGGGCTGAGCTGACGTAGGTCATTCTTACTGATCCAGACACAAAACACTAAACTTTTCGATTACGCTTATGGCAACACAGAAACACTTTAGTCATTCAGATCCGGATCAGTATAGCGGTTTCTAACACATTCAAGTTTCTTCACAAACGGAGGTAAGCATTATGGAATTTCAATCGGATGTTCGCTATATGGAGACGCACGAATGGGCCCGCGAGGAGGGCGACGAGATCGTGGTCGGCATCTCCGACTACGCCCAGAGCACCCTCTCTGACATCGTCTACGTGGAGCTCCCCGAAGTAGGCGACGCGTTGGACAAGGGCGATATGATGTGCGTCGTGGAATCGGTGAAGGCCGCCGGTGACGTCTACGCCCCTATGACCGGCGAAGTCGTCGCCGTCAATGAGACGCTGGAGGACGCGCCGGAACTCGTGAACGAAGACCCCTTCGGCGAAGGCTGGCTGGTCCGCATCAAGCCCGACGATATGGATGAATGGGATGAGCTGCTGGACGTTGACGCGTACAAAGAGGTCGTTGAAGAGGAACAGGCAGAGTAGGATTCCTCGACGACGACATAGCAGAGCCCGCCTCTTGTGCGGGCTCTCACGTTCTCAAGGAGTTCAGCGATGGGTTATACCCCACATACAGACAAAGAACGACGGCACATACTCGACACGATAGGCATCGAGCGATTGAGCGACCTCTTTGCAGATATCCCGACCGAACATCGCTTTCCGAATCTGGACCTTCCGGAGGCGATGTCAGAATTGGAGATTCTGCGAGAATTACGCTCACTCTCCAATACCAACCTTAACGCAGAAGAGACACCTACGTTTTTAGGCGCCGGGGCGTACCGGCATTGGATCCCTAGCCTCGTCGACCACGTAATACGGCGCGGCGAATTCGCGACCGCGTATACGCCCTATCAGGCGGAGGTAAGCCAGGGCACCCTCCAAGCCATCTTCGAGTACCAGAGCCTGATCTGTGACCTGACGGGGATGGACGTCGCCAACGCCAGCCACTACGACGGGGCGACGGCGGCGGCCGAAGCGGTCGTGCAGGCGTATAACCTCTTCCGAGGCAAGCGGCGGAAGATTGTGATAGCCCCCACCCTGCATCCTCACTATCGAGAGGTCATCCGGACCTATACCCAAGGTATGGAACTGACCCTCATAGGACAGGATTGGGAACCGGACACCCCCATTTCAGAGTTAGTCAACCAGGTTGATGAAGAGACGGCCTGCCTTATTATCCAAAGCCCCAATTTCTTGGGGCAGATTGAAGCCCTCGACACGCTCAAGGAAGCCATAGCCGCGCGTGATAAGCGGACGCTCCTGACAGTGGTCACCCATCCTCTCAGTCTGGGCTTGCTCAAGCCACCCGGAGACTATGGCGCGGACATTGTCCTGGGCGAGGGACAGCCTCTCGGCCTGGGACTCAACTATGGGGGACCGTACCTGGGATTCTATACGACCCGTGAGAAGCACGTCCGCCAGATCTCCGGACGGGTGGTGGGCAAGACGGTGGACGTTGAAGGCAACGAAGGATTTGTGATGACGCTGACCACCCGCGAGCAGCACATCCGGCGCGAACGCGCCACCTCCAACATCTGCACCAATCAGGGCCTGATGGCACTCGCGGCCACGGTCTATCTCTCGGCCCTGGGGAAGCAAGGGCTGCGCGAGGTCGCAGAACTTAACTACCACAAAGCACACTACGCTGCCGACCAGATCGATACGGTGCCGGGCTTCTCGGTGGAACGAAGCCGACCGTTCTTCAACGAGTTCATCGTCCGAGGCCCGATGCCGGCCCGCGAGATCAACCGCTACCTCCTGGAAGAGGCACCTGATGGACCGATCATCGGAGGGTATGACTTGAGTCAGACCTATCCCCAACTGGATCATGCGATGCTCATCGCGGTCACCGAGATGAACACCCGGGAGGAGATCGACATGCTAGTCAGGGCCCTACGCGCCATGACCGAGGACGCTACCGAGCAAGGAGGCCAGCCATGAGCGAGCCACTGATCTATGATTTAGGATCGCCGGGACGCCAGGGCGTCCGCCCCCCGGCCCTGGACGTACCACGCAGTGACCTGCCGGACTCACTCGTACGGGACGACCTCCCCTTACCGGAGGTAAGCGAGGTCGACGTCGTCCGGCACTTCACCCGCTTGTCCCACCTGAACTACGCCATTGACATCGGTATGTATCCCCTGGGTTCGTGCACGATGAAGTACAATCCGAAGATCAACGAAGTCACAGCGCGGCTGCCGGGCTTCGCCGGGCTGCACCCCCTTCAGGACGAAGCCACCGTTCAAGGGGCGCTGGCATTGATGTACCATCTGCAGACGTATCTCAAGACCATCAGTGGGTTTGCCGGTATGACCGTACAGCCGGCCGCCGGGGCCCAGGGCGAACTTGTCGGTGTCCTGATCATGCGCAAGGTCCAGCAGGATCGCGGCGAGACCCAGCGCGACACCATCCTGATCCCGGACTCGGCCCACGGCACCAATCCGGCCTCCACGAGCATGAGCGGCCTGCGGGTGGTCGAACTGCCCTCCGACGACCGGGGCAACATCGATCTCAACGCGCTGCGCGAGCAGGCGTGCGATCGGATCGTGGGACTGATGATCACCAACCCCAACACCCTGGGGCTCTTTGAGGAACATATCGAGGAGGTCACCGAGATCGTCCACGGATGCGGCGGCCTGGTCTACGGAGACGGCGCCAACATGAACGCCCTGGTCGGCGTGATGCAGCCGGCCGACGTGGGCATTGACGTGATGCATTTCAACCTGCACAAGACCTTCAGCACGCCGCACGGCGGGGGTGGCCCAGGCGCAGGCCCGGTCGGCGTCGTCAAGGAGTTGGTGGCATACCTTCCCGACCCCATCGTGGTTCGCGAAGAAGAGGATGGGGTGCCGCGCTATCGATTTCACACGCCGGCGAGGACCATCGGGCGAATGAAAGGATTCTGGGGACAGTTCGGCGTGTTGGTGCGAGCCTATACGTACATCCGGATGCTCGGGGCCGAGGGACTTCGCGACGTCGCCGAGCACGCCGTGCTCAACGCCAACTACGTGCGCAGCCGGATCGCGGGGGTCTATCGAGTGCCCTACAATCGGATTTGCAAACACGAGTTCGTCGCTGAGGGCCGGTTCAAGGACGCCCCCGACGTCAATGCCCTGGATATCAGCAAGCGGCTGATCGACTATGGGGTCCACCCACCCACCAACTACTTCCCGCTTATCGTACACGACGCGCTAATGATCGAGCCGACCGAGACGGAAAGCTTGCAGTCGCTGGACCAGTACGTCGAGGCCCTACTGGCTATCGCCGACGAGGCCAAAACCGACCCGGATCTGCTCCACGAGGCACCGCACGACGCACCGGTCCGCCGTCTGGACGAGGTGCGGGCCGCTCGACAGCTGGAACTGCGCTACGAGCACGACTGAAAACGCAACGACACAGGGCCGGGATCGCGCCATCGGCCCTGTGTCGCCGTGCTCCCGCTAACGGCATCCCGGCACGCTTGTCGATCTATCGGTCGTGACCACCCTATGGCGTAGCTGAAGATTGCGGTCAAAGGAAATCGCTTTTCCTCCTCCTCGGCGCAGGACTGACAAGAGCGTGCCGGCTGCCGGCCGACACTGGATTCTGAATGTCGCAGTGGTATAATCAACGACCGAGTACGACGTAACCCACTGCCCTGTGAATTGCGCCGAGTTATGGAGTGAGAGGGAAAGGATCCAAAATGAGCCCTGATAGACCCAACGAACAGGAAACCCCCGCGTCCGCGGAGGAAATCCTTGCCGAGGCTCAGCGCCGGATCGAGACACGCGACCCCGAAGACGTGCCGGAAGGCCAGCAGGCAATGGCGGAAACGCTCAACCGAGGGGTCTACGGGTTAGCCCGACATTGGATCGGGTTCTTCAACGGACTCCTTTTGCTCTACGTGGGCGGTACCTTTCTGGCTCCGGTCCTCTTCAAAATCGGGATGCCCGCGCTGGGGCACGCGCTGCATACGTTTTACGGACCCTTCTGCCACCAATACCCGTTCCGCTCCTGGTTCCTGTTCGGTCCCCAAGCCGCCCGGCCGTTGCAGGAGGCCATCCCCCTCCAGGCGATGAACGAACTGCGCAGCGTGGTGGGCAACCCGGAGGTCGGCTACAAGACCGCCATGTGCCAACGAGACGTCGCGATTTACGGGATGATGTTGCTGGCCGGGGTCGTCTACGGCCCCCTCAGTAAGCGCGTCAAGATCCCGCCCCTGCCCTTCTGGCTCTTTTTTCCCTTCGGCATTATGCCGATGATGCTGGACGGGGGGATTCAGTGGATCTCGTATGCTATCTGGCAGTTCGTTCCGGGCGTGATGGCACAGCCCTTTGAGACCATCCCACTGATGCGGACGCTGACCGGTGCCCTCTTCGGCCTGGGCGTGGTCGCCGTGATCTATCCCTATTTTGATGAATATTTCACAGAGGTGCGCACGACCCTGAAGACAAAGTACAACTGGTAATTCATCCCTGAATTTGGAGGAGAGAGATTATGACCCCACCCATTGATCCGATACTTCTCGAAATCGGCCCCTTTGCGATCCATTGGTATGGTATCCTCGTGGTCACCGGCATTCTGCTGGGGGCTCGGGTCGCGAGCTACCTGGCGGAGCGAGCCGGTCGGGATCCCGAGATGGTCTGGGACATGCTTCTGATCGCCGTCATCGGCGGGATCATCGGCGCCCGGATTGAGTACGTCGTCACCCCACCCCACTGGGCCTACTACCGGGAGAACCTGGCTCAAGCCTTCTACATCTGGGAGGGGGGACTGCGCATCTACGGCGCCATCGTTGGCGGTGGGCTGGGCGTGGTTATCTACGCAGCAATGGCCAAGGTCAAGCCGCTCGTGCTCCTCGATTTTGGCGCACCGGGTATGGCCATTGGACATGCCATCGGACGCTGGGGCAATTTCATCAACTACGAGCTGTACGGCCCGCCCACGGAACTCTCGTGGGGCCTCCAGATCCCGCCGCAGTACCGGGTCGCGCCGTATAACGACCTATCGGCCTACCCACCGGACACACTATTCCACGCGGCATTTCTCTACGAGTCCTTGGCCAATCTGGCCCTGTGTCTGGGGCTGATCGCCCTGTCGGAGCGATTCCGCGAGCAGCTCAAGCCGGGCAGTGTGACCGTCGCGTATCTCATCGGCTATTCCATCATCCGCTTCTTCATGGATACCATGCGCACGGACGGCACCAACGCCCAGCCGCTGGCGGTGGTCTTCATCCTTTTGGGCATCGCTTTCTTCATCTTCCAGTATGGACCCTGGAGGAAACAGACCGCGGCCACATCCTAACGAACGATGGATCTATGATTCAGGAAGCGTCGCGCGAACGTCCGGATATCCTGCTGCTCGTACTCGACACGCTGCGTGCCGACCGGCTGTCCTGCTACGGACACCCGACGGAGACCTCGCCCAACCTGGATGCCTTTGCGGAGACCGGCACCCGCTTCGAGCGGGCCATCTCCCCGGCACAGTGGACAATTCCGGCTCACGGGTCGCTCTTCAGCGGGGAGTATCCGACCACGCACGGGACGACCCAGATCACCCACAAACACGCGCCGGGCCATGCAACGCTGGCCGAGCACCTGAACTGGGCCGGCTATCACACCGTGGGATTCTGCAACAACCCGCTGTTGGGGGTCGTGGAGAACGACCTGGACCGGGGCTTCCGCGAATTCTACAACTATGGCGGCGTATTGCCGGCACGGCCCACCGAGGTCCAAGGCCGTGTGAGGGGGCTGGGCAGACTCCTCCATCCCCTCCGCAAGCTCGTAGCGGGTCTCAACGAACCAATCCAAGCGCTATTCACCCAGCAGGAGTGGCTGCTCAATATCGCCATGCAGCCGTGGCTCGTGGCCCTGTGGGAGCGCCACATCAACTTCAAGGGGAACACCGAGCGATCCCTCCGGGACCTCCTCGGTTACCTGCGATACCATCACAAGCGCGAGGCCCGCCCCCCGCTCTTCATCTACCTCAACCTGATGGAGACGCACCTGCCCTACGAACCGCCGCGATCCTTTGTCCGGAAGCACGCGCCGCACGTCCTGGAGGACCGCGAGGCCCGCGACTTTATGGACGCCTACAACCGCCGGTCGTACGACTGGATCACGCCGATTACCGAGCCGTTCTCGGAACTGGAACACGACACGCTAAACACCATGTACAACGCCGAGGTCGCCTACGAGGACCACCTGTTGGGGCCGCTGTTGAACTACCTCAACACGCCGGCGCGGCAGGAGAAAACGATGGTGATCCTCACCTCCGACCACGGCGAGGGATTGGACCACCACGGCTACGTGGGACACTCGCTGGTGACCTACGAGGATCTGATCCGGGTACCGCTGCTCCTGCGCTATCCGCGCGATTACCCGGCGGGAGCCGAGGTCGAGGCGCCCATCTCCACGCGACGGATCTTCCACACCATCATAGACGCCGCCGAGGTCGAGCGCGACGAACCGGCGCAGCCCCTCAGCCTGCGGCACACCATCGATGAGCCGGTCTGGAGCGAGGCCTATGCCCCCTTGACGATGGTCAAGTTAATGGAGAAGCAGAACCCAGAAGCCATCGAACAATTTCGCTGCCGCGACAGCCGGCGCGCACTCTATGAGGGCACCGACAAGCTGATCACGATCGGCGACGAGCCCTCCGAACTTTTCGACGTGGCGGCTGACCCCGCCGAGGTCGATAACCGGATCGCACGGGCACCAGAACTGGCCGACCGTCTCGACCGCCGGTTGGAGGCCGCGGTCGCCGCTGCCCGGTCGCGCCGCTGGCACGGCGGGGAAGACGACGTCGACCTCAGCGGCCGCAACCAGCTCTCCGAACGCCTGCGCCGGCTGGGGTACGTCGAATGATCAAACACAGGAGGACAGAATGAAACCACCCGTCGACCCCATTATCTCTGAGATCGGGCCCCTGGCCCTTCACTGGTACGGGCTGCTGATCGTCACCGGCATCCTATTGGGAGCCACCGTAGCCCGCCACCTGGCCCGGCGGGCCGGCAAAGATCCCGACATCATCTGGGATATGATGATGGTGGTCGTCCTCTTCGGCATCGTCGGCGCCCGCGCCTATCACGTCTTCTCCCAACCGGCGGGCGGCTTATTAGGGTGGGACTACTACCGGACCCATCCCCTGGAGGCCTTCGCCATCTGGGAGGGCGGGCT
>DAOTTS010000085.1:0-5560 GCA_034437735.1 Anaerolineae bacterium
GGTCTTCAAGCCCAACGTCGCCAGTGACATTGTGGCATCTTACCCGGAGATCAACGCTTGGGTCATCGGCGGTCACTCGGTAGGGGGCGCGATGGCGGCCCAGTACACGGCGAACCATCCCGATGCCATTGACGGCTTGGTGATCTGGGCGTCGTACCCGCCCAACCGCGCCGATCTCTCCGACCTCGCGATCCCGGTGGTTTCGATCTACGGCAGCCGCGAGCTGCGGGTGAACGACACCAGCGTTGGCGAACGCAAGCATCTGCTGCCTGAGGATACGCGTTATGTCCGCATCGAGGGCGGCGACCACCACCAGTTCGGGTCCTACGTCGTCGATCCCGCCGATCACCTGGCGGTCATCAGCCGCGCCTCGCAGCACGCGCAGGTCCTCGCCGCGACCCTGCCCGTCCTTGCGGCGGCTTCCGACTAGGCGAACTCCAATCTAGTATCAGGTGATGGGGTGTTTACGAACGCTATCATCAAAGCCTGGATTATACTGTACCGGCTGCCGTGCATTTGCTTGTTAGGGAACCGAGGTTCAATACGTGTTAATCCACCTTATTTTGCCCTTTCGTGGTCTTGACAATGGGAGGCGCTTTACGCTTCCTTTCTACGCGCTGATGTAAGGATGTCTCTATTGTGTTTGACGCTTAGTGTAATACGCTATATACTTTAGGTATGATCAGGTCATTCAGGGACAAAGAGACCCAGAACGTGTTTGCCCGTATTCCGTCTCGCAAGCTTCCCCCAACCATTCAGCAGACGGCCTACCGAAAACTGAGAATGATCAACAACTCAATGAGCCTGAATGATCTGCGGATCCCGCCTGCGAATCGATTGGAAAAGCTTAAGAGGGATCGGGCAGGGCAATACAGTATTCGCATCAACAGACAGTGGCGGATTTGCTTTGAATGGCACGATGGCGATGCCTATAACGTTGAGATTACGGATTATCATTAGAAGGGTAGGAACCCTATGGGAGAAAAGAAGCTACAGCCAGTTCATCCAGGGGAAGTGTTGCTGGAAGAGTTCTTGAAGCCAATGAATCTAAGTCAGAACCGTCTTGCCATCAGCATCGGGGTGGATGCCAGGCGTATCAATGAGATTGTGCACGGGGAGCGGCGTGTCACGGCGGATACCGCCTTGCGGCTATCGCGCTTCTTCGGAAACTCAGCCCAGTTCTGGATGGGGTTGCAGTGTGATTACGATTTGGATGTGGCGGAAGATGCCTTGGGTGATCGCCTGGACCGCGAGGTTCAGGAGTATCCGGTTGTGTCTTCATAGGCTGCTACTTTGATTGCCGTTGGGTGGATGGTGGTGATGCGTCGTTGGCCGATTCCGCGTCCACAGGTTGCGCCTTCAAGCTCTAGGTATCATGCCTCCGCATCATTGATCAAGATGAGATAGCTGTCGCGTTTCTAAAACAAATTTCCAAGAAGAGCTAAATGACCTCGCCGCCCGGATTCGAGAGAAAAGGGGGGTGTACTATGACCGGAGGAGAACTTGAACATCCTCGCGGATCTTCTCGAGTCGTTCGATCCCGAACACCCGAACTTCAGACCGACGGAGATCTATAACGAGGGGTGGCTACTGAGGGGATTCCTGCATCACGCCGCACAAACGGACCTGGGCGATTCACCCTTTGCCTTCGCCGAGGGATCGACCTGGTTCTCCGAAGCGCTGCTCACCACGGCGTTCAAGGCGCGCTATCGCGGAGATCCCCTGGCGGAGTCCCGCACGCACGCAGATGGGGTGATCGGGCATATCCTCATCGGCGAGCAGGGAAAGGCCGACCTCGCATTGGATCCCGAGGCGACGCAGTTTGTGGTGATCGAGGCGAAGATCAACACGCCGCTATCCTCGGGAACGCGGAACGTACCTGATTTTGACCAGGCGGCCCGGACGGTCGCGTGCATGGCCGAGGTGCTGCATCAAGCTGGTATGCCACCGAGGGCGATGGACGCGCTTGCTTTTATTGTGCTCGCGCCGGAATCTGCGATTGAGGCGGGCACATTCTCACGGGAAATGGACCGTGCTGGGATAAGGGACAAGATCCAGGCGCGGGTTGGGGCCTACGAGGGTCACCTGGATGATTGGTATCAGGGGTGGGCGGAACCCACACTCGCGGCGATTGCGCTCCATTCGGTGAGCTGGGAGCAAGCGATTCGAGCGCTAAAACCTGAATCGAGCCAGTCTTTGAAGACCTTCTATGATTTGTGCCTGAAATTCAATTAGTGTGCGGAAGCGGCGACGTTCTCAGAGGCCGAACACGTGCTGAGGGAATGGGAAGGTGGGGAGACGGTCCGGGGATTGTCGCCAGAGGTTGTGAAGCGGTTGCAGGAACGGATATCGGACGCCCAATCCGAGTAGGCCAGTGAGACGCTAGCCCGCCTTGCGTTGACGCGGGTTGACTACCTGGGGTCACCTTCAAGTATACGGGGGGTGAATTCAAAGGAGTTCCCATGTTGATTCCCACACCAACGATCATGAAAATGGGTTGGTGGTAGGCGCCGAAGGAAAGCGGTAGAGTGTCACGGCGCTAAAGACGCCTACTACAAGCGGGTTTTGTTTTCAGGGGGGAGACTATGCAGGACGGTCAAAGTATAACCGAAATCGGCCTGAAAAGAACGGCCTGCTTTGGCAGATGTCCGGTGTATGAAGTCACCATCCGGGGAGATGGGACCTTTGACTACGTCGGTGAGGCGTATGTCGAGCGGCAGGGCGTCTATACAGGGCGCGTGAACCGGCGATCCTTCAACAAGCTGGTCGAATTGATCGAAGAGGTACGATTTATGGATCTGGAAGACAGCTATGCGGTCCCGCTTACTGACCAGGCGACGACGTATACGACCGTCGTGATGGATGGGGAGACGAAGACGGTGAGTCATTACGGCGGGGGTGGGCCGGCCGTTCTGTGGGCGATTGAGGCCCTGATCGATAAGCTGGTGCTAGAGGCAGCGTGGGATGAGTAGGCGCGGCTCTTTTGGACTGGCTCTGTAAGAGCTGTAATTTGGATCTGGGAAGCGATTGGGCTAGCTGACTTGCGTCGGAGTCCCAGCGGCTTGCGCCAATCGTTGGGAGCTGGACTATTGTGAATACCGACAACTATAAAGCTATTGCAGAAGACAATGGAATAGGCACGTTTATCGGGGTTGAACGCATCAAGTGCCATAACGATATCGACCGCATTACCACGACGCAGGGTGTGTTCTTCTGCAAGACGTATACCAAGTCATGGTACGGTCCTCCCGAAGACAATAGTTATCCTGTTCGCCACGAGGCCGGCGCCTATTCAGCTCTCAAAGCCCATGGGCTTCCAACTCCGGAGGTTGTACGGGCAGAACTGCATCCGGCCAATGTCCTTGGCAGACCCTACCTGCTTTTGAGAGCACTCGACGACATCACCATCAGACAGGCCCTAGCCCGGCAGTGGGATGTCTCACCTATGCTGCACGCCGCAGGAGACTATCTCCGCCGGATGCACGCAATTTCATTCCGCTACCCCGGCTATGTTGCCTCTGTGGATGGCCCATCCAGAGAACCTAATCCCAATAGTTGGCGCCACGGGCACTGGGCAAGTGAGGTTGTCATCGAATCGACGAAGGGTCGTTGGCGTCAAGGAGGGCTCGAGACATGGCTGCACAAAGGGCTGCTCGAAATCCTTGAGGTTAACCGGAAAGCCTTTGAGGCCGACTATGCGCCTCCTCGGATGCTGCACGGTGACTGCCACGTCGATCAGTTCTTTTTCAAAAATGATGAAGTCATCGGCGTCGTGGATATGGAGGTGGCATCCTCCGGCGCGCCAATCCGCGATCTGGTCAAGTTCTCGATCGAGGCATCCTCAACGTTGCGTTCGCTCGAATGGTGGCTGCCCTTCTTTGAAGGATACGGGCGGACCTTAGATTTCGGACTATTCAAGCTGCGCCTGTTATGCTCTGAGTATGCGGAGTTCACGTGTCAGGGCTGGGAAGGTAGTTATGCAGAGATTATCGAGCGCCTTTACAGCGCCGACACTTGGTCCAGCCTGTTCAATTGTGCATCCGCTACGGGGATTGCCTAGTGCGGCGCTGCGTTGAGCGCGGCCGCGCGGCGATCCTGAGCTTTGTCGTCAGCGGGTGTATCGGATGTGTAACCTGCACGGCTTCTTCGGAGGATGTAAAATGGTAAGACAAGGACCGCAAGTTTTGCAGGATTACGAAAGGAGCGAACGATGGCCCTCAAACGGGCATTGCGCCCTGTGCTGACGTCGGACTGGTGGCTGATCGGGCCGAGTCCTGACCTCAGGGGCATCCTGCCCGGTGCGGACGCGTGGGCAGCCCGCGACCATTCCGAGCACCGCCACGAACATAACGCCCCCGTGGATCACCACCTATTCCAGGACCCCAAGGGCACGTGGCATTTGTGGGGATGCGTGCGCCAGACTGCGGTGGGCAGGATTCTCTATCACTGGCAAGCGGATGATTTCAGAGCGTCGCCCTGGGTGTGTACGGGCGAGATCATTCGCATCCGCAGCGAATACGGGGAGAGTTACGGATCGAGTCCCGGGGAGGGGGAATCAGAGGGCAATCGGGAGGAGTGTATCCAGTCTCCCTACGTTATCAAGGTCGCGGGTACGTTCTACATGTTCTACGGGGGAGGGGCTGCCAAGCCCAAGCCGGCGGAGGAGAAAAAGACTGGGCACCTTCCCGGTTGGATGACGTCTGGGGCCCAGATGTGTCTGATGACTTCACAGGACGGTATCGCCTGGACCCGTCACCGGAACGCCGACGGCAACAGCCGCCTGTTCATCGGGCCCGGGCCGACACGCGATCCTGTGCTGATTAACGTCGACGGTCTCTGGTATCTCTACTACGCAGGCACGCAGAACGGGGATCCGACCCAACCTGTCTTCTGGTGCAGAACCTCCCGGGATCTGTATGCGTGGTCGGAGCCCATATTGGTTCACCGGGATCGTAAGTACGGAAAGGGACGCTGGGACACGGAATGTCCGTTCGTCATCTTCAAAGCGGGATATTACTATCTGTTCAGAACGGAGGATTATTACAAGTCCCTGACCCACGTGTTCCGGTCTGAGGATCCTCTCGACTTCGGGATCGGGGATGCTTCGGACAAGTACGTTGGCGTCTTTCCCGCAGCTGCACCGGAATTGTACGAGATCGCGGGCCGGGCGTACGTCTCTTCCAATCACAACCCTCGGCTCGGCACGCAGATGGCGGAGCTGGCGTGGGTCGAGGATGAATAAGGTGAGTCCCGGCAGTGGCGGGTGATGCGCGGCTTCGCGGTCGTGTGATGATATGATAGAAGGGAGTATTATAAAAATGCGGAGTATTGTAAAATGCGGATGAAACGAATCACGATTGACGCTCACGAGGACAACGAAGCAGCCTACCGGAAGGCTGTTGCTCCCATCGACGAAGCCATTGGGCACTGGAAAACCTCTGTCTGGGTTAAGGATCTCGCTGCCTCCCTTCCTATCCGTGAATTGGAGTTACATATCGACCGCTGGGTCGAGGGCATCGACACGATTCTGGCTTCCATCGAATACGGCACCGTCTACAAG
>DAOTTS010000086.1:0-12576 GCA_034437735.1 Anaerolineae bacterium
GCTATCCCCGACGTCTTCGGCAGCAAGCCGGGATTGCAAATCCCTCCGGAGCGTTGGTTACCGGCATGCTCCGAGGAGATATGCTATCCCCGACGTCTTCGGCAGCAAGCCGGGATTGCAAATCCCTCCGAAGCGTTGGTTACCGGCATGATCCGAGGAGATATGCTATCCCCGACGTCTTCGGCAGCAAGCCGGGATTGCAAATCCCTCCGGAGCGTTGGTTACCGGCATGCTCCGAGGGGATATGTTATCCCCGACGTCTTCGGCAGCAAGCCGGGATTGCAAATCCCTCCGGAACGTTGGTTACCGGCATGCTCCGAGGGGTATGGCACATCCCCTCCGAGCCCAGAAGACCGCTGAGCTACCGCACCGTCAGATAGCGCGCGTAGGCCTCGTCCCACGCCTCGGAATCCTGAGGCTCGTACGTCTCCAGCGCGAACGAGCGCCGGATCACCTCGCGCCCGTCGGCCACCGATCCAATGTCGCCCAGCGCCTGCGCCTGCACCAGGACGTTGCCCAGCGCCGTCGCCTCCACCGGGCCCGTCACCACCGTCCGGCCCGTGGCATCGGCCGTGAACTGATCCAGCAGCGTGTGCTGCGAGCCGCCGCCGATGATGTGGATCGTGTCCAGGCGGTGGCCGGCCAGCTCATCGAGTCTCTCCGCCACCCAGCGGTACTCCAGCGCCAGGCTCTCCAGCGCACAGCGGAGCACGCCGCCCTTCGTCTCGGGGACCGGCTGGTCCGTCTCCGCACAGAAGCCCCGGATGCGCGGGACCATATCACCCGGCGGCAGGAAGCGGGCGTCCTCCGGCGAGATCAACGGACCGAACGCGGGCGCGGCGGCGGCCATCTCGACCATTGCGTCGTAGCTGTGGTCCTCACCCGCACGCTGCCACTCCCGGCGGCACTCCTGCACCAGCCAGAGACCCATGATATTCTTGAGGATCCGGAACGTGCCGTTCACCCCACCCTCATTGGTCAGGTTGTAGGTCAGCATCGCCTCGTTGATGATCGGCGCCTCGGCCTCGATCCCCATCAGCGACCACGTGCCCGAGCTGAGATAGATCGCGTTGTCCGGGTCCATCGGCACCGCAGCCACCGCCGCCCCCGTGTCGTGGGTGGCAGGCGCGATGACCAGCACCTCAGGCAGGCCGGTCTCCTCGGCGATCGATCCGTCCAGCGGGCCCAACACGGTGCCCGGCGGCACGATCTCACCGAAGATCTCGGTAGGAATGCCCAGGGCTTCGAGCATCCCCGTCGCCCAGTCCCCGGCACGCGGATCGTAGCACTGCGTGGTCGTCGCGATGGTGAACTCACTGACCTTCCGCCCGGTCAGCCAGAAGTTGAACAGATCCGGGACGTTGAGAAAGGTCGTGGCCGCGTCCAACACCGGCGAGTCGGCCTCGGCCAGCGCCAGAAGCTGGTAGAGACTGTTGAGCTGCATAAACTGGATCCCCGTCCGTTCAAAGATCTCCGCGCGCGGCACAAGCTCAAACGCCCGGTCCATCATCGCGTCGGTGCGGCTGTCGCGGTAGTGGACCGGATTGCTCAACAGCGTGCCATCCGCCGCCAACAGCCCGAAATCCACCCCCCAGGTGTCCAGGCCGATCCCGGCCACCCGGTCCCCATAACGCGTGGCGGCCTCCGCCAACCCGGTCTTGATGTTGCTCCACAGGCCGAGAATGTCCCAGTGGAGCGTTCCCCGCACGTCCACCGGGCCGTTGGGAAAGCGGTGGATCTCCGTCAGGCTCACGCGCTCACCGTCAAAATGCCCCGCCACCACCCGTCCGCTCTCGGCTCCCAGATCCACGGCCAAATAGACCCGATCGGCCGCCCTATCCTGACTCATAAACGCCACCTCCTTGGGTGGACAGAGTGCTGCGCCGTCCACGATCGTCACGTAATCTCACGGATCCAATACAACGAAGACCGTCTCGCTGCTTTGTAGGTCGGAGTGGGACGCCGCCCCTTCCCTCAAACCAGGCGAGACGGTTCAGCCTACCCTAGAAATGCGCCTGGTACCCCTCGACGCCCAGATTCTCCCGCAGGAAGACCAGGTTTTTCCGTAGATTCGGGTTCACCGGCACGCCCTTCTCCCAGATCTCCGCGACCTTCTCGTACTCCTTCTCACCTGCCACGTAGACCCGATCGTGTCCCGGCGCCTTCTTCGCGCCCTGAAGCCGCCGCATAATCTCACCCGTGATCCGCTTCGATTCCTCCAGCGGCATGAAATGCTCGACGTCGATCGCCATAAAGAAGTGACCCAGCATGTGCGGGCGGCGGGAGCCGTCCTCGTTGAACCCCAACACGTCCTTCATAAAGGCCGCCCCGGAGAGGGTGGCCGAGAGAATCTCCACAATCGCGGCCAGGTTATAGCCCTTGTACCCGGCGTGCGCCTCGCCCGCGCCGCCCATCGGCAGCAGGGCCGCCTCGAACTTGGGAATCGCCTCCAGGATCGCCGGGGCATCGGTCATCGGCTGTCCCTGATCATCGATCACCCAGGTCGGCGGCACCGGCTTCTCCGCCCGGTCCGCCACCTCGATCTTGCCCCGCTGGGCGATGGAGGTCGCCCCATCGTAACAGAAGGGGAAATCCATATCCGAGGGGGCGGCGAAGGCGATGGGGTTGGTACCCAACATTGGCTCGACGGCGAAGGTCGGGGCGACCGAGGGCCGGGCGTTGGTGAACGCGAACCCGATCATACCCGCATCGGCCGCCATCAGCGGATAGTACCCGGCGATGCCGAAGTGCGTCGCGTTGCGGACCGCGACCGAGCCCATCCCGAAGGTCTTCGCCTTCTTGATCGCCATCTGCATCGAGCGGTAGGCCGTCGGGTGGCCCATACCGTGATGGCCGTCGACGAGGGCCGTGGTCTCCGTCTCCTTGACCACCTCCATCTCCGCCCTGGGGAACTGGATGCCGGCCTGAATCCGGTCGTAGTAGTACTTGAGCCGCCCCACCCCGTGGGATTCGATCCCCCGGAGGTCCGAGGTAATCAACACGTCCGCGCAGATCGCCGCATCCTCCTCGCGCACGTCCTGCGCCACAAACACATCGATCATAAACTGCCTGATCACATCCACCGGCACGCGAATGACATTCTCTTCACTCATTGGCTTATCGCTCCTTTATCGAACTGCAGAAATGAGTTGCTAGTTGCGAGTTAAAGTTGAAATTTAGAAGATTCCCTAACTTTCAACTTGCGACTTTCAACCTGTAACTTCCGACTTATGACTGCCTTCAAACCACAAACACCCCAGGATTGAGCTGTCCCTGCGGATCCCAGCGGGCTTTGATCGCCTGCATCATCGACTGCCCGTCGGAGACGTAGCCCCAGCGGTCGAGGTGCCCGCGCGGCGCGGACGACCGCAGCACCACCGCGTAGCCGTCGTGCGCGTCCAGCACCTGCCGCATCGCGGCGAGGTCGGCCCCGTCCCGCAGGAAGAGGTGCCCGTTGGCCAGATCGAGGGCCATCTCCCGCGTCTCCCAGTCGGAATCTACGGCCCCCCTGAGGGCGTCCATCACCGGACCCAACGCTTTGACCGGCATCCCGACCCGAATCAGGTGCGCATCCGCTCCGGAAAGAGGCGCGCCGACCCACTCGGCCCAGAGCGCACTGCCCGCCGTCTCCAACTCGGCGAACCCCGGAGCGCCGTGCATCTGCAGCAGCGACTGGACCTGGAGCAGTTCCGCGTCCACGTCCTCCGGCAGCCCTTCCGCCGTGTAGATGAGACTCAGCGGCGCATCCAACCGGCCCGCGGCCGGCCCGCCGCGCATCACCATCACCGTCGACGCCACCAGGGCCTGAGGGAGCAGCCGGCGCCCCCAGCCCAACGCCACGTCGATCGTGTCGACCGGCACCGCAAGCATCCGCACGGCACGCGGCGTCGGGCTGAGCTTGAAGGTCACGTCGGTGATCAGCCCCAACGTCCCCCACGACCCGATGAAGAGCTTGACCAGATCGTAGCCCGCCACGTTCTTCATCACCGGACGTCCAGCGCGCACCACGCGCCCATCCGGCATCACCACGGTCAGCGCCTGCACCAGGTCGCGCACGCCGCCGTACCGCATGCGCATCGGGGCGTTCATCCGGGTCGCCACGATCCCGCCGACGGTCGCCTCAGGCCAAGGCGAGACGAGCGGCACGCCCATCCCGTCCGCCGTCAGCTCCGCCTGCAGGTCGGCCAACCGGGTGCCGGCCCTCACCTTCACAAAGAGGTCGTCCCGGGCGTACGTCTCGATCCCGGTCAAACCTCCGGTAGAGAGCGCCACGTCGACCGGATCCCCGCCCCACAGCTGCGTGCCGCCGCCGGTAACGCGCACCATCGCGCCATCCGCACGCAGCGCGCGCATCACGGATACGGCCTCCTCCACCGAGCCGGGCGCCACCTCATCCCCAAGCGTCGGGGGCGAGCCGGTCTCGGATCCACCGGTCGCGTCCCCGTCCCGCCCGTTCGGTGGGAAGAGCTTATCCGGATTGAGCAGCGTCTCCGGATCGAAGAGCGTCTTCAGCTCCCGCATCACGTCCAACTCGTCCTCCGTGTACATCAGGGGCATAAACGCCTGCTTCTCGATGCCGATGCCGTGCTCGCCGGAGATCGTGCCGCCCTTGGCGACGAAGACCTCCGCCATCCGCCGCCCGCCCTCGTGTAGCCGCTCCAGGAAGACCTCGTCCTCCGGATCCGGCACCAGAATCATGGGGTGCAGATTGCCGTCGCCGGCGTGGAGCAGGAAGAGAACGTCAAGATCCAGGTCGTCGCCGATCGCGATCACCTCACGGAGCGTCTCGGCCAGCTTGCTGCGCGGCACGGAGCCGTCGACCGTGTAGTGGTCGATGGCCAACCGCGCCATCGCGCCGGCCGCGCTCTTCCGCGCGTACCAGATCTGCGCGGCCTCGTCCTCCGACTTGGCCACCCGGAGCTCCATCGCGCCGTTCGCTTCCAAGATCGTCGCCAACTCCGCCATCTGCGGGTCGACGCTCTCAGGGTAGCCGTCCACGTCGATGATCAGCGCCGCGCCCGCCTCCAAAGGCAGCCCCGGATGATTGTACTCCTCGACGATCTGCATAATGCGGTGGCCCATCATCTCCATCGTCGCGGGCACCAGCCCCGCTGCGATCACTGCCGAGACCGCCTCGCCGGCCTGCGCCACCGAGCTGAACGCCGCCAACATCGTCTTCACCGCCGGCGGGTTCCGGACCAGCCGAACGGTGGCCTCGGTGACCACGCCCAGGGTCCCCTCGCTGCCGGTCATCAGCCCGACCAGATCAAGCTCGGGATAATCCAGGGCACGCCCGCCCAACTCGACCCGCTCGCCGTCGGCCAGCACGGTCTCCAGCCCGGTCACGTAGTTGGTCGTCACGCCGTACTTGAAGCAGTGCGGGCCGCCGGCGTTCGCGCCGATGTTCCCGCCGATCGTCGAGGCGCGGCCGCTGGCCGGATCCGGCGGGAAGTAGAAGCCCCGCCCCCGGGCGACCTCGTCCAGGGTCAGGTTGACCATCCCCGCTTCCACCACCGCGCTCCGCCCGACGACGTCCATATCCACCAACTGCTTCATATGCGACAGCTCCAGGATCAGCCCGTGACGCAGGGCCACGGCCCCGCCCGCCAACCCGGTGCCCGCGCCGCGCGCGATCACCGGCACGTCGTGCGTCCGGGCCCACCGCACCACGGTCTGCACGTCCTCGGTGGTGTAGGGAAAGACCACGCCCACCGGCTCGCCGCGATCGAGCCCGCCGTCGACGTGATAGGTGAGCAGCTCGACGGGATCGTCGATGACCTGTCCGGGCGCCAGCTCCGCCCGCAGCGACGCCAGCGCGGTCTCGCCCCGGCGGCGCATCCGCCGCTCCTGCCACGCCAGCCAGTGCTCCGGCAGCTTGGGCGTGCCGAAAAGCGGCTTCGGGTGGTTGACCGGCTCGTGCAGCCGCTTGACGGCGGTCAGGGCCCGCTGGCGGCTCTCCAGGTCGTCGTTGCGCTCGCTGACCCGGTAGGAGAGGTCGAGCAGCTCGGCGACGTGCAGCACCTTGGCGTTGAGGTTCGCGCGCCGCACGCCGGACACCAACTGCATGTGGCACCCGGTGTTGCTGGTCACGATCACCTCGGCGCCCGTCGCGGCGAGATCCTCCATCTTGGCGTCGAGCACGGCGCTCGCCGTCTCACTCTGCACGATGTTGTAAATGCCCGCGCTACCGCAGCACCGGTCCGGATGGGCCTGCTCCAC
Organism: Anaerolineae bacterium; assembly: GCA_034437735.1. Classification (GTDB taxonomy): domain Bacteria; phylum Chloroflexota; class Anaerolineae; order B4-G1; family SLSP01; genus PWVB01. Next base: position 6,220 of record DAOTTS010000086.1, read on the forward strand.
CAGCTCGACGCCAGGAATCATCTCCAGCAACGCGCGGGGCTCGTCGATGACGCCCTGCCCGTGCCGCAGGTGGCACGAGTCCGAGTAGGTCGCCCGGATGCCAAGGCAACCCGGCGGCGTCTCGCACAGGTTGGGATAGAGGAACTCGCTGAAGTCCTTCACCTTGCCGGCGAAGACCTCGGCCCGCTCCGCCCAGTCGGGGTCGTCGCCCAACAGGTCCGGGTACTCCTTCAGCGTCAGGCCGCACCCTCCCGCGTTGTTGACCACGATCCCGTAGGACTCGAAGGCCTCGATGTTCTTCCTCGCCAGATCGCGGGCCAGCGCCTCGTCGCCCGTGTGCCACTGGGCCGCCCCACAGCAGGTCTGGGCCTGCGGGAAGTGGACCTCGTACCCGTTGCGCTGGAGCACGCGCACCGTCGCCGCGTTGATGGATCCCAGGAACGCCTCCTGGATGCAGCCGTAGAAGAACGCGATGGTGCCGCGCTGCTCCCCGATCGCGGGGGCCGGCTCCCGGTAATCGACGTACGTCGCCGGGATCGGCGGCAGGATCGCCTCCATGGACCGCAGCGGGTCGGGCAGCACGTTGAGCGTGCGCACGAGCCACTGGAGCCCCAGCACCTCGTAGAGCCACATCAGCCGGGCCAGCAGCTTCATCTGGCCCACATGGGGCATCAGTTGGTGCATCCCGAACCAACTGACGACCCGCTCCACCAAGCCGGGCTCCCGCACATCCTCCAATGCGATCCGCGCGCCCTCGATCAGCTTGCCGTACTGCACTCCCGAGGGGCACGCCGACTCACACGCCCGGCACTCCAGGCAGAGCGTGATGTGCTCCCCAAACGTATGTAAGAACTGCTCCTGCGTGATCTCGCCATTAACCGCCGCCCGCATCAGGGCGATGCGCCCGCGCGGCGCGTCCATCTCCGTCCCAAACACCGCGTACGTCGGGCACGCCTCCAGGCAGAGCCCGCAGTGCACACACTTCTCCAACAATTCCTGGTATTCCTCGGTCATCATCGCTGCGATGTCCAACACAGTCGTCGCCTCCTGCAAGGGTTATAGGGTCTTCGCCAGCCGCTCACTTGATGACCTGATTGTACCACTACCCCGACGTTTCGTACAACGCCGAGGGGGGAGCCGACCACGAATGGGAAACGAATACACGAATGGGTGAGGGACAATGATGACGAGGTGCGAAGCACTCCCGTGCACAGCCATCAATCATCTCCGCAACCTTGAAGAACGCAAACGCTTACGAAGCCCTTCAAGGTTCAAGTGCATGGCACCGGGTTCCAAAAACCAAGCCACAACTCATCAGGGAAGCGCGCTCGTCAACCGGCAGCGGGGGGAATCGACCGCCGGATCTCAATCCAGGGCGCGGCGCACGGCTTGGGCCAGCGTCTGAGCATCAAAGGGCTTGCGGATCACGTCGAGAAAGCCCATCGCCCGCAGATCCTCGGTGACATCCTCCACCGCGTAGCCCGTGATGCCCAACACCTTCACCTTGGGATGCGCGCACGGGGAGTCGTGCCGCCCCAGCAGCGCGCGCACCAACGCATCCCCACCCATATCGGGCATGACCACGTCGGTGATGACAAGATCGATCGCCAGGCCAGCCTTGGACCAGCGGGGCGACTGGCAGAGTGCCAGCGCTTGACGCCCGTTGACCGCCGTCAGCACCCGGTAGCCCAGGGACTCCAGGATGCCCTGCGCGGCGGTCCGCAGACTCTCGTTGTCTTCCACCACCAGGATCGTCTCCCCATGCCCGTGCGGGCGATCCGGACCTGAGGGCCCACCGGCCTCGGCGTCCGCTTCGTCATCCGGCTCGCCCTCACACGCCAGCGGCGCATACGCTGCCGGCGCATACGCTGCCGGCGCATACGCCGGCAGATAGATCGTGAAGGTGGTCCCCTGCCCCGGGGCACTCTCCACGTCGATGACGCCTTCGTGCTGGCGGACGATACCGTACACCTGCGCCAGTCCCAAGCCGGTGCCCTCATCCACGTCCTTGGTGGTGAAAAAGGGCTCGAAGAGATGGGCCTGCACGGCCTCCGTCATGCCGGTCCCACTGTCCGAGACCACCAGGCAGACCCAGGGGCCCGGTGCCATCCCGGCTACCGGCGGGGTCTCGTCCACACCGAGATCCAGGTGAGAGAGGGCAAACCGCAACGCCCCCCCGCCCGGCATCGCGTCGCGTGCGTTCAGGGCGAGGTTGGTCAGCACCTGCTGGAGGCGGCCCCGGTCCGCCCAGACCGTGAATGCGCGCGCGTCCGCCTCGGTCTCGACCTCCAACCAGATCCGAATCGTCTCCGGGATTGTGCGCCCCAGGACCTCAAGGACACGCTCCGTGAACCGCCAGAGGTCGACCGCGCTGCGGTCGATCATCGCCCGGCTGCTGAAATCGAGGATCTGCTGCACCAAGTCGGAGGCCTTCTTGGACTCCGACACGATGACGTGGAGGTTTTCCGCCACGCCGGCCGGCAGCCCAGGCTTCTTGATATCCATCTGGGCATAGAGGATGATGGTCGCGAGCACGTTGCGGAAGTCGTGGGCGATGCCGGCCGCGAGCTGCCCCACGGCAGCCAGGCGCTCCTGCCGGCGCAGTTCCCGTTCCATCCGCTTGCGCTCGGTGATGTCGACCGCCACCCCCAGCATGCAGTCCGGTGCCCATTCGGTGTCGAGCCGCACCTTCACCGTCTGGAAATAGCGGGTCGAGCCGTCCGGCAGCGTGACGCGCTCCTCAGGGATCCGCGCCGGCTCTCCCGAACGGATCACGGCCCGATCGCCGGCCAGCAGGCGATCCGCCTCCTCTGGGGCGAGCGTATCGGGCCCCAACAGCTCCCGAGCCGTCTTGCCGACCATCGCCGCCGGGGTGGTCTCGTAGAGGTCGACGACGGCCTGGTTGCCCAGGATGTATTCACCCTCCCAGTTCTTCACGAAGACGCAGTTGGGCGAGGCATCGATCACCTGGCGCAGGAACGCCTCGCTTCTGCGGCGCGCCTCCTCTGCGCGGCGGCGCGCCGCCAGCAGGCGATCCCGCTCGACCAGCGCCCGGGCCATCTCCAGATTGCTGTGGCTTAGCTGCGAGATCATGGTCGCCAGCCGGGCGTAGAAACGGAAGACGGTCTCCACGGTCTCCCGAGGCCACCGGGGCACGCGATCCAACGCAGCCATGTAGGCGTCCTCGTCGAAGCCGTACCGCTGCGCCTGCTGCCTGAAAACCTCCCGGTCGACAGTCTCATCGTCGAAGAAGAACTGGCCCAGAAAGAGGGTGCCGATCCGCGCACTGCCCACGGTGATGGGGGTGGCCATATCCCAGAGGTTATTCTTACATTTGTAGAGCTTGACCTCGCCCGCCGCGATATCCGAGGAGAGGATCGTGTCGCTCTCCAGGCAATGCACCCGGGTCTCGGGATGGACGCGGTGAAACTGGGTGCAGATGTCCTGCCATCCCGTGGCGACCAGCACCTCGCCCTTGCGATCCACGATGGCGGCGCCGATCCCCGTCAGGTCGAAGAAGTCATCCATCAACGACTGGAGGGCTTCGACGTCAATGATCTCGGCCAGGTCGGGGCGGCCGGCCTCGTCCTCCGGGATCGCTCGATCCGGCGCGCGTTCGGAGGATCGCGCCTCTCCGGCACGTGCCCGAGCCTCCAGGTCAGCCACGCGCCGGCGCAGGGTCCGCACCTCCTCAACCAACTCGGCTCTGGTTCTTTGATCGCCCGGCATGGTGGTCTCGCCTTCCCTGGCCCCTTCGCGGCCTGATGATGACGGGGAACTCTCTACGCGTAGGATAGCACGGACTCCGAGAATACGCAAAGCCGCAGGACGGTTGTCAAGCGGACGACCGACAGTTGACGATGGACGATGACAGGTCGCGGCAGTCTAGCCCGGCCGATCGAGCGCGCGCATGCGGGCGGCCGTGGTGGACACCCGGTCGCCGTCCCCGAGGTGCGCGTGGTACAACAGGTGATCGAGCCCGATCCGGAGATAGCACGCCTGCAGCCGCGCCTCCAGGGCCGCCGGGACGTCACCCGAGGCGCGCCAGCGGCGCATCAGGGCCGCCCGCAGGGCGCGGACGTCCACGCCGGGATGCCAGGGCTCCCAGAACTCGAACCAGGCCAGGTCGTACAGCGGATCGCCGTAGAGCGAGCAGCCCCAGTCGAAGACGCCGGTCAGACGTCCGTCACGGACCAACACGTTGCGGTTGAGGAGATCGCCGTGCACCAGCGCCCGGGGTACCGTATCCGGCGCGACCGCCCGGAGCCGGTCCAACCCCCACGCGAACGCCGCCGCTCCCTCCGGGAAAGCCGCCAGCCGGTCGTGCCACCCACCCGTCCGCGCATCGCCCGCATCCTCACCGACGGCCAATAGAAAGTCCGCCCAACTGTCACAGGGCGCGGTCCCCGCCGCGTCCCAGCCGCCGAATCCCGACGTCGCCAATAGATCCGCCTGCCGCATGGCCTCCAGGGCCGCCACGACCGAGGGCATCACAGCCTGCCACTGGGCCACGCTCACGGTCTCCAGGGGGATACCGCGCACGCGCGTACTGATGGCGTAGTAGCCGTCGAACGCCGGCCCAATCTCTATCACCTCGGGGACCGGCAAGTCCGGCCCGGCGAAGGCGTGCGCGCGCTGATCCTTCCGGAAGTCCGCGACGTAGCGCCCGAAGCGGATCACCTGCTCGTCCGCCCCCTGGCGAAAGGCAAAGCACCGCGACCACGCCCCGGCGCCGATCAGGGTCACGTCGTCCGGCGGGGCGCCCAGGTGCGCCGCGAGGAATGTTTTGGCCTGGTTGAGGTCGACGGTATGGGTCTCTGGATTGGACATTGGGATACGCTCCTTGGGTCGGCAATAGTTGGCACGTTAGGATGACAGGGCAGAAGGTTGTCGGTCAAAGGTCCCGGGTCGAAGGTCGGGGAAGGGGGCCGGCCTTGTAGAGACAATGGACGGCGGACGATGGCGGGCCGACCACGAATCGGACACGAATACACGAATGGGCTGAACCCCAAGGTGCGACGCACTCCCGTGCACAACCCTCAAGGTTCAAGTACGTTGCACCGGGCCCAAGGACAGGCCGCCAAGCACCGTTGAGACCCTCACTGGATAACACCGGAGCCCATCCGACCCGCATTATCCGGCGTCCTTATCCTGAATGTGAATGTCGTACGCATCCCGCAGCGCATCGAGCGCGGTGTCGACCCGCTCGCGGTACTGGCCGGGCACCACCAGCATCTTCCCACTCCCGTCAATCCGGACCGGGCACTTGGCGTCCAGCAGCGCCTCCTGGAAAGCCTCCAGGAACCGTGCGTTGGTGCTGTGGAACATGATGCTCGTGGAGCGCGTGAGGGAGACCGACGGATTCGGTGCCGGCTCGCGTTCGTCCTCGGGCAGCGCCTTGGCAAAGCGGGTGTGGCTCCCCTCCGGCAGCGGCGTCAATTCAGAGGGCGCGTGGTGGATCCGGAGGGGGGCCCACGCCTCGGCCTCCAGATGGTCAAAGACCGCGTCCGCTGAGCTCAGAAGATGGACGCCGGGCGATATCCGCTTGACCGTCGCCTTATCCACGACCGGGTCCGAAGCCAGGACCTCCGCCTCCCCCTCCAGCAGCGCAAACCCGCGATAGAGGGTGAATTGGTCCGCGCGCGTGTTCCACTCCTGAAGTTCCCGCACCACGTTGTTCGGCAGGGGACGGTCGCTCATCTCCTGAAGGAGCGCGACCACGTCAAGCTCCTCCTGGGCCACCACGTCCAGCACCTTGTCCCGATCCAGCTTCAGCACCGTCAGCACGTCCTCCGAATGGGTCTCCGTCAAAGGGGCCAGCCCGTCCAGGACGGACGCCGGATAGAAAGCCGACTCCACGTAGATCTCGAAGTTGGGCTGCACCGTTACCTTGGGCTCGGGAATCTCATTGCGATGGGCCAGGGCCAGGCGCCGGTTGACCCGGAACGCCCGGATAAAACCGCGAGAGGGGTAGAGATTGCCCGGGGGATTCTCATCCTTATACGCTACGTCCAGATACCCCAGGGTAAGCGGCGCGCTCTCCAGAAATCGCTCCACGTACCGTCCCTCCACCCGCTCGAACCCATCCGGCGCGTCGTCGGGGATGGGCTCGCCCCGCCCGTACCAGCTCTCACGCTCGTGAAAATTGCCGTAGCGGGTCCGGGACGTCTCCTTCCAGCCGAGCCGGTACGCCGGCGGCTCCTTGGGTATCAGGAAGTAACGATGATTCGCCTTGAGATACGCCACCAACGACGGGACACTCAACCATGCTCCCACCTCGCACTCACAGAGCAGGTCCAGCAGGAAACGCCGGGCCTTGGGGAAGTCAAGGTGAGGGACCGTGCCGGTCTTGCACCC
>DAOTTS010000087.1:0-26038 GCA_034437735.1 Anaerolineae bacterium
CGTATCGGGCGGCAACCCCAGCCCGATAAAGCTCAAGCCCGCCTCGGTCAAGATCGCATCCGCCACGTTCACAGAAAATATGACCACAATGGACGGGATCACATTGGGGAAAATGTAGTGGCGCAGCACGGTCCACCGGTTGGCCCCCAGGCTATGGGCGGCCTGGACATACAGTTGTTCCTTGACCGTCAGGGTCTGGCCGCGCACGATGCGAAAGTAGGTCGGTACGTACAACACGGCGATGGCCACAATGATATTCATGATGCCGGGGCCGAGCACCGCCGCGATCGCAATCGCCAGGATCAATCCAGGGAACGAGTACAGGCTGTCCATCAACAGCGTGATCACCCGGTCCAACGGCCCGCCGCTGAACCCAACCGATGCTGGAGACGGTCAGGGACCGGTGGGCCGGCGCCGCCCGGCCCGAGGCCGCATCGAGCGCCCGGAGGGTCCGCGCGCCGAACTGCGGGAACCGGCGCTGGAGACTGAGCACCAGGTGTTCCAGAAAGACGTGGGGATCGCAGTCCCCGGCGTCGAGCGCATACCAGCAGACCGGATGCTCCAGGTCGGCGGCGAAGTCGACGAGCAGGGTCGTCTTGCCGTACCCCGCCGGCGCGGAGATCATCACGACCTTGTATTCGATCACGTCGTAGAGCCGGTCGAGCAGCCGCCGGCGGGTGAGCAGATCCTCCCGCCGGTGGGGGAGCAGAAACTTGGTCATCAGGGTCGTGCGCGTCACGGGATAAACGTACCTCTTCCTAAGATGATGAAGGGGTCAGACGTTCACAAACGGCGCCCGTTGGGTCACTTGAGCCTCGGGCGATTCACCGCAAGACGAGCGGCAGGTAAAGTGTATGCACCCTCTCGACGAGTGCAAACTCGCTCAGGTGGCAGACCGGAACCGATATCGCGTGAGCCTCGAGATCCACATGCACCGGTCCGCAGCTCGCATCCTCCCACCGCGCATGTGCCGCATTCCACGTCCAGAGCACGAAACGCGCCGGATCGAGGTCGGCGGTCGCCGTCGGGCTGTAGGAGACCGTCACGGTCAGTGGTGGGCTGACGGTAAGCGGCGTGGGCACCGCCGACCCGGCCTGATAGGCGTCAAGCCGGAAGGCGCGCCCCGCGAAGCGCAGCGTGGCGGGCAACGGAGACCCGGGATCGTCCAGCGGCCCGTAGACCAGAGCCACGGTCTCCGTCAGGACGTCCGGCGGCACCCGTACCGACGTGGTCAGGCCCACGGTCGAGGCCAACCCGCCGCCGATGTCGGGATCGACGAGCGCAGCCTCCGCCTCGCTTGCCTCGATAGGCACGTAGGTAATCTTCCTGTAGTCTGGGCTGAACTGCCGCCCTTCGGTGTCAGCCACTCTCACACCCTTGAGGTATAACGAGTTGTCGTAGGACGCGTCCTCATCTGACGTCAGCGGTAAAAAGGTGATACGGACCATATCGCCGCGCTTCAGCCCTCGGTCGCCGCCCAAGCGTACCACAGCCGTGTCGGTGATCTCACTGATGCGGTTGAAGCTGGCCAAAGGATTGTGTACCTTATACGTACCATAGGGCCCCGCCAGGTCGGGCGCGCCGTTGACGTCGAGCAGGAAAAATCGATCGAGCGCCGAGGGGTCGTAGTTGTACGCCAGGTTAAACGCCACCCCGTTGATGGGGCGGTCCCCGGCACGCCCCAGGCGCAGCGTCACGGTGTAAGGCACCCCAACCTGGGCCTGCCCGCCGGCGGGCAGGGTCACCGAGACCTCGTGGTTGTTGATCAGCGCTGCCGCGGGCTGCGGGGTCGATGCCGGCCTCAAAGCCGCACGTCCAGCGCCGGCGCCTTCGCGCGCTGCCGACAACGTAAATTCAGTGGGATAATCAACCATCGCCGGCTCGACCGCCACGTCGTTTGTGGAGAGATCCCAGACGATGACCTGCAGGTCGGCGCCCGCCGCCGACCCGGCACCGCCAAACGACTCAGCGACCACCATCGGGTGCCAGGGCTCCCAGTGATCGTCCCAGGGATCCGGCGATTCGTCATAGCGGCCCACACGCAGGTAGATGCGCACCTCGGCGCTGCTCCAGTCCGCAACCTCCCCGACGCCACTGACATCGAAGGTCCAGGCGTTGTCCGCGCCCTCCGCGCTGCCGGAGTAGCGCGCTTGATCGTCGATCACCGTGGACGCCACGACCGTCCCGGCGCTGTCCCGTTCGACCAGCTCAATCCGGTCCACCCGCTCCGCTGTGCGAGCACCCGCATACTGGTGGACGTCGGCGGCATCGAAGACGAAAGGCCCCCCGGTCTCGTCCACCGAGGCCTCTTGCCCGTACGTATACCGACCGTTTTTCAAACCGAGGACGAGCTCGTCCGGCCACTTTTTCCCGTCGGCCTCGGTGTAGGCCAGTTCGAGGTCAGCGTAGTACTCGCACCACGACCCCTTGATCTCGAACGAAGGGATCTTATTCACCTTGTCCAACGCCCACGTCACAAGGCTGCCGATGGGGGAATCATCGAGGGTCACCTTCATCCACGTCTGCTTGAAGGTCCACGAGACAATCCGCCTCCGTGTGGTCACCTTTCCCTGCACCGCATCCCAGGGCAGCGTGAAGTCGTGCGCCGTCGGCAGCCCGGCCACCAACGCCACACTCTGCGGCCCGTAATCCTGCGCGTAAGTCTCGTAGGCTTCAAGGGTGAAGCTGCCGTAAGCACCCACGTCATCCACCGCCAGTTCGTAGCGGCCATCCGCGTCGGTCGTCGCAGCATCAATCTGCCCGCCATCTCCCAGGAGCTTCACTGTGGCGCCCCGGTAGGGATGACCCAGGTCGTTACTTACCGTCCCGCGCACGAGCCCCCGCGTGGTGGGCGGCATCACGATCTCCGGCTGTGCAATCTGCACCGTGCGCACCTGGACCGTCCCCGTGGTCGGATCGTGACCAACCCGCAACGTCTCCACCTCATAGGTACCGCTGGGCACCTGCGTGAAGGTAAAGATGCCCCCAGCCCCCGTCTCCGTCGTCGTCACCCGCTCGCCGCTGGTCAGCGTCACCTGCACGTCTGTCAGCGGCGTGGTGCCAGAGAGAACCGAGCCCTTGATGGCACCCCACCGGTTGGTGTAGAGGTAGATTGGCGAGGTGGGCGTGAGCACCGTCCGGTAGATGTCCGATGGGTTGCGCGCCGCCGTGATCACCTGGCGCACGGTAGCATACCCCGGCTTGCTCATGGTCAACGTGTAGACCGTTGTGTGAGGTGCATCGGCCTGCATATCCAGCGGTACGTCGAGAAACCGCTCAACGTGTCCTGCTGAGGTGACGATCCGCTGATGGCTCACGTCGGTCGACGCCAGGCGCAGATCGCTCCCGTAGACCGGATCCGCGCGCGACCATTCGCCCGGTACATAGGTCTCATCCTCCACCACCACCTGGAAATCGACGTGGCGCGGCGGTGGGATGACGCCCATCGGCACCTGGGTTATGTTATTGGCCCACGTGTTCTCCGAGGTCACGCTCCCTGTGGCAATACCCACCGTGACCAACGAGGTGGCCTCCACCGTCGGGACGTCGAACGTGCGCACAATCACCGTGTGGCTCATCGCGGGCAGGGTCGCAATCGCCGCCGGATCGATATCCGCCAGCCCCGTGGTATCGGTAAAGGCGACGGTCACGTCCGTCGCCGTGACCCATCCGGCGTTCCAGATGGTGACAGTGAATGCCGCCCGCTCACCGACCCGGGCAATGTTGGGCGTGAGAGTGGCATGCGCCGCGTCCACCACCAGGTCGGCGCGGCTCACGTCGTTGGCCGCAGCATCCGGCACGCTGCTGACCAGGTACAGCGGCTCGCCACCCTCAACGAAGGTGACCACAGCCTCCCCATCCCGATCGATCGTGATACGTGCCTGGCGGGGGTCGTCGCCGTCCGCGTACAGGGTGTGAAATGGGCGCAGTAGGTTTCCGTCCCGATCCAAGCGCCCGTACACCAGATCATAGCTTGACGTCCGGTATCTGGCTCTATCCAACAGCACGTGCAGTTGGTCCTGGGCGTCAATGGCTGCCTTGGCGCCATTCACGACGTCCGTATAGTCCACCAACGGGATCTGTCGCTCCGCGGCGCGTGTGCCGTCAGCGTTAATGCGGCGCCAGAAGAGCACGTGGGTACCTTGATCGCCGTCCGCCCGCCAGAGCACGTGCGCCGCGCCTTGCGCATCCACCAGCAATTGGGGATAGTCATCCGTACCACGATCCCAATCCTCGGTAAGGTGGGTCACCGTGAGCTGATTGACCGCTATCACCGAGTTGGAGAGAATGCGCGTATAGACGAGGATGCCTTCGCCATCATCGGGTGCATGCCAGAGGAAGTGGCGCGTGCCTGCCCCGTCGATGACCAGACGCTGCACGTCATCAACACCTCCGCTGGGGATCCGGGTGTTCAACCGTACTCCATCCAACAAAGGGTTGCCCCGCTCATCCAGAATGAAGTAGGATCGGTTTGGGGTGTAGATGCTATCGGCGACGACGAGGTGAGCGTGGTTGGTGGCGTCCACGGCGATGACGGGATGGTAGTAGCCCCCGAGCACCGGTTGGGGCGGTAATGCAAATTCTCCCTCGGGCGTTAATCGCGCGTAGACAATATCTTGGTCGTAACTACCGAGATTTCCTCTCCAGGCAATATGGACCTGATTGTGCGGACCCAGGGCGAGATCCATCGAAGGAAAAGCGGCGATATATCCCACAAAGCGATCCTCAACCAGCGGGTTGCCAGCAGCATCAAGCTGCGTGTAGTACAGATATCCGCCCTGGAAATTCGTGGTGGTATCGCACCAGATGATGTGCCGGCGGCTCTGACTGTCGATGACCATTTGCTGTGCGTCGGGATCATCGCGTTCGGGATCTCCCTCCCGTCCGTTGGAGATGCGCCGGCGCCAGTGGAAATTGAAGTCATCCCCGTAGTTGCGCCCGGCAAGCACCAGATCCTCCAGATCGACGTTGTCGTCGTGGTTGAGATCGGCGCGCCAGTCCCAACGGGGAGAGGGCTCTGCCCCCCAGTTGGTGCTGCCGTAGGCCGAGGCGATGATGCCCATGTCGTCGGCGTCCACCACGCTGCTGACGTCCAGATCACCGAGTAACGCGAGTGCAGTGCCGGTGAGCAGTAGACTGCCAAGCACAGCCAGAAGTAGTGCGAGACTTCGCTTTACGTGCAGCATCGGATACCCCCTTGGGAAGTCGAGGCGCGTGGTTAGGCTGTTGGCAAGCGACCCTGAGAATCGGATCCGTGGTGCATAACGTCAGGGATTCACAGGGCGCCTTTCCCAACGTCCGCGAGCGTTCAGCCGGTAGAAGGTCCGTCGGTGAGGGGTCGAGGTGAGGACAAGGTGATCCACAAAATCGGGATGGACGCGCACAAGCACAAACGTCTCTGGCGGGCGGTCGTCCGGTACGGGCGGGGGGTCGCAGGGTTCCGCGCTCTTGGGCGTGCCCGGCGCAGGCCAGACGAACTGCCGGCGGGTCCGTGCGGAGAGCGATGCCCAGGCCGACTGCCGTCGTGCTTGCGCGTCGCCCTGCGCCGCTACGTCCACGAGCGCTGCCGTCCCCCGAAAGCGGAACTGCTCGCGGGTCGCGGTCAGGTACCAACAAAGCGCTACACGCGGATTGGCGCGCAGGTGCGCTACTTTTTGACTGCGCACGTCGGTCACGATCTCCAGCTCGCCGGTCTCAGGATGAAAGGCGCGTACCACCACCGTGCGGTTGAACGGGATACCCTCAGGATCCACCGTCGCAAGCTGCACAAAACGCACAGTCAGATCCTCATCCGCGGCCGCCAACGCCGCCGTTACCAGAGACTGCCACCGGTTTTCAGATTGCGCTGAAGCCTTGTTATCCATAGGATCCCCCTCCCGTCAATGTTCCCTTACCCCACATCGCCACAAGGCGCGTGACGTCCTCACGATCTCACGGCACCATCGAAGCGTCGATACCCTCCTATAGTAGGGGCGCGCGCGCTCCTGTCAAGAGAGCGGCGGTGAGCGCGGAACGTTGCATCCTGTCCAAATCTGACTATAATCGAATCATACCTAACCCAGCGCGAGGTGCGTATGCTCAAGACACTCTACAAGAAAGTCGTGCCCTATCTCCCGAGTCCCGGCCCGCTGATTCTCTATCTCTTCGCGTGGGGCCTCATCGTCATCGGTCTGTTCGTCGCCGTCGCCTACGGATACGGCGCCTACGAGGGCACCGAACGGTTTGAGAACTTCGGATTCGTCTTCGGCTTCCTCGTCCTCCCGGCGGCGGTGCTGCTCACCGAAATCGCGACGCTCATCGAGCGCAGCATCCCGGCCAAGGCGGTGATCGGCCTCTCGGGAACGCTCTTTCTCCTGATGGCGACCCTCATTGCGGGCACCGCGTTATCCCTGGATCCGGAGATGAACGCTCCCTTCCTGGGCGGGCTCGGGATCGGCCTGCTCTGTTTCGGCCCTTTTATCCTCATCAGCGCGATCCTGCCGATTTATGCGATCGTACGCCTTCCCGGAGCAATCCGGGAGATCCGACGAACCCAGCGGTCTGCCCAGATCGTCAAGGCCCTGGACGATCACAGCGGACAGATCCGTTACGAGACCATGGCCGACCGGATGCATACCTCCCCGGACGCGGTGGACGACCTGCTCCAACAGATGCTAGACGCGGGACAGATCACCGGTGCACGCCATCCTCAGCATCAGATCTTCTTGACGGCGTCCGCGCTTGAGACGCAGCAGCGTCGCCTGCTGGGGATGATCAACTCGCAGGGTGCGGTCTCCCTCGATGAGCTAGCGCACGAGCTGGACGTGCCGCAGGGACTGATCCGCGCGTGGATCTACGACCTGGTCCAAGCGGGCAAGTTCACGGGCTACCTCAACTGGGACGCGGGGCTGGTCTACTCCCGAGAGGCGCGGAGCCTGCGCGCCGGCGGGACGTGCCCCAACTGCGGGGGCGCGATGGGCCTGGCAGGCAAGGGCGTCATCCGCTGCGACCACTGCGGCACCGAAGTTTTCCTGACAGATGCGACCGTATGAGACAGAGAAGAGGACCTATGCCAACGCCTATGAAGATCGCGGGAGAGACACTGCCGGAGCACGAACACGCCTTTAAACGTTGGATGCACCACCATCCCGACACCGTCCTTCAAGCTGCGGGGGTCACAGAGGGGGTCACCGTGCTGGACTACGGCTGCAATCGCGGCGTCTTCACCCTCCCAGCGGCAGAAAGGGTCGGGTCGCGAGGCAAAATCTACGCCGCCGACGTCAATGCCCAGGCCCTGCGACAGCTGCGGCGCAAGGCGGCACCGTCCTCTCTCGACACCATTGAGACCGTGCTGATTGAGGACACAACCCATCCCCTGGACTGGCTCGCTGAGCCGGTCGACGTGGCGCTCCTCTACGACGTGCTGCAGGTCATTGAGGACAAACCGGCCCTGCTGAGATCGCTCCACCGCGTCCTCAAAGCGGGTGGATGCCTCTCGGTCTTCCCGATGCACGTCGGGGTCGACCGCATCCTCGCGCTCACGGAGGATACCGCGCTTTTCACACTCCAGAGTCGCTATGGCATGCTGCTGAATTTCCGGGCCGCCGCGCCTCCCTCCTCCTGATATCAGGCTTGACCGACATCCCAACGCGCGCCCAACGTGATCTGGACAAAGCTCAACTGGTGCTGAAGAAGTACTGAGCAAACCCAGGTCCCCGGCACTCGCTACACGCATCAGTCCCCGGCACTCGCAAAGCACAGCGAGTGCCGGGGACTAATACGGCGCCTTCATTATGCCAACGCGAAGTGGCAGGCGACGCGGTGACCGGGGCGCAGCTCGCGCATCTCCGGATCCTGCTGCGTGCAGACGTCCTTCGCCAGCGGGCAGCGCGGGTGGAACCGGCAGCCGCTCGGCGGGTCGATGGGGTTCGGGATCTCGCCCTCCGGCATCGCCTCCTCTCGGCGTTCGTGCGGGTCGGGCACCGGCACCGCAGCAAGCAGCGCCTCAGTATAGGGATGCATCGGATGCGAGTAGAGCTCCCGCAGCTCCGCCACCTCGACCAGCTTGCCCAGGTACATAATGCCGATCCGGTCGCAGATGTACTTCGCCGTGGCCAGATCGTGGGTGATGAAGAGGTAGGTGAGGTTGAACTCGTCCTTGAGATGGTTCATCAGGTCCAGGAGCAGGGCCCGCACGCTGACGTCGGCCATCGCGATCGGCTCGTCGGCCAGCACCAGATCCGGCCGCGTGACCAGGGCCCGGGCGATAACGGCGCGCTGCCGCTGCCCGCCGCTGATCTGATGTGGGAACCGGTTGTAGAAGTAATTGGCCGGCGTCAGTCCGACCTCCTCCATGATTGAAGTAGTGAGATCGCGCCGCCCGTCGGCGTCCAACTCGGGCGCATGGATGCGCAGCCCGTAGCCGATGGACGTCCCCAGGGACATCCGGGGATTGAGGGAGGCCATCGGATCCTGGAAAATCACCTGCATCCGACTGCGGAGCTTCCGCATCTCCTCCTTGCCCATCGCCATCAGATCCATCCCGTCAAAGACCACATCGCCAGCAGTCGCCGGCGTCAGCCCCAGAGCCACACGCCCGGCGGTCGTCTTCCCACTGCCGCTTTCGCCGGCCAGGCCGAAGACCTCACCCCGCCGGATCTTGAAATCGATCCCATCCACCGCATAGACGAACTGCTTCTGCTCGCCAAAAACGCGATTCAGCAGCCCCCCCCCGACGGGGAACCATTTTTTGAGGTTGCGTACCTCGACGAGGTTATCCTGTGTCTGCATCTCTGTCTGTGTCATCGTCGTCATCCTTACACAGCCTCCTTCTCGGGGTGCTCCTGGTAAAGCCAGCAGTGCACCAGATGGCCGTCATCAATCGACTGCAGCTTCGGTTCGCGCCGCGCACAGACCGGCATCGCCTTGGGGCAGCGCGGGTGGAACCGGCATCCGGACGGGGGCTGGGAGAGATTCGGCGGTTCGCCCCCCATCTTGTAAAGCTCCTCCCGCTCATCCAACCGGATGTTGGGCACCGACCGGAGCAGACCATCCGTGTAGGGATGGCGGGGGTTGTCAAAGATCTCCGTCACCGGCCCAATCTCCGCCATCCGCCCGGCGTACATCACGGCCACGCGGTCCGCAAGCTGAGCCACCACCGCGATGTTGTGCGTGATCAACAGCACGGTCAGGTTGAACTCATCGCGAAGTGCCTTGAACTCGTCCAGAAGTTTCGCCTCCACGATCACGTCAAGGGACGTCGTCGCCTCATCGGCCACGATCAGGTCCGCGTTGAGGACCAGCCCCAGGCCGATCATCACACGCTGGCGCATCCCCCCTGAGAGCTGGTGCGGGTAGTCCTCCAAACGCTTCTGCTGAATCCCCAGCTTCTCGATCAGCGTCCTCGCGCGACCCAGGGCGCGCTCGACGGGCGTCTTGGGTTCGTGCACCTGGATCGCCTCCACGAGGTGCTCGTCCACCCGCTGTACCGGGTTCAATGAGGTCATGGGATCCTGGAAGATCATACTGACCCGCCGTCCTCGGAAGTCGCGCATCTGCTCCTGGTCGTACGTCATAATATCCTCACCGTCAAAGACAATCTGCCCGCTGCTGATCTCACCCGGTGGGGGGATCAGCCGCATCAGGGCCTTGCCCATGGTGCTCTTGCCACAGCCACTCTCGCCGACCAGGCCCAAAATCTCGCCCTTGTAGATATCGAACGAGACGTTGTCGACGGCGCTCAAGGACCCCATCCGCGTGTGATACGTCACCGAAAGGTCACGAACCTCCGCGAGGACGTCTTTGCCATTCACTGATTGGTTACTCATATCGCTGTTCCTCATTCCGTCCATGATCCGTGCCCTACATCTTCGCCAAACGCGGATTGAGAATCTCGGAGAGGCTTTCGCCCAACATACTGAAGGAGAGCGTCACCATCGTGACCATCATACCGGGGAAGGTGATCAACCACCACGCCCTGCGTAGATAGTCCTGACCCCGCGCCAGGTCGATGCCCCAGTCGGGGGTATCGGGCGGCAGACCCAGTCCCAGGAAACTCAGACCGGCCTCGGTGAGGATCGCGTCCGCCACGTTGACGGAGAAGATCGTCACCACCGACGGAATGACGTTGGGGAAGATATAGTCCCGCATAATCATCAGCGACGTGGCCCCCAGGCTCCGGGCGGCCTCCACGTAGAGATCCTCCTTCACCGCCAGCGTCTGCCCCCGCACGATGCGGAAGTACGTCGGCACGTAGAGCACGGCGATGGCGACGATGATGTTACCGATCCCCGCCCCCAGCACCGCCGCAATCGCGATCGCCAGGATCAGGCCGGGGAACGAATAGAGGCTGTCCATCAACAGCGTCAGCAGCCGGTCCAGCGTGCCGCCCACAAAGCCGCTCACCAGACCCAGCGGGACGCCGATCACCAGGGCAACGACTGCCGAGGCGAGCCCCACAATAAGGGCGATCCGAGTTCCCCAGATGATGCGGCTGAGGATATCCTGTCCCAGTTGGTTGGTGCCCAGCACAAAGCCACGCTCCGCAGCATCCCGCAGCGAGTGGGCGATCTCCAGCGAGGGGTAGGTCTCGAGCACGCCCTCAAGTTCCCCGGGCGCCGCGACGACTGAATCGACCTCGCCCTCGGCCAATCCGACCAGGGCCTCGTCGAGCTCCTGATAGCGCTTGGGGCGCGGCTGGTACCGCACGTCCATTCCCTTCGCCTGGTCGGCGTCCGTGATCTCGGTCAACGCCTCCCGCAACGCCTGGGAAGCCGGCGAGCCCACCACATAGCCGATGGAGTTATCGCGACCCGCGACCTCACGAAGTCCCGTGACGTTGGCATCCTGTGGGGCGACCAACACATACTCCGACGGCGGCTGGCCCGGCGCTAACAGCGACGGCCCGACCTCCTCACGGGGATCGTAGGGGGCAAACCACTGCGGAACCACACCCACAGTAATAATGAAGAGCAGCAGCACCGCACTGATGGCAACAAACCACCAGTCACCCCCGTGCCATTTGCGCGCCAGGAAAAGGCGCCGCACGAACCCGACGCGATCCAGCTCCAACTGCCATTCGGGAAGGACCTCGTCCGCGCCCTGAACGCCAGGTTCTCCAGCTCTGGATCCTTCGAGCGTCTCCTCCTGCACAACGTCCTCGTGCGCAATTTTCTCTTGCATACTATCTCCTGTACCTTTCCTTGAAGCCGCACCTAATAACGGATGCGCGGATCGATGAAGGCGTATAAAATGTCAACCAAGACGCTGATCATACCGACGAAGAGCGCAAAAACGGCGATGACGGACTGCACCGCGTTGTAATCCCGCAGCTCGATGCGCTTGACCAGATAGCGGCCCAGTCCCGGCCACGAGAAGGTTGTCTCGGTGAGCACCGCCCCCGCCAGGAGCAGCGCAAACTGCAAGCCCAGCAGCGTCAGAATCGGAATAAAGGTGTTGCGTAGCGCGTGCTGATAGACCAGGCGCTTCTCGGGCAGGCCGCGCGCCCGACCGGCGGTGATGAAATCCGACTGCAGCATCTCGAGCATATTTACCCGGGTCAGACGCAGGAAAGGCCCGGTCAGAATCAGCCCCAGCGTAAACGACGGCAGCACCAGGTGCAGCAGCATCGATTTCAGCGCGGGCCAATTCCCCGTCAGGATGGAATCAATAAAATAAAAATTGGTGATGGACTCGAACGTCGTCATCAGCATCGAGTCCATCCGCCCCGCCAGCGGAAAAAGCGGAATGCGCACCGAGAAGATAATCTGGAAAAGCAGGCCCAGGAAAAAGATCGGGAACGCGTAGACCATCACACTGATAACCCGCAGCACGTAATCCACCGGCTTTTTGCGATTCTTGGCCGCAAAGGCCCCACCGAAGATCCCCGCCAGCGCCGTGAACGTGATGGCCGGGACGGCCAGTTCGACGGTCGCGGGCAGTTTCTCCGCCAGCTCCTGGCGGATGGGGCGCTCCCCCTGGGTCAGCGCATTGCCAAAATCGAGGGTCACCATGCGCCACAAGAAGTCAAAATATTGGATGTGCAACGGGCGGTTCAGTCCCATCCGCTCGCGCAACTGGTCAGCCTGCTCCTCACTGACCTTGGGACCAAGCTGCGAACGGATCGGATCTCCGGGCAGGATGCGCATAACAAAAAAGACCATCGTGACCAGAATCAATATCATCGGGATCGTCATAAGAAGACGCGTGATAATGAAGTTACGAAACGAAGAGGACATACCTTCCCCCCTTAGGTAGTTCCAGGATTCAAACTACCCCAAACTGGGTACTTTTTCCGGAAACCCCCGGTTATTTGGATAACTTTGGAACGGCCTTATCTTGAGAACGTGGGGGCGAGTGCTCCGCCCCCACGTTTGAGTTGCTGCTTGACGCTGATGTCGTGCGACGTTCAGGTGCTACTCGCCGCCGCCCATCATATACTCGTGCTGGAAGACCAAGTAGCGCAGCGCAGGCGCTTCGATCTTCTCGACCACGACGCCGTCAACCTCTTGCAGACGGACCGCTTCAACAGGACCCAGTGTGCGCCAGGCGATATCGATCTCGCCAGTCTCGACCGCGTTGCTCATGGTCGTCGGGTCGGCGAAGTAGCGGACGATCACGTTCTCGATATTGGGGGCCTCACCGAAGTAATTCGGGTTGGCCTGCAGCTCCATCTGCTCGCCCTCGGTCAGGGAGACCATTTGGTACGGGCCCACCCCGGAGATGGCTTCAGGGAAGAAGACCAACTCGTCGACCGGGTACTGGTCGGGGTGCTGTGCGATGAAAGGCGCCGTCGCGGACAGGGCCATGAAGAAGCCATACGCATCGGTCAGCTCGTAGACCACGGTCCGTTCGTCCGGAGCGGTCACCTCGGAGACGTAGAGCTGCACCAAGCCGGAGACATCGCCCTCAAGGCCAATGCGCTCCCAGGCTCGGACGTAGTCCTCAGCGGTGATGGGGGTGCCGTCGGCGAAGGTCAAGCCTTCACGCAGCGTGAACGTATAGGTCGTGCCGTCCTCGCTCGCCTCGGGCAACGCCTCGGCCGTACCGGGGATCAGATCCGCGGTGCCCGGCTCATAGGTCAAAAGCGCCGTGCCGGTGTTCCGCAGGATCTCCCAGTCGTGGACGGAGTACGCATCCTGCGCGTCCAGGCTGTGGATCTCGTCGGTGGTGCCGATGATGATGGTGTCGGTGCTGCCGGACGCAGGCTGCGCGTCATCGGAGAAGCTCAGTTCTTTGTAGTTGAACTCAAGCGTCGAGGCGATCTTCACGCCCTCCACGCCGTTGCGATAGACGATGAACTCGGGCTCCCAGAAGAGCGGGATCGTGGGGATGTCGTCAGCCCACAACTCGCCGATGTCCTGATAGAGCTCCTCGCGCACGTCGGGGTCTGCGGACGAAGCCGCTTCCTGCAACATCGCATCCATCTCGTCGTTGCAGTAGAAGACGCCCAGATCCGGGGACTGGAGGCACGACCCGAAGGGTGATAGCCAGTTCTCGGGGTCCGCGAAGTCGGGGAACCAA
This sequence comes from Anaerolineae bacterium, assembly GCA_034437735.1. Taxonomy (GTDB): domain Bacteria; phylum Chloroflexota; class Anaerolineae; order B4-G1; family SLSP01; genus PWVB01. The sequence continues at coordinate 13,501 of DAOTTS010000087.1, forward strand.
CCCAGCACGAAGAAGGGCATCTCGCCAGCGACGAAGCTGTCGACGTACTCGGCCCAGTTCTGGGTCTGAAGGTTCATCTCGACCAAACCGGTCTCCTCAATCTGCTCCTTCAGCACCTGCACGACGTCAGCCGTGGTGGTGCCGTAGTGCTCGGGCGGATACCAGAAATCGAACACGAAGGGGTTCTCTTCGGTATAGCCCTGACCCTCAAGCAGCTCGATGGCCATATCCAGATCGCGGGTGCCGTACTTGTCCAGGAACGGTTCCGTGGCATACGGGTACGCGGGCGGGACCATGTGATACGCGGGGATGTTGCGCCCCTCGAAGACACGGTCGACCAGGGCCTCACGGTCGATCGCAGCCGCGATCGCCTGCCGCAGCTCTGCGTTCCAGAGCGGTCCGGCCTCAGGGGTCGGCTCTTCGGTTTCCTCTACTTCTTCCTCCGGGGCCTCGGTGGGCTCCGGCGTCGCCGTCGGGGCCTCGGTGGGCTCCTCGGTCGCCTCTTCCGTGGGCTCCTCAGTCGGAGCTTCGGTGGGTGTCTCCGTAGGACCACAGGCCGTGAGCGCCAGGCTCAACAGCACAATGATGGAGACTAATGCCGTTAGGGACTTCCGTAACATACTCCTCCTCCTTACATAATTGGTGATGACAGTTGAAAACGTTATGCGCAAATTTTCGATATGTCACCTCCTTGACTTAAGTGACGAAGGCTTCATCAAACACTCCCCTCCGTCAATCCGGCAATTATAACGGCGAAATCAAAGTCGTCAAGTTGCTATGGGGAATTAACAAGTTATAACAAAGAGACATAACTTCATACCATGGGCCCGTCTCATCCCAGCCGACATGGTGAGTTTACGGGCAAAAAGGGTACAATACAGCCCATAGGCACGGTTAAGCAGAACCAAGAGATCGTCGATCACCCATCGATTCAGGATACACGAAGGAGAAACCGCTATGCAGGACTACCAACCGTATACCAAGCAGCATCTGCGCCGAGCACTCGACCTGATCGGACAGGCCATCTATACCAAGATAGGTGAGCTCACCCTCGAGGCCTGGCGAACCGAGGAGCCGGTGCCGTTCGAGGAACGCCAGACCGGTCAGCACCTGGACCTCGAGGTCGGCGACCCGTGGGGCGACCTTTTCGACTGCGCCTGGTTCCACTTCACCGGCACCGTCCCCGAGGAAGCAGCGGGCCACAAGACCGTGCTGCTTCTCAACGTCAACGGGGAGATGTGCGTGGTCGACGAGGAGGGCGTGCCCCTTCGCGGGCTCACCCCCGTCGCCTCGCAGTACGACTACAGCCTCGGCGAGCCGGCCAAGCGGGTCTTCATCTTCGCCGAGCCGGCCCAGGGCGGCGAACCGATCGACCTCTGGGCCGACGCCGGGGCCAACGACCTCTTCGGCAACCTCAAGAATGAGGGCCGGGTGGCCCAGACCGCCATCGCGGTCTGCGACGACACGATCCGGGCTCTGTACTATGACTTCGAGGTGCTCCTCGACTTCCTCGACGTCCTTCCGGAGGAGAGCCCGCGCTACCAACAGGTTCGCACCGCCCTGAGCGACGTCACCCACAGGCTCTATGACGGTCTGGGCGGCGACCTCAGGGCCGTTGCCTTAGAGGCCCGCGAGCGATTGGCGCCCCTCCTGGCGCAGAAGGGCGGCGATCCCTCATTGAAAATCAGCGCCATCGGCCACGCGCATATGGACCTGGCGTGGCTCTGGCCCGTCCGTGAGACCAAGCGGAAGGGCGCACGCACCTTTGCCACGGTGCTGGACTTACTGGACCGCTACCCCAACTACCGCTTCGGCGCCAGCCAGCCCCAGTACTTCCTATGGATGAAGGAGACCTACCCCACCCTCTACGGCAAGATCAAGGAAAAAGTCGCCGAGGGCCGCATCGAGCCGCAGGGCGCGATGTGGGTGGAGGCGGACACCAACGTCTCCGGCGGCGAAGCCCTGGTGCGCCAGTTGATCCAGGGCAAGCGCTTCTTCAAGGAGGAGTTCGGCGTCGAGATCGACTACCTCTGGCTGCCCGACGTCTTCGGCTACTCCGCCGCCCTTCCGCAGATTCTCAAGTTGGCCGACGTCCCGTACTTCTCCACGCAGAAGCTCTCGTGGAGTCTGATCAACGTCTTCCCGCACCACTCCTTCCACTGGCAGGGGCTGGACGGCACGGAGGTGCTCACCCACATGCTGCCGGAGGAGACCTACAACAGCCCGGCAGCGCCCCGCTCCGTGCGCAAGATCGAGGAGAACTATAAGGAGAGTGGGGTCTCCCACCACAGCCTGATGATCTACGGCATCGGCGACGGCGGCGGCGGGCCGGGGATGGAACACCTGGAGCGGCTCGACCGCATCGAGAACCTGGCTGGCCTGAGCCCGGTGACCCAGGAGCCGGTCGCGGCGTTCTTTAAGACATGGGCCACCGAGGCCGACCGCTTCCCCACGTGGGTCGGCGAACTCTACCTGGAGCGCCACGAGGGCACGCTGACCACGGAGGCCCGCAATAAATGGTACAACCGCAAGATGGAGCTGGCCCTACGCGATCTGGAGTGGACAGCGGTCCTGGCGAAAGCGATCACCGGCGCGGACTATCCCGCCGAGCGCCTGCAGACGATCTGGCGCGAGGTGCTCCTCTACCAGTTCCACGACATCCTGCCCGGCTCATCCATCAAGCGCGTCTACGACGAGAGTCTGGCGCGGTATGCCGCGATGTATGAGGATGTCCAAGGCCACATCGCGGAGCGCGACGCCGCGCTAGCCCAGTGGATCGACACGTCAGCGGCCGAGGCGCCGGTGGTCGTGCAGAACAGCCTCCCGTGGGAGCGCACGTCGTGGGTCCGCATCCGCGACGGCTGGCAGCAGGTTACCGTTCCTGCGATGGGATACAAGGTGGTGGACGCCTCCGAGGAGCGTGCTGTTGATCCGGTAGCACCTGAGACGCTCACAGCGACAGAGACACGCCTCGAGAACGACGTCCTGCGGGCGACGTTTGCCGACGACGGCACCCTCACGTCCCTCTACGATAAACGGTTGAACCGCGAGGTGCTCCAGCCGGGCGGCGCGGGCAACCGGCTGGCGGTCTATACGGACCTGGGCGACGCCTGGGACTTCCCGATGGACTACGCCGCACAGACCCCGCGCACGATGGCGCTCATCTCCGCCGAGGCCGAGGTCGAGGGGCCGAGCGCGGTGCTCACCCAGACCTACCGACTGGGCCACTCTGAAGTCACCCAGCGGATCGTGCTGACGACCGGACGGGCCCGCCTCGACTTCGTCACCCACATCCACTGGCGCGAGATCAAGTCCATGCTCCGGACCAGCTTCCCGGTCGCCGTGCACGCCGAGGAGGCGACCTACGAGATTCAGTTCGGCCACCTCCGGCGCCCGACCCACCGCAACACCACGTGGGACCTGGCCAAGGACGAGGTCTGCGCGCACAAGTGGGCCGATCTCTCCCAGCGCGACTTCGGCGTGGCGCTGCTCAACGACTCGAAGTACGGTCACAAGATCAAGGACGGGGTGATGGACCTGGATCTGCTGCGCAGCGCGCCCTATCCCGGCGATAACCGGCACCTCAACGACGAGGTCGTGCCCGGCGAGCCGCACCCCGGCTACACCGACCAGAGCGATCACGAGGTCACGTACGCGCTCTACGTCCACGCCGGCGATCCCATCGAGGGTAGCGTCGTGCAGGAGGGATACGATCTCAACGTGCCGCTTCGGATTACGGAGACCGACGCGCATCCCGGTGCAGGCCCAACCCAGACCAGCTTCCTGAGTCTGGACGACCCCAACGTCGTGGTGGAGGCCGTCAAGCAGGCCGAGGACGACGACGACATCGTGATCCGGCTCTACGAGGCCGGCGGCGGCAACGTTCGCACGACGCTGGACCTGGGATTCGCCGCTCAGGCCGTCGAGGAGGTCAACCTGATGGAGCGATCGATCGATACGCCGCAGTGGGCCGTGACGATGAGCGGCGACCGCACCCAGGTTGCACTCACGTTCCGCCCCTTTGAGATCAAAACCCTCAAGGTTACCCTCGCCTGAACCCCACAAAAAAGAGGAAGGTGCCGGGGACTTATAGGAAACGCGAAAGCGCTCGAAGTCCCTGGCACCTCGCTCAAGATCGGACACATCGATTGTAATCAGTTCCCTAGCCACCGGACACTTTTGCTAGACAGTCTTTACCCGATAGTTACACAGAGCTTCACAGAGGATACACTGAGTTCCACAGAGATTATCTTGTATGATAAATGAGTTTACGGATGGATAGATTGCATGTTTATCGATTTTTATCAGCCAGCCCTATAACTCTGAAGGGCGATTTGTCCGGATTGTATAAATGTATCTGTTTAGTCTTCTGAGGTGCAACGCACTTTTACGCCTGGCAAATAGGTACGGTATGCACTAAGTGTATGTTATGGACTCAATTTAAGTGCGTTGCACCTAGCCGGCTCACAGAACTAAACGATTACGTATAAACTTCGAGTCGGTGACTATCATGTGATCTATGAGATTATTCACGCAGAAGGACACTGGTTATTCACATGGTAGGCCACCGCAGAGAGATCTATCGTTAACCATCGGTTCGATTGATAAAGGGGTTGCTCAACGATAGGGTCACAAGTCTTGCCCTCTGGTCATTTCGCGCTATCCTGAGTGTCCACCGGTCGCACCACTGTGCGCACCGATCCTGTTGATCAACGCTATAGACTGAGAAAGGGACACATCACGATGGACAAAGTACGAGCATCAATCCTCTACACCGGCACCGACGTGCTTGAGGATCAGGTTATCACCGCCGACGGCACGACGATTACGAGCATCACCGAGGATGCCGAGGGCGAGGCCGCGGCGACCTACCCGGTCATCACCCCTGCCTTCATCGACCCTCACACCCACATCGGCCTGGTCCGCGCGGGCGAGCCGTCCGCAGAGGCCGAGACAAACGAGCATATGGACCCGATGTTGGCCCACGCCGACGTCCTCGACTCGATCCAGATGGACGACGAGGGCCTCAAGGATTCCATCGAGGCCGGCGTCCTCTACTCCTGTGTGGTGCCCGGCAGCGGCAACATCATCGGCGGCAACTCCGCCGTGATCCGCAATTACGGTCAGCACACGAACGCCGCGATGATCCGCCGCGCGGGTATCAAGGCCGCGTTCGGCTACAACCCCATGTCCACCCGCGAGTGGAAGGGCGCCCGCCCCTACACCCGGATGGGCGCGCTGGCGATTCTGCGGGCCAAGTTGGAAGAGGTCCGGGACAAGATGGCGAAGGAAGAGGCAAGTGAGGACGCCGACGTCAGCTACACCGCCGAGGAGAAGGTACTGAAGACCCTCCTGACCGGCGAGGAGCGGCTGCGCGTCCACGTCCACAAGAGCGACGACATCGCCGCCCTGCTCCGCTTCGTCGACGAGTACGGGCTCAACATCACCGCCGAGCACACCGGCGATATCCACGAGGCCGGCATCTACGAGGAGCTCCGCGATCGCGGCATCCCCGTGGTCTACGGCCCGATGGACAGCCTCGCCTATAAGGTCGAGCTCAAGCACGAGAACTGGCGCAACATCAAGTACCTGGTCGACTCCGGCGTCCAGTTCGGGCTGATGACCGACCACCCGGTGATTATGCAGAAGATGCTGCTCTTCGAGCTGCGCTGGTTCCTGCGCATCGGGCTGAGCAAGCAGGCCGCGCTGGAGATCATCACCCGCCAGAACGCCGAGGTGCTGGGGATCGACGACATCCTGGGCACGCTGGAACCCGGCAAGTGGGCGTCCTACCTGTGCTGGAACGGCGATCCGTTCTCCCTGGCGAGCTACCCCGTCGCCGTTGTCGCCGAGGGCAAGGTCATTTACCAGGCAGAGGTATAGCCCTCGCCAAGCGAACGGTCCCCGGCACTCGCTGTGTTGCGCGAGTGCCGGGGACCGTTCGCGAGCGCCGAAGACCTTGACTTTTACAATCCTGTCACCTACGTCTTCTACTCTCGATCCAACACCCCATCGGTCCGAGACCGGCAGACGTCCAGAGCATCTTCGAGCATGGGAAAGAGCATCCCACCCCTCGGGCGGTAAGCGGGCGACAGCGAGTGGGCAAGCTCGTCGAAGATCTCCAGACTCGTGGCAATCCAGCGGAGCACAGCCTCACATGAAGGAACATAAGGATCCCACACAATGCGCCCCATCACGTCATGGCCCCAGCCTCCAATGCGATGCACGGTGGTGCCGAAAGTCTGATCCCGGCGCATCATCTGCAGTACAAGCACATCGCGCATAAGATCCAGCGCCAGGTGTGCGCCGATCAACAGATCATTCCGGGCCACCTTGCCAATTGCAACAGCTGCCTTGAACCCGAAGTCATCCGCCATCCGCACGATCTCCTCCCCGGTCACAGCAGGCAGCGGTTTCGGAGGCCCGGATGGCGGGAGAGTCGCCTCCAGATCGGGCAGGCGAGACCAGACAATAATCGAGGTCGGTGGAACAAGATTCGCTGCACCATCTGCAATAGCGGATACGCAGAGGAAGGACAAATCGAAGCGCCGGTACGGCTTAAAACAGAGGCGCAAGGTATGGCTGAACGGCCCCTTATGTCGCTCCATCCCGATCAAGCGCCCGAAGGGTTGAAGCCAATCGATCGATTGCACATAGCGATCAACCGCCGGGTCTTCGATCACTATTTTGAGGTCGACGTCGCTCCAGCGATCGACAACAACCTTAGGGTCGGCCATGGATCCGGTCAGAACCACAGCCAGGACGTCCGCATCGCGCCTGAGTATCTCGCTGAGCTTGGACAGGGCATCCCGGTGCCACGTTGACGACGTATCGATCATCTCACCCACTCACACCTCCCGAAGGAAATTCGTCGCCCGCCGCGTCAACAACAAATCCTCGTCCTCCACCGTACCCGCAGGACAGACAACCCAGCAGTTATGGCAGTAATACCCCTGCTCCGCGATCTCCGCACGCTTGGTCGTACACGTCTCCCGCGACCAGGATGCCGGATACGTTGTGTCGGTATCACGATCAAACGCCTGGGCCGGGCACATTCGCACGCAGCGATCGCACCCCTCACACGGCGCGTAGCCGGTAAGACGCCCATCGGGCGGCAGCTTTGCATCCGTCATCAGCCCCCCCAGCCGCATCCGGTTGCCCAAGTCCGGATGGAGGATCACGCCAGAGCGCCCATAGACGCCCAACCCCGCCTCGTAGGCCGAAAGTTTGAGCTGCGGCAACAGCGGCACGCCGAACGTTCCCGGCCCGGCGGTGAACTTGACCTCGTACCCATGCCCCTGCAACAGCGCGACGCCTTTGAGCGTCACGGATGCGGTAACGAGCCGGACCAACCGGTCCATCGCATAGGTATCCGACGCCAGGTCGTCCGGCACGGGTCCCACGTCCCGAGGGCCCGACCACGGGGCATAGGGTCCCAGGTATGTGTTGTTCATCTCCGGCGAGCAGGCGATGGCAAAGATAATCACCGATTGACAGTCGGGCCACAGCGTCAGCGGGTGCTTGCCCGGCAGCGCATGCTCATATCCCTGATGCGGATCGGCCACGCCGACGGCATAGGCCCCCACCTGCTTCAACCGCCTGACCAGGGTTTCCTTCAACGCAGCATCGACGTGCGATACGTCCGAAGTCATTGATCGCCTCCTGATTGAGAGCGCCCCGAACGGTCCCCGGCACTCGCTGTACTTCGCGAGTGCCGGGGACCGTTCGCGGACCGTAGTTTTACTTATCCCACCGGCGGTCCGGCTGCCAGAAGGCCAGCTTCGGCACGTCCCAATCGCCGGTCGCCTCGAAGAGCCCACTGAACTCACGCAGGTTGGCCTCGATGCCCTCTTCGTTGAGATCTACCCCCAGCCCGGGTTTATCCGGCACCGCGACGTAACCGTCCGCCTCCAAAAGCGGATCCGCCAGCCCGGTCACCAGATCGGACCAGAAGGGCAGGTCGAGCCCGTGGTGCTCCAGCGCGACAAAGCTGGGAATCGCCGCTGCGGTGTGGAGGTTCGCCATAAAGGCGATGGGCGACCCGGCGAAGTGCAGCGCCGTCGGGATCCCAAACCGTTCCGCGTAGTCGGCGATCTGCTTCGTCTCGCGCATCCCGCCGGAGGTCAGCAGGTCGGGGTGGATGATGTCCACCGCGCGCGTCTCGATCATCCGTTGGAACCCGTCCCAGAGGTAGAGCTCCTCGCCCGCCGCCGTCGGCACGTCAATCGCCTCGGTCACCCGGCGGTGCCCGTCGATATCCCACCACGGCATCGGATCCTCCATCCACGCAAGGCCGTACGGCTCCAACGCCCGCCCGAGCCGGATGACCTCCTTGGCCGTGAGGTAGCCGTGGCCGAAGTGATCGATGCAGAGGGAGACGTCCCAGCCGGCGGCCTCCCGGACCGCCGCCACGACCTCGGCCATCCGGGCGATCCCCCGGGCGGTCACTTTGGACCCGCGTCCCGTGCCGGGCGCCCGCCAGCGGCGGTTCATCCCTCGTGGCATATCCAGCTCATACTTCGTCGGCGTGCCGATCATGCTCTCGGGATCGCCGGCGAGGATGTTGTACCCCACGTCGAACTTGATAAAGGTCAGCCCCATCGCCTTGCGGCCCATCACTCGTTCGGCAAACGCCTCCGGCGTGGCATCCTCCGGCTGCGGGGTATCGGCGTAGATGCGCACCTTCTCGCGGTACTTGCCGCCCAGGAACTGGTAGCACGGCACGCCGTACACCTTGCCGATCAGGTCCCAGAGCGCGATCTCGAGGCCTGAGACCCCGCCGCCCTCCCGTCCGGGCCCGCCGAAGTGCTTGATGGCCCGGAAGATCATGTCCAGGTTGCACGGGTTCTGGCCCAGCAGCATACTCTTGAACTGCAGCGCGTTCTCCAGATGTCCTGCGTCCCGCACCTCACCGATCCCGTACACGTCCTGGTTGGTGTCGATGCGGATGATGGGGTAGTCGTAGTTGCTGGCGACCACGGCCCCCCGCAAATCCGTGATCTCCAGATCCGAGGGGCTCGAATAGGTATTGACCGCATCCTCGACCTGCGCCTGCGCTCGCTGTTGACGTTCGTCCTTCATTGAGAAAGTCCTCCTTCAGATATCGCATCCAAAACCATCCCACATCAAAAACCCATCATCCTATGCCGTCAGCGTCTCATGCATCCAGAATCTGCCGGATCCGCCGCACCAACCCCTGGACGTCCAAGGGTTTCGCGATCACATCCGCAAATCCAGCGTCGAGCAGCGCCTGCCGGTTGTCCCCTTCCACCGCATACCCCGTGATCGCCAGAACCGGAAGCTCGGGGTCGCTCCTTCGCAGCTCCGCCAGGAGCGCCTTCCCGCCCATCTTCGGCATCACCAGATCGGTGATCACGACGTCCACGGGCCGGGTGTTTGACCGCGACCAACGTGGTGCCTGGCACCGGGCCAACGCCTCGCTGCCGTGCTTGGCCGTGAGCACGTGGTACCCCACCGACTCCAGCACCTGCTTAATTGCATCGCGGACCCGCGCCTCATCCTCCACCAGCAAAAGGGTCTCACCCCGGCCACGCGGAACGGGGGCAGGCGGGTCACCTGGCTCCTCATCAGCCTGGGCATCCTGAGCCGGTAGATAAATGTGAAACGTCGTGCCCTCCCCCGGTTCGGTCTCCACGTCGATGGTTCCCTCGTGCTGCCGCACAATACCGAAGACCTGTGCCAATCCCAACCCGGTCCCCTTCCCCATCTCCTTGGTCGTGAAGAACGGCTCGAAGAGATGGGCCTGCACCTCCTCACTCATTCCCGTGCCGGTGTCGGAGACGGAGAGACAGACCCAGGACCCCGATCGGGAGAGCGCGAACCGCAGATCCCCGCCGTCGGGCATCGCGTCGCGGGCGTTGAGGACCAGATTGGTCAGCACCTGCTGAATGCGGGCGGGATCGGCCAGGACGTTTGTGTCGCCCCGTCCCATCTCCAGCGAGATCCGAATGTGCTCCGGAATCGTATGCCGCAGCGTATTGAGCACCTTTTCGGTGTGCGCCTCCAGATCCAGCACCCGACGATTGAGCATCGCGTTGCTGGTGAAGTCGAGAATCTGCTGGACGAGATCCGACGCAGTGTGAGACTCCTGAGAGATCACACGCAGGTGTCGGACCAGATGAGGCGGCAGATCGTCCCGGCGCAGATCCATCTCCGCATAGAGGATGATGGTGGAGAGGAGGTTCCGGAAGTCGTGCGCGATACCGGCCGCCAATTGGCCCACGGCGGCCAGCCGCTCCTGCTGCACCAGCTGGCGCTCCATCTCCTTGCGCTCGGTGATGTCCGTACTGATCCCAAGGATTCCGATGGGCTCGCCCAACGAGTCGTAGAGCACGTTCGTCCGGCAATCCAGGACGAGCTCTCGGCCCTCCGGCGTGAGATTCACCACCTCCCCACGCCACCGGCCCTCCGCCAGCGTCGTCTCGATGATCTCCTGCTGGGTCGCACCCCGCTCGGGATCCTCCCCGTAGCTCTCAACCGACTGCCCGATGAGCTCATCAGCGGACGTGCCGAACAAACGGCTCTCCGCCTCATTCACGTACGTGATACGGCCCTCCAAATCGGTCGCGGTCACCAGATCCTGAATCTGGTCGAGCAGCATCGACTGGAACGACAACTGCTCCTCGACCCGCTTCCGCTCAGTGACGTCCAGGGCGAAGCCCGCCATCTCCACAATCTGCGAATCCCGGAAGATCGGGTGGGCGATAAAGTCAAACCACCGCACCTCTTCATCGGCGGTCACAACCCGAAACTCCAGGGTCGTCGAGGACGTGCCGCGCCCAGCTTGATCGCGATAGACCCGACCGACCCGGGCGCGATCCTGGGGATGGACCAGACGAAGATATCGCAGACCGACCAACTCGTCGGCGCGATACCCCAGGGACAAGGCGGCGGCCTCATTGACGTACGTGATGCGTTCCCGCAGGTCGACGTTGATCAACATAGCCTCGGTGCCCTCGACAATCATCCGCAGCCGCTCCTCACTCTGTCGGATCCGCCGCTGCGCCTCCTTGAGCGGGGTGACGTCCACCAGGGAGACAACACGTTCCCCGGTCGCCTGGACGAGGCCCAACTGCAGATAGATGTCCCGTCTGTCTCCTTGCGCATTGAGCAGGGTGAATTCATACTCTGTCGGGAGGTTGCCGGATCCATCGCTCCGCTGCGCGTGGTACCGCATCATTCGCATCAGATCCTGCTCGGCCACAAAGTCCGACCACACCGCCGTGTCGACGATCTCATCCTTGGGCAGCCCTACCAGGGCTTCAAAATTCTCGTTGCAGAGGCGGATCACTTTATCCTCCCCCACAACACAGATGGCCGTGCCGGTGTTCTCAAAGAGCACCCGGTACCGCCGTTCGCTCTCACGGAGGGCGCGTTCGGCCAGCTTCCGCTCGGTTATGTTCCGGGTGGAGACAAGACAACGGGCGTAGGTCTCCTCATACCCTGGGGCCACCTGCAGGGTCGCGGTCAGATACCGCACCTCGCCCGAGGCAGTCCGGCTGGTGAGATCGACCTCAACCCGGCGCTTCCCCGCCGCGATGGCGATGAGCTCCTCGGTAAAACCGGGCTTAGCCTCCTCGGTGATCAGGGCTTCTAGGCCCTGCAAAAGATCGTCTTTGCGGCCCACCCCGGAAAAGTCCACAGCCCTCCGATTAACTTCGACCACCTCGACCAGGCTCGCACAGTGGCTCACAGCCTCCGGATGAGCTTTGAAATAGGCCCGCACGTCCTCAACACCGGAGGCCTGCAGGTCATCCAGATAGGTCTTGACCTTGGAGAAGTCCTCCACCCAGGTCGCCATCGGCAGATCCTCAAAGAGACTGCGGTATCGGGCCTCGCTCTCCGCCAGCGCCGCGCGCCGGTATTCGGCCAACCGGGTCCGCTGGTAGGTGAGAAACATCGCCAGCGTGGCCCCGATACCGATAAAGCTCAGGGGCTCCAGCAGCGCACCCGCCAGCGTCAGATTCGGGGTGAAATAGGACAGAAGCACTACCCCGATCAGGTTCGCCGCGATGTACACCAACATCACCCCATAAGGGAGGACCACACTGCCAAACAGGATGGGCATCAGGACATAATTGATCTTATGAATCTCAAAGTCAAGGATCGTGATCGTGAAGATAAGGACAGAGGCGAACGTGATCACCAGCACGCCCGCCAACCGATAGTGTCGCGTGCGGCTCAGCCCATAGATGGCGCCCCAGAGGACAACCGAGCCGGCAGCGAACTGAAAATCCTGGTCGCGAAGCACGGCATGACCGGGCCGGATCAAGCCGGGCACGGCAGCCCCCAGCACGCCCAGCGGCACCAGGATCACCAGCAGAGAAGCCAACCACCGGGCCCTGATACGCGCTTCTGGATCCTGAACGGAGGGCAGCGGTTCGGTCAACCGCCGCCACAGGGATTCGACAACGTTTGTTTTCAAAGACACTCCCTTCGATTGAGAAAGATCCATCCTGGACGCAGCCGATCAAGAGACACGACGAGACCGGATCGCCCGCCCCACCGCCCCCACCAC
>DAOTTS010000088.1:0-19750 GCA_034437735.1 Anaerolineae bacterium
AAAGGATACAGTGCCCTGCAGACGGTGGTGCAACGCACTTAAATTGAGTCCATAACCTACACTTAGTGCATACCGTACCTATTTGCCAGGCGTAAAAGTGCGTTGCACCTCGGAAGACTAAACAGATACAACTAACACGAACGCGGTACGGGTTGCCCCGCACCGCGTCCGTCACGTCTGATTGAGCCTACATCAAGTTCAGCGCCCAGTCGCCCACCAACCAGTAGCGGAAGTCCTCGCCGTTGGAGGTCTTGATGGCCCCGACCACGCCGTAGATCAGCGCGACCAGCGGGAACACGAGGAAGATGAGCGTCAGAACCACCGCGATAGGGATCAGCAGAATCCCGATCAGGATCGCGCTGAGCGCGCCGACCACGGCCCACATGATCCCGATGAGCAGCCCCCCGCCGGCCCAGAAGATGAGCTGGAAGAGGAAGGCCTGCATGGCCTGGAAGGCCACGTACCGCGAGCGATCTTTGTAGATGAAGTAGATCACCAGGGCCGCGCCGATCCCCAGGAAGCCCGTCACCAGGTTGAGCAGCACGCTAAGATGGGCCAGCATCGCCCAGGTGCGCTCGTCGGCGGGTGAGAGGGGCTCCAGCGTGCCCTGCGTCGGGGTTGGATTGGGCCGCTCGCCTGCTGCCGCCTGCGTGCTCGATTCAGAAGCCTCGGTTTCGGGCACTTCTATCTCAGGTACGTCTGTTTCAGGTACTCTTGTTTCGTTTTCCATCTCTAGGTCCTCCCTGATTATTGATCAATGTACCTATACATACGGAGGTGAGGACAGAAAGTTGCAATCCCTTTCGGGACCGGTCCCATTGCTCGATGCGCTAATGGGATTCTTCGAACTCCTCGACCTGATAGGTTGAGATCTCGAGATCGCCCGTCTGCCAGGCATTGGGCGGCAAGCCGGCCTTCTGGCAGAGATGGCTCAGAAAGGTCTCGGCCGAGGGTAACTGTTCCCATACCTGGGGCAGGAAGGTGGCCCGGTGCATCCCCTGCCGGAGGATCACGCCGTCGACGTTGGGGCGCAGCTTTTTGACAAGGTCTTTGGGGCCCTTGTAGGTCAACGGCTCGGGTTGGCTGAGCACCGACACTTCCACAACGAGATGGGTAAGTTCCGCCGAGGTGACAGGGGGGAATCGCGGGTCGTGGAAAGCCGCCGCCAGGGCGTTCGCATGGACGTCCTCGACCAGCGGACGCCGGGCGATGAGGGACCCGATGCACCCGCGCAGCGCCCCGGTTGTGGTATGCAGGGTCACGAAGGAGGCCCCCGGCTCGTTGAGCCGGTCCGTGGGCGGGTCCAACGGGACCTCGGCCTCGTGACCGGGATGACGCACGGCCTGTTCGATGGTCTCGCGGGCGAGGGTCAAGAGGAATTCGCGCTCCTCAGGTTGCATAGTCTTGGCTGTCACGTTAATCCTCCTCCGTATAGGCCACCGCGCCGTATCCGACGACCTGGCTCGTGTTGCCCGTCGTATCCCCCGAGGTGCGGTAATCCAGCAGGCGGGGCTGCCATCCCCGGCTTTCGGCGACCGTCATCAGGGCCCGGATCGGTGCCTCCCCACACGCCTCGCCCTCGGCGACCGCTTGGATATTGGACGCCAGCACCGCGTCCAGGAGCTGCCGGTCGAGTCGATGGGCCGTGCGATTGTTGTGATAGTGGCTCAGGTCCGAACTCACGATCACCAGATCGTTGTCCCGCAGGCACTCATCGAGCGTCACGCCGATCTCGTTTGGATCAACCTGACCGAAGAGCATCGGAACGGTGGGTACGTCAGGGCAGACCGTTTGAATAAAGGGGTACTGAACCTCCAGACAGTGCTCCGGTTCGTGGGGGGTGCTGATCGCGCTAATCAGGGCACTCGATTTCGCCATCTCTTGAATAAACGCACGATCGACGGGCTGTTCGCCGAGGGGGGTGCGGAATGCATCCACGTCGGCGGCCGCGACACCCGGGAACCACGAACGATGCGAGGGCCCGAGGATGAAGATCCGATCCGGTACCTTCGATCGCTGCGCCAGAGCCTTATAGGCGTAGCCTACCACGGGCCCCGAGTAAGGATACCCCGCGTGGGGGGCGATCAATGCCCGAACCGAGGGCAGCGCCGGCGGATCGGCATCGTCAAGGTATCGTTGGATGCTCCCTTTTAACTCGTCGGGATCGGACGGATAGAACATACCTGCGACCGCAGGCGGTCGAACGGTCTTATCCATAGTCGGTTAACTCCTTTGCTTGCCGGGCGTCACGTTCGCGCCCGAATTTTAGTCTAATTTATGTGTATTATCACATACGAGGATCAAAAGAAAATACCGATCCGGCGCAGACGGACGGTTCACACCCAGATGCCGGCGATCTCGTCGCCGCATTCGGGGCACACCCCCGGGGTCTCCCAGCGGGTTCGCGCGTTGAACCCCAACCGTTCGACCAGCTTCGTGCGGCAGTTGGGACAGCGCGTCGTGCCCCGCTCGGCGTCCATCACGTTGCCGACGTAAATATGATGGAGACCAGCCTCCTTGCCGATGTCGTAGGCTCGGTTCAGCGTGGATTTAGGCGTGCGGCCCCGATCGCGCATCTCGAAGTTAGGGTGGAACGCCGAGAGGTGCCACGGGATGTCGGGATCGATGGCGGCCAACCACGAGGCCGCCTCGCGCAGCTCCTCATCGCTGTCGTTAAGGTCCGGGATGATCAGCGTCGTCACCTCAACCCAGATGCCGGGATCTTTTGCCATTGTCTCAATGTTGCGCTTGACCGGATCCAAACGGGCGTCCGCATACGCCTCATAGAGCTCGTTGGTGAACCCTTTGAGGTCGATGTTGATGGCGTCGAGGTAGGGGGCGATGGCCTCCACCGCCTCCTGGCTCATGAAGCCGTTCGACACGTAGACGTTCTTGATCCCGTGATCGTGGGCCAGTTTCGCGGTGTCGTAGGTATATTCGAAGAAGACGGTGGGCTCGTTGTAGGTATACGCGATGGCGTCGAGCTTGCGCCTCTCCGCGATCTGGACGATCTTCTCCGGCATCAGATCGCTTTCCTTCTGCTCGCCTGGGGGGACGCGCCGCGTCTGGGATAACTGCCAGTTCTGGCACCACCGGCACTTCATATTGCAGCCGTAGGTGCCGATCGAGAGCGCGTCGCTGCCGGGCAAAAAGTGAAAGAGCGGTTTCTTTTCGATCGGGTCGACGTGCGCGGCGACGGCGTTCCCATAGACGGCGAGATAGAGCTTGCCGTCCTGATTCACCCGGACCCCGCACTTTCCCCAATCCCCGGGCTCCAGAACGCAGAAGTGCTCGCACACCCGGCACTGGACGGTCTCTCCTTTCAGATCCCGCATCAACGTTGCCTGCTTCAGCATCGTGAAATCCTTTCCATTATCGTGGTGCTTTTCTCATTTAGCTTTGTAGAAAGAGAAAGCCCCGGTCCAGGCCGAGGCTTCAACGTGCATACCGTGTAGCTGTTGCTATGGGCTGACTTCGTCTTCTTTTTGACCAGGGCGACGCACCGGTTCCTAACGTCGGAACCACGTGGCGGTCGGGTCCTCCTACGCGTCATCGTCCTCTTGGGTCTCCAGATCCTGGGCGGCCTTGAGGCTGAACGCGATGCGCCGGCGTTCGGGTCGCAGAGAGATGACTTTGACGGTGTGCTGCTCTCCCTCCGCCACCACCTCGCCCGGATGCGTGATCTTCTGGTCGCTGATCTCCGAGATGTGAATGAGCCCCTCAATCTCCGGCTTGTCCAGGATGGCGGCAAAGGCGCCAAAGGACGTCAGATTGACGATCTCCACGTCAATCAACTGTCCCGGTTCGAAGTCGTCCTCAATATCCTCCCAGGGATCCTGCTGAAGCTGTTTGAGGCTGAGGCCCAGACGCTCTTTCTCCAGGTTGACGTCGAGGACGTAGACGTCCAACTCCTGACCGGCGTGGACCACCTCTTCCAGATCGTCGACGCGCTTCCAGGAGAGTTCGGAGACGTGCAGGAGGCCGTCCACCCCTTTGACGTTGACGAAGGCCCCAAAGGGCACGATGTTGCTGACCGTCCCCTTATGCACCGATCCGACCTCCAGGCTTTCTAGAACCTCGCGCTTCGACGCCTTGCGAGCGGCGCCCCGTTCGGAGAGGATCAGGCGGTTGTCCTCCGGCGTCACCTCGATAATGCGAAGGGATAGCGTCTCTCCCATAAGATCCTGCCACCTGCGATTGGGATTGGGGACGTCCTCCCTCGGACGCCAATTCGGCATAAGCAGGGAGCCGGGGACGAACCCCCGCAGCCGGCCCATACGCACGATGACGCCGCCTTTGTTCACGTCGACGACGTCCAGCTTGAGAATCTCGTGCTCGTCCATCAACTTGCGTGCTTTATCCCAGTCGTTCTGCTGGGCCGCGCGGGCGATGGAGACCACGATCGTGCCGTCGGTATCGTCGCTATCGAGCACGTAGACGTTGACGTCCGTGCCTGGCTTGAGCGCCTCGAGCTCCTTCCGGGACATATTCTCGACTTCACGGGGGTGAACGACGGCGTCGCTCTTGCCGCCGACGTCAATCAGTATGGATCGGGGAGCGGTCGATACCACCATCCCCTCGACGATATCGCCGTGCCGATATCCTTGAGGTTCCATATAGTCATCCAGCATTGCGCCCATCGGATCCATATTTGGTTCTGATACCGGCGATGTTCCCATATCCTAAGTCTCCTGATCGTGATAGTTTTCGTACCTATTATAAGCCGGTTTTCCGGTTTGTGCAATTGCAGGTTGCCGCTTTTCGGAGCGCGATTATACTAATACCCTGGTGTGCCGGTTGGATCGACCGCCCGGAGATTGCACGGGGTGGGATTCAAGCCGGCCTTAGGTTTGTGCGTGCCGCTCGTCATCTCAGGAGTCTGCTATGCTGCCGTCCGATCCACCTGTCGTTCGTAAACACCCGGAGAAATTCCGGCGCCAACTGCGGGAGCTGCCCGCCTTCCGGGCGCTGCTGCGTGCCGTCGAGGCGGATTTCTACCAGCACCTCCCGATGCCGCGTCCTGTTCTGGATCTGGGGTGCGGCGATGGACATTTTGCTGGCGCCGCCTTCCCGGAGGGCCTCGACGTTGGGATGGATCCCTGGTGGCGCCCGCTGCGCACGGCCCGTTCGCAGGGGCATTATGATCTTTTGACCTGCGCCCAGGGCGGCGCCATGCCCTATCCGACGGCGCAGTTCGCGACCGTCGTCAGTAACTCGGTGCTGGAGCACATCCCGGATCTTCCCCCGGTGCTGGCGGAGGTCGGGCGCGTGCTGCGTCCGGGCGGCTGGTTTCACTTCTGCGTTCCGGGCCCAAATTTCAGGCGCTATCTCTCCTTGGCGCGTTGCTTTGACACCCTGGGCCTCCGTCGGATGAGCGAGGCCTACCGGCGGCTATTCGACAGGATCTCGCGCCATCACACGTACGCGGCGCCGTCCACGTGGTCCCAATGGCTGACCGACGCCGGTCTCTCTCTGACGCGCTGGTGGTCCTATTTCTCACCCGGTGCGCTGGCAGCCCTGGAATGGGGTCACCCGCTGGGGCTGCCGAGTTTGGCCGCGAAAGCGCTGACCGGGCGCTGGCTGGTGATGCCGACGCGGTGGAACCTGCGACTCACCGAGGCGCTGCTCCGGCCTTACTACGAGGAGCCGCCGGGTGCGGAGGGCGCGTATCTCTTCTTCTCGGCCCGGAAGCCGCCGGCGCGCTGAGGGATTTGTCGTTGAGGTAACTTCTCATTTCGGCTTGCATGACGTAGAATAGTTTGTGATGATCCGGCGAGCTGTGGATAGGCAGTCCTGGGGAAAGTCATAGGAGTTCATGAAGCGTCTAGGCGATCGTGACCGGATTATCAAGCGATGGGGTTTGCTCATCGTTCTTCTTGGGGCCGGGTTGGTGAACGCGGTACGGGGGTGGCTGGCATTGCGGTTCGCGCCGGCGTTGGCGGGGTATGAGGTTTCGATGGCCCCGGCGCTCCTGGCAGGTTTCTATGGGATCTGGGCCGTCATCTTGGTCGGGGGGGCGGTGGTGTGCTTTCTGAGACCCCCCTGTGATGCCCGTGCCGTCGCCCTGGCCTATCAGGTGACGTTGTGGGGCGTGCGTCTGCTTGGCGACCGGACCCCCACGAGCCAGGGCCTGGGGTGGCAGCAAGGGGTGCTGAGTCTGGGTTTTGTCGTCTTGATCTGGGTCTTGAGCGCGCGCCGAACGCGGCGTGAATCGACGTGACCGCTCGCATACATGCCGGAACGGTGCCAACCTGAATTGGAGGTTATGATGACAACGTATAAACCCGAGCGTTGGGTGCTGGATGACCTGCTTCCCGAGGCGGGAAGTGATGCGATGGAAGGTGTGATTGAGGAGACGCAGGCGAGGCTTGGGCGTTTCTCGGAGTTCCGGAAGGTGCTGACGACCGACGTCGACCCGGAGACCTTTGCGGCGATCCTCGACCTCTACGAGCAGCTCTACGCCGATGCGTCGGCCCTGGCTGCCTACAGTTACCTATGGTTTTCGGAGGAAACGGTCAATCAAAAGGCCGTGACCTTTCGCGCGCGGGTCAGCCAACTGGTGGCCGACATCGAAAACGGGGTGCTCTTTTTCACCCTGTGGTGGAAACAGCTTGACGACGCGACCGCACGACGCTTGCTCGAGGTCCGGGCTGACGTTCGGTACCACATGGAGACCCTGCGGCGGTTCAAAACCTATACCCTCACCGAAGATCAGGAGCGCGTCATCAACATCAAGAACGTCAACGGGATCGAGAGCGAGTTGACGATCTACGATATGATCACCACCGGGTTCCGGTTTACCCTGACTGTCGATGGGAAGGATCGGGAATTGACCCGGGGCCAGCTGATGGCGTTTGCCTCGGATCCCTCGCCCGATCTGCGGGCTGAGGCGTATCAGGATCTCCTTCACGTTTACGGCAACCACCTGGACGTCTTGGCCCAGATCTACGCGGCCCGCGTCCGGGACTGGTCGGAGGAGCAGGTCGAGCTTCGGGGCTTCGACAGTCCGATCAGCGTCCGGAACCTCTCCAACAACATCCCCGATCCGGTGATTGACACGATGCTCTCGGTGGTTCGGGAGCAGTCCGAGCTTTTCCGCCGGTTCTTCCGCTTCAAGGCCGAGAAGTTGGGGGTCGACCGCCTTCGTCGCTACGATCTCTACGCGCCTTTGACGAAGTCGGAGCGCACGTATACGTTCGATGAGGCGATTGCGTTGGTCGATGCGAGCTATCGCGAATTCTCGCCCACCCTGGCCGATCACGCGCGTCGCGTGATCGAGGACCGGCACCTCGACGCTCAGATCCGCGACCACAAGATGGACGGGGCTTACTGCTACGGCGCCCTGCCGTCGCTGACCCCGTGGGTGCTGATCAACTTTACCGGCAAGATTCGGGACGTGTCCACGCTGGCCCACGAGCTCGGGCACGCGGTGCACGCGATGGTGGCCGGCGAGCACTCGGTCTTGACCTTCCACGCGTCCATGCCGATGGCCGAGACCGCTTCGGTCTTCGGCGAGATGCTGTTGATGGACAAGCTGCTCCGTGCGGAGTCCGACCCTTTGCTGCGCCAGACGCTGCTGAGCACCTTCCTGGATGAGGCGTACGCGACGATCGTCCGGCAGGCATATTTCGTGCTCTTCGAACGGGAGGCCCACCAGGTGATCCGCGATGGTGGCGTGCCGGATGACGTAAATGCGATCTATCTCGAGAACCTGCGGGAGCAGTTCGGCAATGCCATGGTTTTGAGTGATGACTTCATGGTGGAGTGGACGGCCATCCCTCACATCTACCAGACGCCGTTCTACTGTTATGCTTACGCATTTGGCAATTTGCTGGTGCTGGCGCTTTACCGCAAGTATCAGGAGATCGGCGATCCGTTCGTCCCCGGCTATCTGAAGATCCTGTCGTATGGTGGGTCGGCGAGCCCGGATGATATCATCCGGGAGGCGGGGTTCGATATTCGATCCCCGGACTTTTGGGCGAGTGGGTTTCAGCTCCTGCAGGAGATGTTGGATGAGTTAGAGCAGATCCCGTGACACGACGAGTACGCTGGGCGAATGGACAGCGTCGAGGAGGATAGGATGAGTACCGAGGATGAGAGAATCTCTGAGGAGAAACGTCGTTGGCGATCCACGACCTACCAACGGGCCGTGCAGCGGTTCCCGGAACGTCGCGAGCAGTTCGAGACCCACTCCGGCATTCCCCTGGAGACGGTCACCACCCCGGATGAGGTGGACGTCGACTATCTGGAGGATCTAGGGTTCCCCGGCGAGTATCCGTTCACGCGGGGGGTCCAACCTACAATGTACCGGGGCCGGTTCTGGACGATGCGGCAGTACGCCGGGTACGCCACGGCGGAGGAATCCAACGCGCGGTATCGCTACCTGCTCGACCAGGGGCAGACCGGGCTCTCGGTCGCGTTCGACCTGCCCACGCAGCTCGGTTATGACGCGGACGACGAGATGTCGATCGGGGAGGTCGGCAAGGTCGGGGTCTCCGTCAGCTGCCTGGATGACATGCAGACCCTCTTCGCGGGCATTCCCCTGGATCGGGTGAGCACGTCGATGACGATCAACGCGCCGGCAGCCATCCTCTGGGCGATGTACATCGCGGTGGCGAAGTCCCAGGGGGTCGAGATCCAGACGCTGCGCGGGACGATTCAGAACGACATTCTCAAGGAGTACGTCGCCCGGGGGACCTATATCTTTGCGCCGCAGCCGTCCATGCGCTTGATCACGGACACCTTCCGCTACGGAGGGCAGCAGGTGCCCACGTGGAACCCCATCAGCATCAGCGGGTACCACATCCGGGAGGCGGGCAGCACGGCGGTGCAGGAGGTCGCCTTTACGCTGGCCAACGGCGCCGCGTACGTGCAGGCGGCGCTTGACGCCGGGTTGGACGTGGATGATTTCGCGCCCCGGCTTTCCTTCTTCTTCAGCGCGCATAACAATTTCCTGGAGGAGATTGCGAAATTCCGCGCGGCACGACGGATGTGGGCGACGATGATGCGGGAGCGGTTCGGCGCGGAGAACTACCGTTCGTGGCGGCTGCGCTTCCACACCCAGACGGCGGGCTCCACCCTGACGGCGCAGCAGCCCATGAATAACGTGATCCGCGTGACGATTCAGGCGCTGGCGGCGGTTCTGGGCGGCACCCAGTCGCTCCACACGAACTCTATGGATGAGGCGCTCTGGCTGCCGACTGAGGAGAGCGTGCGGGTGGCCCTGCGCACGCAGCAGATTCTGGCCCACGAGTCGGGCGTGGCCGATAGCGTCGATCCGCTCGGCGGATCGTATACCATCGAGCGGCTGACGAACGAGGTGGAGCGGCGCGCCTACGACTATCTGGCGACCATCGACGAGCTGGGCGGGGCGCCCGCTGCGGTCGAGCAGGGCTATATGCAGGCTGAGATCGCCGATGCGGCCTACCAGGCGCAGGTCGCCATCGAGGACGGTGAGCGGGTCATCGTGGGGATGAACCGGTTCGAGGACGAGGAGGAGGAGCTCGACATGGTGCGGCTCGAGGTCGATCCGGCGGTTGAGGAGGGGCAGCGACGGCGCCTGGCCGAACTCCGCGAGCGCCGTGACGGCGTGCGGGTCTCGGCGATGTTGGACCGGATCCGGCAGGCGGCCAAGCGGCCGGACGCCCCGTTGATGACGCTCTTTATCGAGGCGGTCGAGGCCGACTGCACCCTGGGCGAGATCTGCGGGGTCCTGCGTGAGGTGTGGGGCGAGTACCAGCCGAAGACGCTGATTTAGGGGACGCCCCAGGCCCAGCATGAAGAATCCCCTCGCGGTGGTACGCGAGGGGATGCATGGTCAGTCAAGCCGCATCGGTTCCGCCATTAAACAATTTCGACGCTTACCTTCTTGTTCATCTTTCCGCCTAGGACCCGGGCCACAGATCGGATGGCGTTGATGGTCCTGCCCTTGCGACCGATCATCCGGCCCATATCCTCCGATGCGACGTTAAGTTCAACCATAATCACAGATTCTCCCATAGACTCGGAGACTTGTACTTCTTCTGGGCGGTCGGCCAGGCTCTTGGCGATGTATTCCACCATATCCTTGATCGAGGACATAACAATCTCCTTGCTTGGACTGCTGGATTGATAGTTGATGTATGGACTCCGGCGATCAGTGCGACGTCGTCAACGTAGCATGGTTGGTGCACCCTCGTGGATGTCAGGTTGCTGATGTTCCGTCCCTGCTTCAACCTACATCTCATTATAATTATAGTCAAAAATTGAGAAATTTTCAAATTTTAACCAGCGGAGGCTCCCGCCAGTGCCGGTGGGAGCCTCCCGTCCTCTAGCATAGGGTCGCCGATCACTCTCCGATGGTCAGGAGCCGTCCCTCGCTCCGCCCGAAAACCTCGGGGAAGTAGAACTCCTTGGCGACGGTGGGAATGACGTGGTAGTCGCCGGGCAGGGTCGCGCGGAACGTGTAGCTGTACTCGTACGTGCCGGCCCCGAGCGTATCGGCGAAGAGGACCACTTTCTCGTCGCGCATCTCGCTGTGGCTGTACCAGTTCCACCACCACCAGTAGCGGGAGTCCTCCCGTCTCAGGGACGGATCCTGGTCGAGCAGGCTGGTGGTCGCCAGGCCGGTATCGATGGCCTCGGCGCCGGCTGGGAGCGGATCCTCCAGGACCACGTAATAGCGGTCGTGGGGGGTGATGAGGGTGATATCCACCCGCACGACGTCGCCCAGCTTGATCTCCCGGACCTCCGGGCACTCCATCCGATGCCGGGCCTCACAACTCGCCAGGGTGTAGCGGCGCTGGAGGGTGAAGCCCCGGTCTGCGGCCTCAATCTCCTCCACCGGCTGGTAGACCTCAAGGTGCGCGGTGTAGTAGAGGCGTCCGGGGCCCTCGGTCCGCGCGATGGCCAGGGCGTTGAGGGTCTCCGCCTTGAGATGGTCGATGGGCACGTGCACGTCGGTTCCCTGCTTGATCGTCTGCCGGTTGGCCGTCCCTTGGGCCAGCTCCTCGTCGTTGAGGTAGAGCGCGTAATCGAAATCGGCATCGAGCTCGCCCGTCTCCACCATCCAGTCGGTCAGGGCGATGAGGGCCCAGGCGGTCTCCTGCGTGGTCTCCCAGATGCCCGTCTTGCGGGCGACCATCAACCACCGCACGACGTTGGGGATGAGCGCGTTCTCGGGGTCGAGTTTCGCCATGGTGTCCAGCACGATGGCCGTCGATCGCGTGTCGGTGTTCATCGCCCAGTAGTCGTAGTGGGGCTCCTCCCAATGGGCGCCGGTCGCGCTGAGAATCGCTGCGTTGTTCAGGTCCGAGAGCAGGGTGGCAAGGCGGCTGTCGCCGGGATTGCGCAGCCAGAGCGCCTGGGCCAGATATGCACGGGTGTAATAACTGAGCTTCTCGCGGTTGTCGAAGAGATCGTCGACGCGGCCTGCCGGCGCCCGATTGCCCTCCGCCAGGACGTAGAGCAGCCACGCCTGCTGGTTGGCGCTGCGATAGTGCTCGAACTCGTCGACCGCCTGAATCTGGGTCTCCAGGTAGGCTATGCCGTTCTCAAGCACCTGCGGCTTCACCGCGATGCCGGCCTGCTTGGCCTTGATGAGCGCGAAGACCACGTAGCCGCTGACGTACGGGTTGCTCTTGGGGTTCTGGGCGCGGTGCCACCATCCCCATCCCCAGTCGGGGTTCTGCTGCTGCGCGAGCTTGGTGAGGCCCTCGTCGATCAGGGGGGGCAGGCGCTCCGCAAGCTCGGGATCGTCGATACCCAGGGATTGCAGCGCATCGTAGGTCAGCAGGTTGGGCAGGAACCGGCTCACGGTCTGTTCGGTGCACTCGTACTCGTAATGCTCCAGGTAGGAGAGGCCGTCCTGCATCGCGGCCGCCAGGCTGGGTTCCAGCTTGACGGTCAGCCCGCCCTCGCGGTCGTCGAACTTCGGCGGCAGGGCGATCGCCTCGGTCCGCGATCCGCCCTCCGTGAGCTGCCCCGCCGTCCCCACGATGTCGGGGCTGGTGTAGCGCAGCACCTTCAGCGTGCCCTCCGGTCCGGTGGTCAACCTCGGTTTGCTGGCGTCGGTGTAGGATCCGGAGACGGCGGTGAAGACCATCTCGGCCGCCTCCACGTCCTGGACCGTGACCCACCACGTCACCTTGGCCTCCGCGTTCGCGGGGATACTCACGGTCTGGCGGGCCGGGGTGGACTCGCTCAGCATGAGCCCTGAGGCGTCGAGGCTGACCTCCACGTCGAGGGCTCCCTCGGTGTTGTTGCTCACGTTGGCGGCGAGCTGGGCGCGGTCGTCCACGACGAAGAAACGGGGGGCGACCGGGCGGATCATCAGCGGCTTGGCCGCGACGAGCTCCGAGGTACCCTCGCCGACGAGGGTCTCGGCCGTGTGGGCGACCCCACGGACCGTCCACGTCGTCAGATTGTCGGGCAGCGTGAGGGTCACCTGCACCTGCCCCCGCTCGTCGGTGATCAGGCTGGGTTCCCAGGCGGCCGTATCGGCGAACTCCTCGCGCACGTCCACGCTGGGGCCCTGGGGCGCTGCGCCTGCGGCCTCCTCAGCCTCGACGACCATGGTGGGCATCGGCGCGCTGGCCTCGGCCGGCCGTTCCTCGTCCATAGAATCACGGGCGAGCTCGAACGTCTTCTCGACGACCTGCTCTTCGAGTTCCAGGTCATCGGCTAACTCCTCCTGATAGCGGTTGACGGAGATCGTCAGCCCGCTGGCGGTGGCCACCTGCAGCGCCCGGCGGGCGTAGAGCCGGTCCAGGATCGTCTGGGTGCGGGGCTGGAGGCTCAGGATCGCCTTGTCGACGACGTCGAGGGAGAGCCCCGCGCCGCTGACCGGCTCGCCGTTCGGGCCGCGCGCGGTCAGGGTGTAGGTGACCTCCTCACCGGGCTCCGCCCGGTCCGGGGCCTCGATCTCGATCGTCAGGGTTTTGGGATCGAGGTTGACGTCGAGGGGGAGCATGCCCATCTTGAACTCGGCCAGGTCGTCGCCGCGCCCCTTCACCAGCACCACCGAAATGTAGATGTTGGGGATGTCCGCCTCGGTGATCGGCAGGCGGTAGATCGTGCTGTTGGTGGTCAGGCGGACGACCTCGTGGCGCAAAATGCCCTTGCGCTCCACGGTGACCAACGCGTAATGGGGCCCCTCGAAGGGCGAGGGAATGAGGATCTCCGCCGTCTCGCCGACCTCGTAGGTGTTCTTGTCGCTGACCAGCGTGATCCGGTCGTGATTCTCGCGCCGCCAGGAGACGTAGTTTTCGCCGGCGATCCAGAGGAAGCGCGAACTACGGATCGACGCGGTCTCCGGGGTGGGGTTGGCCGGTTCCGCGACCACGCGATAGGTGCCGCCGCGCGGCGGGACGAAGGTCGCGACCGCCTCGCCCAGGTCGTCGGTGGTGACCGCCACCTCCTCGATGAGGGTCTCCTCCGTCTCCCAGGACCAGCGACCGCCCCCGGCCTCGTTCTCGATAAAGGTGTTGATCCACTCCCGGTGGTAGAGCGAGACCTTGAGCGCCCGGTCGGGCAGCCGCTCGCCCTCCCAATCCACGGTGACGAGATCGATCTGATTCTCGTCACCGGCCTGCCCGACGTACGTGCGGGAGGCCAGGCCGATGTAGTAGGGGCCGGGATGGGCGACGACCGAGGTGCGGCCGGCGATCTGCTGGTTGTCCGGACCCGTGGCGCGGGCCTCAATGATGAGCCGATGCGCGCCCTTGGTCAGGGCCTCATCCAGCGTCTCACCCGCGATCGACAGCGTCAGGTTGCCCTGCGCGTCGGTGGTGCCGCTCCCGTTCAGGATAGGCTCCTGGGCGGGAGGTTGCGGATACCACCAGCAGTCCCAGCAGCGGTAGGGGTCGTCCCGGTCGCTGAAGGTGTACTTTCCGCCCCACGGCGGTTGGAAGGTGTAGGGTTCGGACAGGACGGCCCATTCGACCGTGGTGTCGCTGAGGGGGCCGCCGAAGAAGTAACGCGCCGAGATGGTGGCGTCGAGGGCGT
Source organism: Anaerolineae bacterium (assembly GCA_034437735.1). Taxonomy (GTDB): domain Bacteria; phylum Chloroflexota; class Anaerolineae; order B4-G1; family SLSP01; genus PWVB01. Next base: position 13,984 of record DAOTTS010000088.1, read on the forward strand.
CGTTGCGCCGGATCTCATCCCGCGCCGCCTCCACGACGATCTCAAACTCCGGCGGGCGGTACGCGGCCACCTGGAAGTAGGCCTCCGCGTATTGATCTGCAAAGGCGACCTCGATCACGTACTGTCCCAGATGCGCGCCCTTCTCAAGGGTGACGCTGCCGTTGAAGGCGCCGAGGTCGTTGAGGGTCAGCCGCTCTGCGTAGATCTCCTCGTATTGGATGTCACGGATGGTGACCATGACCTCCTGGAGACCCGGCATGCTGTACTGGGCGTCACTTTCAGCCCGGACGACGCCCTTGAAATGGACGGTCTGGTCCGGTCGATAGATGGGGCGGTCCGTGTAGACGTGGGCCCGGTAGGGCTGGGCCGACATCCCCCCGCCCATCCCGAACTCCCAGGGGCTGATGCCCCGTCCCCAGTTCTCGGAGATGGCGGCAAACGGCCTCTCGCTGTAGGCCACGACGGTCCGCCAATTGGGTCGGCCCGCTAACTGCGCGATGCCCTGCGCGTTGGTTGTCACCCGTTCGGAGACGTTCCCCTGGACTTCGACGACGGTCAGGTCGAGGCCGGAGACCGGCTCGCCCTTCGCCATATCCGTCGCCCAGATCATGATCTCCTCGGGCGCCGTCTTGAGCGTCAGGTTGAGGTTGGAGACGACGAGGACGTGGTACTGCCGCTTGCGATAGTCGTCCTTGTCCAGGTTGGGCGCGTCGGCCTCCAATAGGTAGACGCCGGGGCTCAGGCGCCGTTCCGAGCCCTCGACCAGGTCGACGATCGTGTGGCGCTGTTGGTTGAGGGGGGATTCGAAGCGCACTGTCCATTGGCGGATCCGGTCGCTGCCCGGCGGCAGATCCTTCTGCCAATCTCGATAGGGCGCCTCAATGACGTTGGGCGGCAGCCGATAGAGCCGGAGATCCAGCGTGTTGAGGTTGAGATGGGAGATGGCCAAGCGCGCCGGCTGACCGGCGTCGTAGGTGCCCACCTGATCCGGCACGCGCAGCCGGTAACCGGGAGGGAGCGGCGCCGTTCGGAAGCGGACCCGGCGCCCCTGGGGGATACGGTTGCCGTAGGGGTCCGTGATGCCGTCCTCGATGACGACCTCATACTCGGTGGAGGGTTGCGCCCCAAAGTGCAGTACGAAGGTGTTGTCGTATCTCGAAAAATAGGTGTGCACCTGGGTGGCTGAGATCGGCGGGTTCATAGTCAGGTTCGGCATCACCGTCTCCGGGTCGATGGGGGCGTTGAAGGTGATGGCGAATGCGGTATGTGGGGGCGCGTTGCGCGCGTTGTCCCTCGGTTCGGTGGAGACGATGCGCGGCAGGGGGACGGTGGTGAACGTCCAGGTCACCGGATCGACCATCCCGCGTCCGCCGGCGGTCGACGTCACCCCGGCCTCGACCGAGACCTGATAGGTCGTGTCGAATTCCAGGCGGCGGTTGGGCTTGAAGGTGAGCACGGTGTCCTCGACGGTGAGTTCGCCGCCCACGGATCGGGAGAGCAGCCCATTGCCCGCCATCTGGAAGGCCTGTCGAGCCGACTCGGGGTCGATGGGCTGGTTGAACTGGACGGTGACCTCGGTATCCACGTCGACGAGTTCGGCACCGTCCCGGGGGTTCACCCACGTGACCTTGGGGGGTACCGTGGTGAACGACCAGCTATACGGTTCGTCCAATGTGGCACCCGAGACTGCGGTGAGGTCGCCGGAGACCGTCGCGCGGTAGGTGACGCCGCCCGGCAGCGGGGCGTCCGGCGTGAAGACGTAGATGGAGGTATTGAGCCATTCCCCCTGGCCCTCGACCGCCGGCTCCAACGTCAGCGGGTCGGGGAAGGATTCCATCGCCTCCAGCGCGGTCAGGGGGACGACCGGGCGGTTAAAGATCACGGTAAGGGTGGTGTTAGCCTCCACGTTCTCGGTGTCGGGCGCCGGTATGACCTGCGCGACCTCAAGATAACCCTCGGTCTGGAAACGGAAGGTGTAGGGCTCTCGTAAGGGTTCGCCTGTCGAGGCCTTCGCGTTCTGGGTGAGAATCAGGTCGAAGTTCTCGTCGCGCGACAGGGCCGAGGCGGGTTGGTAGTGTAGGGTCCGGTCGTCAACCCATCGCAGGTCGCCCTGCACGGCGTCCCGGGTGCCGGCCCGCTCGACGGTCAGCGCCTCGGTGACCGCCTGCTGGTCCATCGGACGGTCGAAGACCAGTTCGATGGCGGCGTCCGGCGCGAGGGACGCCCCCCGCTCGGGACTGCGCTGGATCACCGTCGGGGAGAGGGTGTCCGCCGGTACGGGTGTGTACGGAACGATCGGTCTGGGCGGCATAGGGGTCTCCGTGGGTTCCTCCATCGGGGTCAGGGTCGGGGTCCTCGTGATTCCCGGTTCTGCCGTCGGCGGGGGATTCAAGCGACACGCTACCATCACGACCATCAACGTCAGTGCGATCCATAGTGCACGTCTCTTCTTCATGGGTGCCTCCTCCTCACTTTTCTTTAAGACGTCGTGAGGCGTTGATTTGTTCCGTGCAATCGGTGATTGGGTGGCGACGTGTCGCTAATCGATCTCTCGGTCGAACCCCCAGCGTTCGAACACGTCGGCATACGCGGTCAGAATCTCCTGCCGGGTGAGGCCGACGGCCTCCAGGGAGTACTTATGCTTGCTCTTATGGTTCTTGGCTTTTTCCGTCTCCTCCTTCAGGATGGCCTTGAACGCCGGCGTCATCTCCAGGTCGAAGTGCTCGTAGATCTCGGTCACAATGCGCTCGGGGTCGTCCACGAGCTCGTGGAAGTTGACGAAGATGCGGCTCTCCGTTGGGGCCTCCTCCAGGCGTGCCACCGGATAGCGATACCAGTGCTGGGTGGCGGTGAGGACGTACTCCATATGGGGATAGCGCTCCTCCGGCTCGCAGAGCAGCCGCCACCAGTGCGCCGAGAGGCTGGCGTACGAGGGGATGACCTTGAGCGGATTGCGGGCCAGGTAGATGATCCGGGCGTCCGGGAACCGCCGGTACAGGGCATCGACCTTGGGCGTGAAGTAGGGATTCTTCGAGAGAATGTGCTTGTCCCCGAGATCGTGGGCGTGCAGGTGCCGTTGCAGGCAGTGGCGATAGAAGCGCATCACCCGCCGCTTCTCCCGTCTGGGGATCCGTTGGTCGAAGTAGACGAAGGGATAGGCTTCCTGCGGGAAGCCGAAGAAGAGGCCGGAGATGATCGTCGATCCCGAGTGGATCATGAGGTACTCATCCTCCTCCGGAATCATCAGGCTGATCCGGTGCATCACGTTGGAGGCCCGGATCCCCCGGTCGATCTTGAAGAGGAGCTTGTGCAGGGCCCCGCCCAGCTTGCGGTCGAGGTTGGCCACGGCTCGTCCGATCTTCCGCTGGGTGACCGAGGGGGCGAAGAGGATCTGCCAGAGCCGCAGGCTGGTGAAGTTTGCCTCGTCCTTGGCAATGAGCCGGTGCAGGAAGGTCGTTCCGCTGCGCGGGTTCCCGATGATGAAGAGGGGGTGTTTCACCCCACGCTTTCTGTACCCGGGGAAGAAAATGTCGTCCAACAGGAAGCTGATCCAGGTTATGACCTCGACGATCACATAGATCGTATAAAAGACGACGAGCACGAGGATCCGTTTGGGTGTGAGGCGCGCCTGGGTGCCTTCAGCTTTAAAGAAGGAGAGAAAGGTGAGCTTCAAAAAACGTCTGAAATTGTATGCCATTCATACTCCCAATCATACTCCAAATCATACTCCCAAAATGCGTGGATGGATGGGCGAACCGTAGACTCACGCCTCTATTATACCACGTTTAAGCACGATTCGAGTCTCGGGCAAAGAGACCGTTTTCATCTGGGGACAACCTCCGCCGGATCAGGAAACACCGGCACCTGACTGTGCTCCCGTAAGTAGCGTGCTAGGGAGACTTGAGACAGGTCATACCCCGCTAACTCTAACGGACAGCGCCCGCGCAGGTGCGGTTGTGCCTCGGATCCGAAAGGTGTCAAACGGTACATCAACTCGAAGAGATGCAGGTAGATGCGGGCGGTCTCCACAGAGTTGAAACCCGCGAAGTTCTGGTAGTGCTGGTCGAAGCGGCGAATCAGGCGTTCGGTCGCATTGTTGGTCAAGGGGATCAACGGGCGATCGTAAGCATTGACCAGCCGGGGATAGTGGCGCGCCACACTGTCCACGATGGGCTGGAGACGCGGGTCCGCTTTCAGCCAGGGATGACACGCTTCCAACCACTGGGTGTAGCGTTTGGCGACCGTGCGCCGGGTCTTGACCGCAAACACTGCATCGAGGCGTTGCCGCAGGGCAAAGATCTCCGGGTCCGTGTGCGCCAAGTCCGCCCCGAAGAGGTCGCGAAACTGGCGATGCCAGGCTTGCAGCGCATGAAAGACGCATTCGTGGTGGGTAGCCTGGGGAAAGACCGCGGCCACCACGGCGGGATAGTCCGCGCACAGGTCGGTCACCACCACGTGGGGGTGATAGCCCTTGGCGCGCAGCGCGAGCAAAAAGGTCTGGGCGGAGGCACTCCCCAGGTACGGAAAGATGTCGATGTGCAGCAGATCGAGCGTGTGCAGGTCGACCGCCACATAGACGTACATCCACTTACGCATCTTGCTTGCAGGTTTGTCGCTGGTGGGGACCTTCACGTACTTCTCGTCGATTCCCACCACTCCCGAACTGCGGACCATCCCGAAGAGGGCAGCGACGTACAGCGGTTCGCTGCCGAACTGGGCCAGCCAGTGGTACACGGTGCCAGAGTTCACGCCCAATACGGCCGCGGTTTGTCGATAGCCGCCCCGCAGCCCTAGGTACACCTCCAACGCTTTCAGCCGGGCGTCCACCGTCCATACGGAGTGCAATACCAAGCCTGCCGGGAGATTGGTGAAGGTCTGATAGGCGCACGCCGGGTTCTTGCAGTAGTAACGATAGACATCGACCGTCTGGCGGTGCCCGTGCGCATCCAGGTACGCTTTCACGCGCGGCGTGCGACTCTTACGGGCCACATGGGCGCTGCCACAGTACGGACAGCGCACCGTTTCGTCGGGTACTTCCTGCCAGGCCCCCAGCAGCCAGTGCTCCACCTGAAAGAGCCACGGCCAGGGCTTCTCTGCGGGATCCGCAGGCGCCTGACCGACCAGTTGACGCAGGGCCACGACGTCCACCCGCTCTTCTGGCACCGGGCCTTGACCCTGGAGTTGGGCCTCCAATTGCTCAACCAGCTGAAAGAGTTGCTGCACCACGTATCCTTCACGCGGTCGGAGATCTCCCGCTGTTTGCACGTACTGCCGCCTCAAGTGCCGCCGCACCTCCTGCAGCCCACTGCGCCGTCCCGCCTCTTCCACTACCCGCAGCGCGATTGTCTTCCCCTCAGCTTTTAACCGCGCCTGCACTTCGCGCGCACTCTGCCATAGGTTCGGTGCCCACACCGCCACTACGTCCCGACAGCGATCCTCGTTGAGCCAGCTACTCTCCGCCATGCTCAGCAGCCGTGCCCACTCGCCTCTCCGAAAGTAACCTTGCCAGCGACTGATGTGCTCTTGTTTGGCCGCAAAGACCTGGGCTAGCGCCTCTTGCCGCACGATCCCCCACGAACTCTGTTCCCGACCCGGCGTCCGCAGTTGCCGCAAGAAGAGCATGAACATCCGCTGCGCAAATGGATCTTGGGATCTCAACTCCAACACAAACTCGCCCCGCAGACGGACGCGGTACGCCGGTTGATCCGCCTCGGTGCGCCATTGTGCCAGCTCCACCCGGCTGCCGTCGCGCTCGCACACCACCACG
>DAOTTS010000089.1:0-16291 GCA_034437735.1 Anaerolineae bacterium
GTTCGGGGATGGCGAACACGACGACGGGCTCGCGCGCCTCTCCCTGGCCCTGATGCTGACCCTGCGCGGCACGCCCTTCCTCTATAACGGGGAGGAGATCGGGATGACCGACTACATCCTGGAGGATATCACCGACTTCCAGGATCTGGTGGGAATGTGGTTCTATCACCTCTTCCGGGACGTCGCCGGGCTTCCTGCGGATCAGGCGGTCCTGGCTGCGAATCAACGGGGCCGTGACAAGTGCCGCACGCCGGTCCAGTGGGCCAACGCGCCCCACGGCGGCTTCTGCCCGCCCGACGTAGAGCCGTGGCTGCCCGTCAATCCTAACTACGCGAAGGGCGTCAACGTCGCGGACCAACAGGACGATCCCGATTCCATGCTCAGCTTCTACCGGCGGATGCTCGCGGTGCGCAAAACGACCCCGGCCCTGATCCTCGGCGATTACGAACCGCTCCATGAGGACGCCGAGGCCTATTTTGCCTTCCTGCGCACCACTGAGGATCAGACCTGCCTCGTCATCCTCAACTACTCGGACGAAGCGCACACCCTGAGCTTCGACGTGGATAAGGATCTGGCCAGCCTCGTCATCTCCACGCGCCAACGCCCCGCCACCGCCGACCCGACCGCCCTGGAGATCGCCCCCTTCGAGGTCTATATCGCGGAGCTGCACTAAGCCATCACCGAGTCAACGGAGTTCAAAGGTTGGAGAAGAAAAGCACTTCCCTCCAGCCTTTGAACTCCACTAAGTAGATGCGAGAAAGTATCTTAACAGTGCTTGTAGCCCCCGTCCCCGGGGGCGGAGGCCAAGGAACTTTTTCGGAGTTACTTAGTAGATCTCAAACCGCTCCTCCCCCTTCCCTCATAGTCCGGATCAGCAATACACATCCCACTTGAGGGGTACAAGTTACAGCCTTAGACCTCTCGTTGAATCCGTAGTACAATATCTCTGCGAGGGCTTCCCTCGTTACGATAAAGTCAAGCAGTCATCATCAATGAGAGGATCTATGACCGATCAAGTGAAAGCACTGGAAACCAAGCTGAACGACTTTGACCTCAACGTCCGCACGCAGGCCCTGACCCAACTGTTGGAGATGGTCGACCGCGGCGAGATCGACCTTCCGCCTGAGGATGAGGTCGCCAATATGCACGCCCACACCTTCTTCTCCTATAACGGCTACGGCTACTCGCCCACCGGGCTGGTCTGGCTGGCCAAAACACGCGGATTCAAGCTGATGGGTATCGTCGACTTCGACGTGCTCGACGGCGTCGACGAGTTCCTGAACGCCTGTGAGACCGCCGCCCTGCGGGGCTCCGCCGGGATGGAAACCCGGGCTTACGTGCCCGAGTTCGCCGCGCGCGAGATCAACTCCCCCGGCGAACCCGGCGTTTACTACCACATGGGCATCGGCTTCACCACCAGCCAGGTGCCCGAGAGCGAGCCCGAAGCCCGCGCCATTCTCGCCGAGATGCGCGATCGCGCCGAGGCCCGGAACCGGGGCATGATCCAGCGGGTGAACGCCTATCTGGACCCCGTGACCCTCAACTACGAGCAAGACGTCCTCCCTCGCACGCCGTCCGGCAACGCCACCGAGCGCCATATGTGCGCCGCGTACGTCGATAAGGCCGGGGCGACCGTCGACGATCCGGTGGCCTTCTGGGCCGACAAGCTGGAGACCGACGCGGATAAGATCGCGGCGATCCTCGACGACGGACCCAAGATTCATGGGCTGGTCCGCGCCAAGCTGATGAAGCGCGGCGGTGTGGGCTACGTCCAACCGGGGCCGGAGACCTTTCCCACCGTGGAGCGCGTCAACCGGGTCATCACCGCGTGCAGGGCGCTGCCCTGCATCACGTGGCTCGACGGCACCTCCGAGGGCGAGCAGGCCGTGGACGAGCTCTTCGCCCTGATGATCCGCAAAGGCGCGGTGGCCCTGAACATCGTCCCGGATCGCAACTGGCGTATCGACGACCCGGACGTGAAGGCGGTCAAGCTCCAGAACCTGTACGACGTCGTCGAGAAGGCCCAACACCTCGATCTGCCCATCAACGTCGGCACGGAGATGAACGCTTACGGCAAACCCCTCATCGACGACTTCGACGCCCCGGAGCTGGCGCCGGTCCGTGAGGCGTTTATGGACGGGGCTTACTTCATCTACGGTCACACTATGCTCCAGCGGGCGTCGGGCCTGGGGTTCGCAAGCGACTGGGCGGAGGCGCACTTCCCCACCCGCCGCGCGCGCAACGCCTTCTACACCGAGGCCGGCAAGCGGCTGGCGCCGGGCGCCGAGACGCTGTTGGAGCTCCGGGCCCTGGGCGAGAGCCCCCACCCGGAGGACGTACTGGCATTGTAGGCATAGCAGTCAAGGCATAGGCAGTCAAGGAGAATCACAACCTATGAAGAAATCACGAGGTATCAAACCCATCGCTTATCCCACCCCCGTCTATATCGTCGGCACCTACGACGCCGAGGGCGGCCCGAATATGATGGCTGCTGCGTGGGGCGGCATCTGCTGCTCCCGACCGCCCAGCCTCTGCGTCGCCCTGCGATCCGCCACCCAGAGCCACGGTAACATCGTGGCCCGCAAGGCCTTCACCATCAGCATCCCCTCAGAGGCTTACGTCACCGAGGCCGACTACGTCGGGCTGATCTCCGGGCGTGACGTCGATAAGTTCGCCGAGACCGGACTGACCCCGGTGAAAGCCGAGTTCGTCGACGCGCCCTACGTCGGTGAGTATCCGGTGGTGATCGAGTGCACGCTGACCCAGACGGCCGAGTTGGGCCTGCATACGCTCTTCGTCGGGGAGGTGCGCGACGTCAAGGCCGAGGAGGAGGTCTTCGACGCCCAGGGGCACCTGGACGTGACGAAGATCAAGCCCCTGATCTGGGCGCCGGACGGCCGGGGCTACTACGCGCTCGGCGAGAAGCTGGGAGACGGGTTCGCCATCGGTCGCAAGCTGCTGCCAGACGACGAGGGTTGAGCGATATGAACGCCGACGAACAAGCCTTTCTCGATCTGACCACCGGCCTCGACGTCGACGCCTTCTGGGAGGAGAACGCGGCGTGCCGCGCGTTCACACCGGAAAAACCGCGCTGCTCCATGTCCTTCTCGCCCGACGACCACTGGATCTTCGAGTTCGTCGAGGTGCCTTCCACGCTCCGCTACTACCGGGACAAGGCCTACCGTGACGAGCTTCACCGCCAGGTCAATGCCATCACCCGGGAGTATGTGGGGCGGGCCTTCTTCAACGAGGACACGTGGGAGCACCAGCCGAAGCGCATTGAGAACCTCTTCGGGTGTGACTTCACCTACCGCGAGGGCGGCACGCCCTGGCTCACCCCGGTGACCGATGATCCTGACGCGTTCGCAGCGGTGCTTGACCGCGCGGAGGCCGCCGACCTCCGCACGTGGGCCTTACCCGAACCCTACCTGTCGGAGTGGGAAGCCCGCAAGGCGGCGGGCAAGCCCCTCCCCAACCTGGGCACCGGCAGCCGGGGTCCCGCCACAATTATGACCTCGGTGCTCACACCAGAGACCGTCTTCTTCTGGATGATGGACCATCCCGACCTGATGCACCGCTTCCGCGACGTCCTGACCGAGTCTATGATCGCGTTCAACACGGTCCTCCGCGAGTTCAGCGACAACGAGACGCCCGGTTGGTGGATCACCGACGACAACTGCGCGCTCTTCAGCCCGGACCTTTACGCCGAGTACTGCGTGCCCGTACTGGCACGGGTACTGGAGGCGATGGCCCCCGGTGACGCCCGGCGCTACCAGCACTCCGACAGCGCGATGGGCCACCTGCTCGACCAGCAGTACACCCTGGGCATTCGCGAGGTCAACTACGGCCCGGAGGTCGATGCGGGCCTCATCCGCGCCACTATGCCCGACGCCTACATCAACGGGCAGATGCCCCCGATGCTGCTCCGCAACAGCAGCCCGGAGGCCATCCGCGACCAGGTCATTGCCGACTTCGAGAAGGCCGGCGCCACCGGCGGGCTCAACGTCACCACCGCCGGTTCCCTGGCGGCCGGCACCGGCGTCGGCCGTATGCGCTGGATGATGCACGTCGTCCAGCACCACACCCGCTATGATTGACCGGCACCGGTGCTTCAGTCCCCGGCACTGGCGCACTTCGCCAGTGCCGGGGACTGAAGCACGTAGTCGATAAATCCATAAAAAAAGGAGCAAACCACCTATGACAGCATCAACGAACGACAAACTCACGCAATACAAGCAGGGGAATGCGCCCCTGCCGGCGACCAACCAGCTCTGGCCCCTCTACGGCCAAGGCTTCGAGAACCTGGGCAAGGACGGCGAGCCTATCGACGTACCAATGCCTGACTACGGCCCGGACGAACTCTTGGTCCGCCACGATGCCTGCGGACACTGCTTCAGCGACATCAAAGTCATCCGCGCCGGGCAGTCCCACCCGCGCATCTACCGCGATATGCAGGAGGAGCCCGTCGTCCTGGGCCACGAGGTCGCCATGACCGTGGTGGAGGTCGGTGAAAACCTGAAGGACGAGTACGAGCCCGGCGACCGCTTTATCATCCAGGCCGACATCTTCGTCGACGGCGTGGGCTACGCGTACGGTTACGAGATTCAGGGCGGGCTCTCGGAGTACACCGTCATCGATCAGCGGGTGCTCAATGGCGACCACGGCAACTACCTGATACCCGTGGAGAAGGACGAGACCGGTTACGCCGAGTCGGCCCTCACGGAACCCTGGGCCTGCGTGATCGCGGCCTACCAGCTCCGCTACCGGGAGATGCTTCGGGACGGCGGCACGATGTGGGTCATCGGCACCGACCGCGCCCGCGACACCTATACCATCAGCGAGGGGTTCGACGCCGAGAACCATCCCGCCGAAGTGCGTCTGACCCACGTGCCGGCGGCCTTCGAGGCATGGCTGCGCGAGCGGGCCGAGCGTCTGGGCATCGAGGTCGTCGACGTACCGGAGATCCCCGACCCGGAGACGGTCGAGACCGACGACTCCCCGGCCTCCCCCGCCGAGATCACCGGCAGCGGCAAGGGCATCGACGACATCGTGGTGCTGGGCGCCGATCCGGACGTGATCGAGCGGGCCAGTCCCAACCTGGCGAGCTACGGCATTATGGCCATCCTCGACGACGCTCCGATGGACCGCCCTATCAAGGTCGACGTGGGCCGGATCCACTACAACCGCTGGCTCTACGCGGGCAGCACGAGCAACGACGTTGCCGACGCCTATCGCGAGGTCGTCGTCGATTCGGAGATCAAGCCCGGCGGCAAGTCGCTCTTCGTCGGCGCCGGCGGGCCGATGGGCCGGATGCACGTCCAGCGGGCCATCGAGTCCGATGAGAGCCCCAGCACCGTGGTCTGCACCGACATCAGTGACGACCGGCTGGAGGCGCTCCGCGATTCCTTCGCCGCCGACGCCGAGGCCCTGGGCATCGAGTTCATCCTCCTCAACCCGATGAACGCCGAGGCGTACGCCGAGGGGATGGCGCCCTACCGCGAGGCCGGCGGCTTCGACAACGTCGTCGTCCTGGCACCGGTCCCCGCCGTCATCGCCGGAGCCGCCAAGGAGCTGGCGCCCGGCGGCGTGATGAACGTCTTCGCCGGGGTGCCCCGGGGCAAGCACGCCGAGATCGACCTGAGCGGCGTCTATCTGGCGGGCAAGCGTTTCATCGGACACTCCGCCTCGACCATCGAGAATATGCGCACGATGCTCGACCACGCCGAGACCGGACAGCTCTCACCCAACCGCTCCGTGGCCGCGATCGGTTCGCTGGAGGCGTCCTGGGACGGCCTGAAGGCCGTCGCCGAGACCCAATACCCCGGCAAGATCGTGATCTATCCGCACATCAAGCCGCTGCCGCTCACCGCGATTCAGGACCTCGAGGACGTGCTACCCACCGTCTACGCGAAGATGCGCAACGGGCAGGAGTGGACGACCGAGGCCGAATCGGAGCTGCTCCGCGTGATGCTCAAGGACCGGTGAATCCAGTGACGCGCACGCTCCCGCCCCCGCTGATGACGTCGGAAGCGGGCTCGTTTGCCGCGCAGACCATCTGCGAGCGCAAACCGCAGATCATCGCGCGGGTGCGGGCCGATCACGCCTATACGCCGGCGATCGAGGCCGCCCTGTCCGACTTCCGGGATGAGATCGCCGGTGAGCCGATCGCCCCGCTCCCGGCGTCGGTTGGGGAGCGCGGGCAGGCGGCGGTCTGGCGCCAGGCCTGGGCCCCGCACGAGGGCCGGACCTGGCACGACGTGCCCTGGTACTTCGCCGAGGCTTACTTCTACCGCCGTCTGCTGCACGCCGTCCGGTACTTCGAGCCCGGGGCGTGGCACGCGCACGACCCATTCGGCCCCCAGAAGGCCGCGCAGATCGGCGCGGCGATCGAGGCCTTGCAGGACCTGTGGCCCACCCTGACGGACCTCGGTCCCCGCGAGCGTCTGAACGCCCTGCTCCTCGCCGCGCTCTGGGGCAACCGTGCCGACCTCAGCAACCTCACCGTCGACCTGGGCGCCCTCGGCGCCGGGTCAGCCGGCGGCGAGCGCCACAACCTGCTCATCGACGACACCGAGGACGCCTGCGAGCGTCTGGTGCGCGCCGACCACGTCGCCTTCATCTGCGACAACGTCGGCGCCGACTCGCTCCACGACCTGGCCCTGGCCGATCACCTGCTGGCCCAGGGCTGGGCCTCGCGGGTCACGCTTCATCTCAAAGCCCACCCGTTCTTCGTGTCCGACGCGTCACCGGACGACATCCACCAGACCGTCACCCAGATCGGCAAGACCGCGCCCTCGGCGATATCGGCCCTGGGCACCCGTCTCCGTCGAGCCATCGAGACGGGCACCCTGGAGCTGGCAGCCGACCCCTTCTGGAACGGGCCGGGGCTCTTCGACGCCGTGCCGGCGCACCTGCAGGCCACGCTGGCCGACGTGGATCTCGTCATCCTGAAAGGGGACGTCAACTACCGGCGGCTCCTGGGCGACCGGCACTGGCCCTACCACACCGACCTGGCCGAGGTCGCGCGCACCTACGCGCCCGGCATCGCCCGGCCCTTCCTCATCCTCCGCACGCTGAAGGGCGAGATCATGGTCGGCCTGGCCCCCGGTCAGGCCGCCGCCCTGGCCGCCGAGGACGCCACGTGGCTCATCAACGGCCGCCGAGGCATCGTCCAACTCGTCACGTAATATTAATGTGCTCAAAGGGGATCGTCAGATCCCCGTTCGGCTTTACAAGACAACACACAACAGCATCCGAACCTTCACAATCCAGTTGCTCAAAGGGGATCAAAGTTTGAGACATATGGCACCTAGGCGCGGCTGAGTCGGGATTACAAATCCCTTCGGAGCGTCGGGAGAGCGGGCACAGCGCAGGGGAAACGCCCCGAGGAGCCATCTGTCACAATCTGCGATCCCCGTCCGGATTCACAAGACAACACGCAACAGCATCCGAACCTTCACAATCCAGTTGCTCAAAGGGGATCTGCGATCCCCGTCCGGATTCACAAGACAACACCCAACAGCACACGAACCTTCACAATCCAGTTGCTCAAAGGGGATCTGCGATCCCCGTTCGGCTTCACCAAGAGACCGCACAAACGATCACACACAAAGGAGACACCCATGCCAGAAAAAACCCTACAAAACCGCATCGCCCTCATAACCGGCGGCGCCCGAGGCCTCGGCGAAGCCATCTGCCGGCGTCTCGCCGACGAAGGCTGCCACATCGTCATCGCCGACATCAACCTGGAGGGCGCGCAGGAGACCGCTGACGCCATCGAGGCCGCCACCGACCGCCGCGCCATCGCCGTCAAGACCGACGTCACCAACGAGGACGACGTCGCCTCGGCGGTCAACCGCGCCGTCGAGACCTTCGGCCGCCTGGACATCGCCGTCAACAACGCCGGCGTCCTCGTCGCAGAGCCCATCGACGAGTTCCCCGCCGAGAAGTGGGCGTTCGTGATGAACGTCAACCTCTTCGGGTACTTCCTCGTCTCCAAGCACGCCGCCCGCGTGATGAAACCCCAGCACAGCGGCGTCATCATCCAGATCAACTCCAAATCCGGCAAGAAGGGCAGCTACAAGAACTCCGCCTACGCCGCCAGCAAGTTCGGCGGCATCGGCCATACCCAGTCCATCGCGCTCGAATTGGCCGAGCACAACGTTCGCGCCAACGCCATCTGCCCCGGCAACCTCCTCGACTCCCCCCTGTGGGTCAACTCGCTCTACAGCCAGTACGCCGAGAAGTGGGGCATTACCGAGGAGGAGGTCCGCCAGAAGTACATCGATGCCGTCCCCATGAAGCGGGGCTGCACCTATGAGGACGTCTGCAACGTCCTGGTCTTCCTGGCCTCCGACAAGTCCAGTTACATGACCGGTCAGGCCATCAACGTCACCGGCGGTCAGGAGATGCGCTAACCCGTAGACCAGTCCGTCCAGATCGAGTACGTCGGGCTGTTCGGCCCGACCCGAAAGGAGTCACCCATGACAGAGCAAACGGAAGCCCAAACGGAAGCCCGCGAAATCCTTAACGTCATCTGGTCCAGCGGCGACCCCGAGGTCGCCCCCAAAGTCTGCTTTATGTACACGCACAACGCCAAACGGCAGGGCTGGTTCGAGGAGGTCCACATGATCATCTGGGGTCCCTCGGCCGATCTGGCGGCCCGAGATGCGTCCATCCAGGAAGGGATCAAGGCGATGATCGCTGACGGCGTCATCGTCGAGGCGTGCAAAGCCTGTGCCGACAGCTACGGGGCCAGCGAGGCCCTGGAGGCCCTGGGCGTCGACGTCAAGTATATGGGCGTCCCGCTCACCAACCGCCTCAAGGCCGGGTGGCACACCCTTACGTTCTAGCCGACACGCAGAAAAGGAGTCGATATGGAGAACAAGATACAGGCCGCACTGGCAAGCAGCGCGGCGGACTACACCGAGATCCGCCTCGAAACCACCGAACGTACCACAGTCAGCTATCGGGGCGCGGAACTGGAGAACGTCAGCGCGGTGGTCGACGCCGGAGGCATCGTCCGCTGCCTCGTCAAGGACGCCGGCTGGGGCATCGCCACCTTCAACGACCGCGAGGACCTGCGGACCAAGGTCGATCAAGCTTACCAGTGCGCCAAGGTGGCCGCCAGCGAGGAACCTATCGGCCTCGCGTCAACCCCCACCGTGGAGGACCGGATCACCGTCGAGTTAAAAGATGATTTCCGGGGCCGCTCGATGGCCGACAAACAGGCCCTGGCGGAGCGCTACAACGCCATCCTGCTGGCCTACAGCGACAAGATCGTGGACACCAACTTCCACTATCAGGACAGCTTCTCCCGGCGGATCTTCGCCAACTCCGAGGGCGCCACCATCGATGAGGAGCGCCCTTCCATCGTCCTCTTCGGCATGGCCGTCGCCCGGGACGGCGACAACGTCCAGCAGACCTGGGAGAGCTGCGCCGGTCCCAACGGGTTCGACTACGTCCAGGACCGCGAAGCGCTCTTTGAGACCGCAGCCCGCCACGCCGTCGAACTGTTAAGCGCCGAGACGGTCAAGGGCGGTGAGTATCCGGTGGTCATCAACCCCCTGCTCGCCGGCGTCTTTATCCACGAGACCTTCGGGCACCTCTCCGAGTCCGACTTCATCTACGAGAACCCTCGGGCCCAGGAGATGATGGTGCTGGGCCGCCGCTTTGGGCGCGACATCCTCAACGTCTTCGATGACGGCGACGTGCCCGGCCTGCGCGGCACCCATAAGTACGACGACGAGGGCACCCCCACCGGCCGCACCGACCTGATCAAGGAGGGCGTGCTGGTCGGTCGGCTCCACAACCGGGAGACGGCGGCCAAGATGGGCGAGTCGCCCACCGGCAACGCCCGCGCCCTCAGCTACCGGCATCCGCCCATCGTGCGGATGACCAACACCGCTATCGCGCCGGGATCCACCTCGTTCGAGGATATGATCGCCGACATTGAGCTGGGGGTCTACGCCTGTGATGCCTACGGCGGGCAGACCGAGCTGGAGAGCTTCTCCTTCAGTTCCGGCTACGCTTATATGATCCGCAACGGTGAGATCGCCGAGATGGTCAAGGACGTGATTCTGGCGGGCAACCTCTTCGACACCTTGATGAGCATCGACGCGATCGGCAGTGACTTCAACTGGACCAAGACCGGAGGAGGGTGCGGCAAGGGGGGCCAGAGCGGCCTGCCGGTCGCCATGGGCGCCCCTCACATTCGCATCCAGAACGTCGTCATCGGAGGGAGATAAGATGGATATCCTAACCCACGTAACCAAGCAGGCCGATCAAGTCGAGGTGATGACGACGCAGAGCGAGGCGACCACCGTGAACTTCGAGGCCAACAGGCTCAAGGGCAGCGAGGTCGAGGAGACGCAGGGCATTGCCCTCCGTGTGGTCAAGGACGGGCGCCTGGGGTTCTCCGCGACCAGCAACATGGCAGCGACCGACAAACTGATCGACAACGCCCTCGCGTCCGCCGCCTACGGAGAGACCGTGCCCATCGCGTTCCCCGAGCCGCAGCCCGGCCCGGAGGTCACGACCTACGACCCCGCCATCGTCGATCTGCCCATCCCTCGCCTGGTGGAGATCGGGCGGCAGGTCATCGCCTTGCTCATCGAGGCGGATCCCGAGGTCAACGTCAAAGTGGACCTGAAACGTGGCGTCCGGCGGACCACCATCCGCAACCACCGGGGCACCGACGTCACCTTCGAGCGGTCGCCCTTCTCGATGCTAATTCAGGTCGACCGCGTCCGGGAGGACGACATCTTCGTCCTCTTCGACTATTCGGGGGCGACCGTCTGGGAGGAGGACGTCCTCCAGGCCGCGCACAAACTCGTGGAGAAGCTCCGCCTGGCGGAAAAGACGGTCCCCCTCACCTCGGGGGAGATGCCCGTCCTCTTATCGCCCACCGGCGCCCTCGTCCTGGGCCTGCCCCTGATGATCGGTCTCGATGGGCGCAACGTCTACAAGGGCATCTCGCCCCTGGCGGGCAAGGAGGGCCAGTCCCTCTTTGACGACACCTTCAACCTGATCGACGACCCGACGCTGGACGGGCGTTATAACAGCGCCACCCACGACGACGAGGGCGTCGCGCACCGCCGCACCCCGCTGGTGGAGAACGGCACCCTGACGAGCTTCTACTACGATCTGAAGACGGCAGCGCAGGCTGGCGCCGAACCCACGGGCAACGGGTCGCGCGGCCTTTTCAGCCCGCCGAGTCCCTCACCGACAAACCTGATCCTCGGGTCGGGTGCAACGCCCGTCGCCGAGATCATCGCCTCGATCGACGAGGGCCTGCTGGTCGACGGCGTGCTCGGCCTGGGTCAGGGCAACCTGATGTCCGGCGCCTTCTCCAACCCGACCAGTCCCGCCTTCAAGATTGAGAACGGCGAGATCGTCGGGCGCGTCAAGGGCGCCTCCATCGCCAGCAATGCCTATGAGGTGCTGCGCGACGTCGCCGCCATCAGCCGGGAGAGCGACTGGGTCTACAACCAGTTCAACCTGCCCTACGTCCTTCTGCCCCATCTCAACGTCGTCGTTAAACAGTAATCAATCGCCGAGGCGCCGTCCCCGGCCCTGGAACAAAAGGAGATATCCATGAAGATTATCAAATCGCACTTTGGCACCCTAAACGACGGGACCGACGTCCCGATCTACACCCTCGTCAACGACGCCGGGATGGAGGCGCGCATCACGCCTTACGGAGGGACGGTCGTCTCATTGACCGCACCCGATCCCGACGGCACGATGGCGGACGTCGTGCTCGGCTTCGACACCCTCGACGAGTACCTCGACCACAGTCCCTTCTTTGGGTGTCTCGTGGGCCGCTACGGCAACCGCATCGCGGACGGCGAGTTCACCCTGGACGGCGAGACCTACACCCTGGCGACCAACGACGGGCCCAACCACCTGCACGGCGGCGTTGAGGGCTTCGACAAGAAGCTCTGGGCCGCCTCGGCGCGGGAGTCCGAGTACGGGCCCTCGCTCCGCCTCACGTACACCAGCCGCGACGGCGAGGAGGGCTATCCCGGCACGCTCCACGTCACTGTCGTTTATACCCTGATCGACGAGGGGCCTCCCGCCTCGGGCCGTGACATCGGCGCCGCCAGCGGTGCCCTCCGCATCGACTACATGGCGACCACGGACAAGCCCACGGTCGTCAACCTGACCAACCACAGCTACTTCAACCTGTCGGCGGGCGAGGCCGAGACCATCCTCGACCACAAGCTGATGCTCAACGCCGACCACTTCACCCCTGTGGACGAGACGTTGATCCCCACCGGTGAGATCCGGCCGGTCGAGGGCACGCCCATGGACTTCCGCGAGCTGACGAAGGTCGGCGCGCGGATCGACGCCGACGACGAGCAGCTCGAACTGGGCGGCGGGTACGACCATAACTGGGTGCTCAACGGCGAGCCGGGCGCGCTGCGCCTTGCCGCGCGCGTCGTCGACCCGGCGACAGGCCGGGAGATGAAGGTCCACACCACCGAGCCGGGCGTCCAGCTCTATACCGGCAATATGATGCCCGAGACCCTGCCGGGCAAGGGAAATCGGACCTACGTCCGCCGTGGCGGGCTCTGCCTGGAGACCCAGCACTATCCCGACTCACCGAACCACCCGGATTTCCCCTCCACCCGGCTGGATCCGGGCGAGACCTACCGCAGCACCACCCTCTTCGCCTTCTCAACCCAATCTTAACGTTCTTACAAAAGCGCGGGAGGCAAGCTGAGATAAAACCTCAGCTTGCCTCCCGCCATCCACCCTCTGTATCAGGGCACGGGTAAATACGCCATCGCCTGGACGATGAGCTCGACCGCCTCGGCCGGCATTATCTTCTCCGTGCTGATGACAAGATCGTACAGCTCCGGATCGTTCAGATCCACGTCGAAGAATCGCTTGACGAAGTCGACGTGGGCCCGGTTGCGCTCGTGCGTTTTCTTGCGGGCCTCTTTCGCCGTCAACCCTTCACGTTCTTGCCAACGCCGGATCCGCGTCTCCATAGGCGCCACCACGCGCACGTGCAGCACGTCAGGTTTGTCCCCGAGGACGACCTGCCCGCCGCGCCCGATGACCACCACGTTGCCAAGGTCGTACGCGGCCAGGATCAGACGCCGGACCTGGGCCACCGAGCGGGCCTCCCGGGCATCCTGTAGCATCGCTTCCGTCCACACCGTGGGGTTGGTCATGGGGTCCGGATACGTGCCAAAGAGCCGCTCCAGGAGGGTCTTGACGTGATGCTCCTCAACCGACGCGTCGGTGATCTCATCAGGGGCGAGGCCCATCGCCTCACCCAACTCGGCCATCAAGCCCTTGTCGAAATAGCGATAATCCAACCTCGCACAAAGGAGCCGCGCGACCTCATTGCCTTCGCTGCCGGACTGCCGGGAAATCGTGATGACTGCCATCGTGGACCTCCTTGGCGCATTCACGCGTTAAGCCAACACTCACATCCCATCACCGAGGGGTAGCATAGCGGTTAGGAACGTCGCCGCTTACTGCACTCTTGTTATAGTCCGAGGCGCGCAGATTGTCAATGGCGATGCCAAAGCATAGCAGGGATCGTCAAATTGGAGTCCGCTTATCTTAAAAACTCGATAAACCCTTGACAAATCACCCAAAAATCACTACAATAGATTATAGATAATAATTATCCATAAAGTTTGATTATCGATAGTGTTGAAGGTGAACCGGGTGTAAGTCATGATGGCTGAACAGAGACCCAACGACGAAGAGACGAGAGTCAATACCATTGTGTCGCGTCTGCGAAAGGCAGGCTACCGTATCACGCCGCAGCGGATGGCACTGATTGAGATCCTCTGCCAAAGCGATGGTCATCCCAGCGCGAGCCAGCTTCACGAGCAGCTCAAGCAGCGGTTTCCGACCACCAGCCTGGCGACGGTCTACAAGACCCTGAACGTCCTGAAAGAGGTCGGCGAAGTGATGGAAATCGGGTTCGCGGGCAGTGACGCGCGGTATGACAGCGCGCATCCCGACCCGCACCCCCACCTGATCTGCGTGCAATGCCGGCAGATCAAGGACGTCGACCTGGAGCGATTCGAACCTCAGGCTTGGCTGGGGGACATCGCCGAGCGATATGGATACCGTATCTTGGGTCATCGAATGGACATTTACGGGCTCTGCCCGCAGTGCCAACAAGAGACGAAGGACACGGACGCACCATCCTGAGAGCTAATCAGGGAGGCCGGCCGGCTCAGGCCCCGGCATCCTTATTAGGCCCGCGACACACCATCCAGCGGGCACAACGACGCTGACAAAGCGACAAAAGGTTAAACTAAGCACCACGATAAGAAAAGGGAGGCAATAGCATGGAAAACGTAGGCATTCCACTGATTGGCGATCAATTTCCTGAGATGACGGTTATGACCACCCACGGCAAGATGAACCTGCCCGAGGCTTTTAAGGGAGAGTGGTTCATTCTCTTCAGCCACCCCGGTGACTTCACACCGGTCTGCACCACCGAGTTCTACGCGTTCCAGAAGCGCTACGACCAGTTCAAGGCCCTGAACACCGAACTCATCGGCCTGAGTGTGGACCAGGTTCACGCTCACCTGAAGTGGACCGAGTGGATCCACGAAAACCTGGACACCAAGATCGAGTTCCCCATCATCGCAGACACGGGGGACGTCGCTGAGAGACTGGGCCTTATCCATCCCGGAAACCCCACGGCCACAGTCCGTGCGGTCTTCATCGTCGATCCCAAGGGCGTCGTTCGGGCCATTCTCTACTACCCCGCCGAACTGGGGCGCAACCTCGACGAATTCCTGCGGATGATCAAGGGCTTCCAGACCTCTGAAGAACAGGGCGTCGCGATCCCCGCCAACTGGCCGGAGAACGAGCTGTTCGGCGACGACGTGATTCTGCCGCCCGCCTCCGACGAGGAAACCGCGGAGGAGCGCCGGGGTCAGGAAGGCTGCCTCGACTGGTGGCTCTGCCACGTTCCTCTGGAAGAGTAATCCCTCATCGCATTGAGACAAACTACCGGCCCGGTCGCTGGAGCGACCGGGCCGGTAGTTTGACTATGAGCGTGCTAACTTCCATGCCTGGATTCTAAGGACGACCGGCACCTTCCGGCGGACCTGCTTCCTCGGGCGGCCCAGGCTCTTCCGGCGGGCCCACTTCTTCGGGTGGCCCTGCCCTCTCGTCGCCGGACCGACCGATCAACTCCAAATCCTGCCAGATTTCGCCCCAGCCTTCACCGTCCGCTCTGCGTTCTAGATAAAGCGGCGCGTCATCATCGGGATCTTCCGTTATCTCGGCGGGCTGCAGGGCAAGCATAATCTGTCCAAAGCCCATACCGTCATCACAGAACCAACTCATCACCTCGTTGTAAGTCACCCCATAGAGTGAAGCCAATCCACTGGCTATAGGTAACCCCCGAGGGCACCCGAACAGTGACAAAAGGACGGACCATCACAACGCGGTGCAAATCCCATCGATCGGACGACGAGAACCACCGAACCGGATAAAAAGAACCTCCATCGCGGCACGACATAAGCCTTGCCGCGATGGAGGCAAGCGTACGACTAGCGGGCCCAGACGCGCAACAGCGATCGCACGTGATTATAGAGAACCCGGTCCGTGAATAAGTGCGCGATCTCCTCCCTCGAGGGCCGGTCACCTGGCTCGATGAAGCTATAGTCACAGATAAGATCGATGAATCGCGACCGCCACGGCTCTTGCAGGGTAAGCACTTCCTCCGCCAACGCGACCGCACGCCGGTTAGCACTCGGCATAGCGGACGTTTCGGTCACAGTCATAGGACATCCCCCCTCTTGGTTAAAACTAGACACGCATCAGTCCTCGTGGAACCTAGTCCCCGGCCTTCTTCGAGGGCCCTTTGCCCTGAGGCGAGCCGGCGTGATCAGGGCGCCCGGGGATACCGGCGTGATCCGGCGGCCCCGGTGTGCCCGCATGCTCAGGGCGCCCCACGCCCTCGAGACGGTCAGCCTCTTCCGGTGGACCGGCATGGTCCGGGCGTCCGTTGCCACCTCGGTTACCAATCAGGTCGAATGACTGCCAGATCTTGCCCCATCCCTGCCCCTGCGCCCGCAAGGCCAAAAGCTCCCAGGCGTCCTCGCCAATGACGTCGGCGGTCTGGAGGGCCAGCATAATCTGCCCAAAACCCATCCCCTCATCACAGAACCACCCCATGACCTCCGCATACGTCACGTCGTAGACGCGGGTCAGTGCCCGACCGACGGGGTGCCGGACATCCTTGTTTGCGCAGAAGTAGCCGCCGCCGTCATCCTCATCCTCGTCGGGGACTTCCAGG
>DAOTTS010000090.1:0-46367 GCA_034437735.1 Anaerolineae bacterium
GGCCAAGCCCCCCCGCCGTTTGTTCATATTAGTGAGTTGGATCAATAATCATCGTCTTCGTCGTCATCCTCGTATTCCCAGTCCTCGTCGTCCTCGTCCTCGTACCAATCGTCCTCATCGTACGCCCAGTCGAGCTCGATGGGCTGGGTTTCAATGACTTCGAGGTCCTCATAACAATGCGGACACTGAACGCGACCCCCGACCTGAGCCGATGTCTTAACTGTGATTTGTCCCTCGCACGAGGGGCATAGTGCAACAGCCATTTTAAGCCTCCTAAGAAATGTTAGTTAGGTATGGTAAGGCGTTCCTTACCATCCTCATCCATCATACTCAGGGCGTGTGTAAAATGTGTGTAATTGGCGTGGTAAATTCCGTGTAAAAGCGTGGCGGTTGTGGCATTTTGTCTACGCGGGATCAGATCGCGCGAGCGGACTTGGCGCAATCAGGGATCGGGGCTGAACGTGTAGCCGACGCCGGGTACGGTGCGGATATACTGGGGGGTGCTGGGATCCGGCTCGACCTTGATGCGCAGCCGCCGGACCAGCCCTCGGACCAAGTCGCGGTCTCCTTCCCCATCGTATCCCCATACCTCCTCGATCAGTTTCTGCTGAGGGACGACCTGATGCTCGTTGATCATCAGGGTGTAGAGAAGGCGGAACTCCAGTTGCGTCAGATGCTTGGGACTGTGGTCGTCAATCACGACGGTCCGGGTGTTCGGGTCGAGTTCGACCTCGCAGATACTGAGTGAGGGGAGGGCGTAGAAGGGCAGATTGGCTGCCCGTCGTAGGAGCGCGCGGATTTGGGCGATCAGCAGTCGCGCACTGAACGGGCGGAGGATGACGAGATCCGCGCCGGACTCCAAGACGACGGCCTGGGTTGCCTCATCCAGATGTTCTCCAATGACGATCAAGGGCGCCTGCGTCTGCGTGCGCAGCGCTTTGACCTGACCCAGGGGCGACCCCTCCGGTGCTGCCAGCACAAAGAGGCGAAGCGCGTCGTGGTTTTCCGCTTTGAGGTTGGAAGGGATCCGCCGCGATCGGGTGACGTTCAAGCCGGCTCGCTGCAGCACCAGGGAGAGGACGGCGCTCTCGTCGGGATCCTGTGAGATCAATAGAGCTCGCATACGCAGGACTCCTTACGAGACCCCAAGACCCTGCAACCACGTGTGGATCCTGGTTGCAGTCTCGGCGTAGTTATGCGCCATCATGACGTTGTGACGTGCCTCGTCGGCGACGTCGTAGTCGGCCCCATACCACTCGGCAGAACGTCGCTGGGCCGGCTCGCGTAAGAGGGGATCGCGCTCTCCGGCTATCCAGAGCATGGGCGTGCGGACGGAGACCGGAGGGGACCAGAAGGGGGGATTGTGTTGGTAGAGAACGAGAGCCGACTCCGGTCCCAGTCTGCCCTGTAAATCGTCAAGCGCGACGGCTGCCTCCGGCCCGACGAGAAAGCGCACCGCACTGCCCGGTCTTTTGCGTATGAGTGGGGTTGCATCCCAACTCATCGTCATCAGAAGCACGCCGATGGGATCGTAGGTGACCAGGGGCCATAGACCATCCAGAATCATACTGCGAGCTGTCCACGGGGCGACGAGGATCGTGGCGGGTAGCTGGTCTCCCACGTACCTGAGATACCATTGGATGAGCGCGCCTCCCATACTGTGCCCAATAACGACCGGGGGAACGGAGAGGCGTTTGACTTCCGCTCTCAGAAACCGCAGGTAGTAGTCGAGGGTGCAGCGGGCAATGGGACGCCTTTCCGGCGAGCGTCCGTGTCCCGGTAGGCTGAATGCGTGGGATTCCCAGCCCATATCGGCGAACATACCCTGCCAAAGTTCCCAGCACCATGCCCCGTGCCACATCCCATGTTGAAATAGCAGGGGCGTCTCAAATCTAGCGGCGTGGGGATAATAGCTGATCCGTTCGATGCCCCTATCGATGACGTGGATCTTCGTGTAGGTTGCGGTTTCGTCCCCCGGGAGATGGACACACGCTGGGCCGGTTAGCGCGTCCTCCGTCGCCGCGAGGGTCCGCATAGGATTGAGACGGGCTAGTAGATGGAAGGCCCAGGCCTGTTGGAGGGCGAGATAACCGACCACGGCGCCCACGATCATGCCCAGCCCCATTTGCGTCCTGTGGCTGCCTATAGGGTGACTCCTTCTGGGTGCGCGGACCGCGTTGGTCATCCGGACGCTATCCGGTCGCGCTGGTGCTACTCTTCGCGCGGCACCACCCGGATACGCACAGGCTCCGTCTCCGCACGATTGCCGGCGCCGTCATAGACCACGATGTGGAATGAATAGGTCCCCGGCGGTTCCAGCGTCCAATTGACGTTAAACGGCGCCACCGTGCGCACGTTGAACGGCGCCTCCTCGTTGTTCTTGTAAAATTCTACCCGGGAGATTGTATAGACGTCCTGGACTTCTGCATGGACGTTGACCCATTCGTCAAACCCGTATTCATAGGCTGAGCCTGAAGGCGGATAGGTCATTGCCACCTCCGGCGGGGTGTTGTCCACGGTGAGTTGAACGGTCGACTGCCGAACCTGCTGATCGTTGCCAACCACCTGCAATTGTAAGGTGTAGACGTCATCCTCAAGTCCCGTCGTGTCGAAGTTCTCCAGCAGACCGTTATCCACCTGGTTGGGGTGATCCGGACCGACCTGCTGCCACTGGGTGGGGTTCATCCCCTCGCCGTAGACCATCCGGTAGAAGGAGACGTCGCCCCGGGCGTTGCCGATGATGGGCACGATCCCTCTGACGTAAGAGTACGTGGTGGGGGAGATGATCGCCACCTCCGCCTGAGCCTGGTTGGGCCCATAGACGGTGTCGTACTCAGAAGGCGGCTGATAGAGCGCACGTCGTTCCTCGGGGAGGCTGTTGATCCAATCCTGAGCCTCCGGAGGGAGCACGACGTACACGCGTTCTTCGACGAGTTCGGGGGGCGTGTAGATGGTTGCCAGCTTTCCTGTATCGCGATTGACCAGGTAGACCTGGTGGAGGGTATCTGCCTCCTGAGGTTCGGTTCCCGGTATCATAAGCTCGGATCGGGTGGGACACGTCCTATCCGGCCTCAGACCGGAGACGGCACAGACGGTGACCCTCTCCAATCCACCAGGGTTGGGGAAGGAGACGATGGGCTGATCGCGATGGGCGTATTCCATCACCGCGTGCCAGATGTACCCGGCACCCCGGGAGCCGGGTGTGTTGACCATATAGTCATCGGCCTCCGGGTTCCCCTGCCAGACGCCGGTGACGAATTGGGGCGTATACCCTACCGTCCAGTTATCGCTGAAGTTGTTGGTGGTTCCGGTTTTGGCCGCTGCCGGACGGCCGTCGGCAAGCTCCAGGGCGTTCGGCGTTCCGAAGGCCGGAATCCGGGCCGTGCGGTCGGAGAGCACGTTGGTGATCAGGTACGCGAGGCGCGGCTCCAAGATCTGCCGGGTATGGGGTTGATCCATTCTGTAGAGGGTCTGTCCGTTGCGATCGTCCACGCGGAGAATGGCAATCGGGTTGATCTCCCTGAAGTTGGGGCGCAGTCCATTCTCCGGTACTGGTTCTCCGTACATCGTGCCGTTATTCGCAAAGACGCTGAATGCATACACCATATCCAGAAGTTTGACCTCGCCACCTCCCAGGGTGAGACTCAGGCCGTAATGCTCGAGGCTCTGGTCAAGCGTCGTGATGCCCATCTGATGGGCGGTGCGCAGGACGTTGTCGATGCCGGCAATTGACATCGCTTCGACCGCAGGGATGTTCAGCGAGCGGGCCAAGGCGCTGCGCAGGCTGACCGGTCCGTGGTAATTTCGACTGTAGTTTTCCGGGACGTACGGGGCCATACCCGGTCCCTGCTCAAAGGCTTGCCGGACGTCCAGGAACATATGAGCGAGATTGCGTCCCTGAGAGAGGAAGGTCACGTAGGTGAATGGCTTGAAAGAGGAGCCCGGCTGCCGGAGCCCGTCCGCTGCGACGTTGAACTTCCCGTCGATCTCCTCATCCCAATAGTCGGCGCTGCCGACCATGGCGAGGATCTCACCGGTCGTCGGGCGGATGGTCACCACGGCCGAGTTCTTGATGTTATAGTCGTTGCCCACCCGGCTGGCAGGAACGTCGGGAAGGTACTGCGCGGCTTCACACCCGGCGCCCACCGCTTCGTTGATGGTGGTCGCAGGATCCGCGCCGTTTTCGATCTGAAGATAGGTCTGCAATGCGCATTCGGCCTGTCGGTTCAACTCCAGATCCAACGTCGTGTAGACGCGCAGGCCGCCACCGGCGACGACCTCGGGACCAAACCGTTCTTCGAGCTCCCGGCGAACGTACATCGCGAAGTGAGGCGCCTTGATGTCAAATCGTTCGGTAGTTCCGGCCAAGTCCCAAGGCTCGTTCTCGGCCTGCTCTGCCATCTCGGAGGTAATGCATCCCTCTTCCACCATCCGCCTGAGCACAATGCTCTGTCGCCCTTTCGCGGCGTCGGGGGCGTCAAAGGGGTTGAGCCGTGGGTACTGGGGGATGGCGATAAGCGAGGCGGTCTCAGCGAGCGTCAACGAAGCCGCGGGCTTGCCGAAATAGACCTGGGCGGCAGCGTCAATGCCATAGGCGAGGTTCCCGTAAAAGTTGGTGTTGAGATACCATTCCAGGACCTCTTCCTTCTCGTAAAGGCGTGTTAACTCAACGGAGATCAGAAGCTCCTTGATCTTGCGTGCGTAACTCTTCTCGAATCGTTCCTCCAATGGGATGACCGAGTTCTTGACGACCTGCTGGGTGATGGAAGAGCCGCCCTGAATCTGTTCGCCCTGCAGGTTGGAGACAAACGCCCGGCTGATGCCCCGGAAGTTGAAGCCCGGATTTGTCCAGAAGGTTTTATCCTCCATAGCTACGGTGCCGCAGATCACGTCGTCGGTGAGGGTGTCGAGCGGGACCCAGTTCCTGTCTCCCGCGTTGGGATCGATGACCTCGTAGATCAGGACGGGGTCCTTCTGCCCATCCCCATCTTCGTCGGAGCCCCAGGCGTAGATCTTCGTCGTTTCTGAGGTCGCAATGCTGGCGCGTGCGACGTCCTCAGGGGTGGGCAGTCCCTCGGTGATGGTTGTGTAGGCACCGGCAGCCGTCCCTACGCCCATCCCTACGAAGATGACCGAAGCTAACACGCTTACGAGCACTAACAGTCCTGCGATGCGGATCACGAGATTAAAGCCAGTGCGGCTGCGCTTGCGACTTCTATCCCGCTTTAGGACAATCATAGAGCGGATAATCCGAACTGGCGTTCGTCCGACTCTCTTCATTTCTGATGGATCCTTCCTAAACCCTTTGTGCGACAAAGGATATCGTTTGTAGACATATCGTCTGTGTCATTTGGGTCATACGTTAACGTTTGGAGAATTGCGACTTTTCTTGACGCTCCTCCATGTTATTATGCCCTGCTGCGCGGCTTTGGCAAGGGGTCTCGTTGGCCGGTGCCGGGCGTAAAAGATTGTGTGGAAGATTATTGAATGTGTTGGTGACATGTGTTTCGATGGGTACTTTTGCTTGACGAATCGATATTATAGGCTAGAATGTATGTAATTGTCTATGATAGGGATCCTATGTTTGAATCATTAAGCGATAAGTTACAGGACATTTTCAACCGTTTAGGTAAACGCGGCGTCCTTCGGGAGGAGGACGTCAAGCAGGTCATGCGTGAGATTCGTCTCGCGCTGCTTGAGGCCGACGTCAACTACAAGGTCGTCAAGGAGTTTACGTCCGAAGTGCGGGATAAGGCCGTCGGTGAGGAGGTCTCCCGCGCCCTCAATCCCGCTCAGCAGGTCATCAAGATTGTCCACCAGGAGCTGGTGGATACCCTCGGTGAGCCGGGGCGATTGCAGCTAAGTGGTCAGGCCCCGTATGTGATTATGCTGGTCGGCCTTCAGGGGTCAGGTAAGACGACGACCGCTGCGAAGCTGGCGCTGCATCTTCGTTCTCAGGGTCATTTTCCCATGATGGTTGCGGCGGATGTTTACCGCCCTGCCGCGATCGAGCAGTTGGAGGTGCTGGGACGGCAGCTGAGTATCCCCGTCTACAGTGAGTCTCCGGAGGCTGATCCGCCGGCGATTACGCGGAGGAGTTTGGGGGCTGCGCGGGAGCGGGGCTCCGACGTGGTGATCCTGGATACGGCTGGACGGTTGCAAATTGACGACCAGATGATGGCGGAATTGGAATCGATCCGCGATAAGGTCGATCCGGTCGAGGTGCTCTTGATCGCCGATGCGATGACCGGGCAGGAGGCCGTTAACATTGCCGATGGTTTCAACAAGCGCGTCGGGTTGACCGGTCTCGTGTTGACCAAGGTCGACGGGGATGCGCGGGGTGGCGCTGCGATCAGTATGCGTTCGGTCACCGGCGTCCCGATCAAATTCCTGGGCACCGGGGAGAAGTTGAACGAGCTGGAGCTTTTTCATCCCGATCGGCTGGCCTCACGGATCTTGGGGATGGGGGATATGCTTTCCCTGATTGAGCGGGCTGAGGACGCGTTTGACGCGGAGCAGGCCGCCGAGATGGAGAAGAAGCTGCGCAAGGGCGAGTTTGATCTTGAGGATTTCCTCGATCAGCTCCGTCAGGTGCGCCGGATGGGACCCCTTCAGGAGATTCTGGAGATGGTGCCCAGGATGGGGAACGCCATGCGCGGCGTTGATCTCGATCAGGCAGAGGCGGAGAAGCAGCTCAAGTATGTCGAGGCGATTATCCTTTCTATGACGCCGGAGGAGCGACACAACCCTCGGGTTCTCAACGGTAGCCGTCGCCGGCGTATCGCGGAGGGAAGTGGCACGTCGGTGCAGCAGGTCAATCAGTTGATCTCTCAGCACCGTCAGATGAAACGGATGATGAAGCGACTTAACCAAGGGAAGTTGCGGGGACTGCAGGGGCTTTTTCGCTGACGCTGCGAAACCCAATCCTTCAGTACCGTACGATGAACGTACAGAACGTATGCACTCTTCATTTTAGAAACTAGATCAGAACAAGGAGTTACAGGAGGCTTATGCTTAGAATACGTTTACGGCACGTTGGGGCAAACAAACAACCCAGTTTTCGAATCGTGGTAGCGGAGAAGTCGGCCCCACGGGACGGTCGGTTTATGGAAGCGATCGGGTTCTATAATCCGCGTACCGAACCGGCAACTATTCACTACAAAGAGGATCGCGCATTGCATTGGCTCTCGGTTGGCGCGCAGCCGAGCGAAGCGGTCGCACGTATGTTCAGGAACGGCGGGACGATGGATCGCCTTGGGCGCCTGAAGGCCGGCGAGTCACTTGAGGTTATTCTCGCCGAGGTGGAAGCCGAGGATGAGGTCGAGGCGGTCGCGGAGGGGGAAGCTGAGGAGATCACCCCCGAAGTTTCAGAGTCTGCTGAGGTCGCTGGCGAGAGTGAGGGCGAAGAGACGGAAACAGCAGAGGTTGAAGCCGATGCGGCACCTGCCGATGCGGCAGAAGCCGTCGAAGCAACAGAGGCTGAAGCGTCAGAGGATGAGGTGGCGGAGACTGAAGCCGAACAGCCTGCCGAGGTTGAGGTCGCGGAAGTCGAAGAAGCTGAAACTGCGACTGAAGAAGCTGGAACTGCGACTGAGGAAGCTGAAACTGCGACTGAGGAGGATGAGTCCGACGACGCTTCGGATGAGGACGTCGAAGCTGAAGAAGGAGAAGCTTAACGATCACGCGTAACCACCCATCTTTCGTCCGAGTGTTCGTGGACCAGCGTCTCCGTAAGATAACGTTTGTATGATAACGTCTGAAGGAGAGCGTCTGTACTATAACGTCTTACATCGATCTGACATCATACGCCTTTTTCGTTCCTGTTCCTTTACGTAATGACTTGCAAGGAGGTTACACGATGTCGAGGGTCAAGGATTTGGTTGAAACGATCGTTAAGACGTTGGCTGACGAGCCGGATCAGGTTAGCGTGTCTGAAATGGAGGGCGAGACGTCGATTGTCCTCGAGATGCGCGTAGCCCCGGTCGATATGGGGCGGATGATTGGTCGCGAAGGTCGAACGATCAACGCCATGCGTTCATTAGCCCGGGTGCTCGGCGCTAAGATGGGGAAGAAGGTTACACTGGAGATTGTGTAATGATAATCCAGACTGTATATCAACACGACAATGGACAAGGTCTCAGGTATGGGCAGTCAAAAGCCTGAGCCTTCTTATTTGGCGGTGGGGCGCGTTGCGCGGCCCCACGGTGTTCGGGGTGAACTGAAGGTTGGAAAGCTGACCACCCACCCGGAGCACCTCGCGGATGTCAAGACCCTGTACGTTGGTCCTGAACAGCAGCCTTATCGTTTGGTGGGCGTCCGTTCGCATAAGAATGCGCTGCTCATCAAGCTGGAGGGGGTCACAGGTCGGGATGAAGCGGAAGCGTTCCGAGGGGCGGTGATCTACGTCTCTCTACAGGACGCCGTTCCTCTCGAGACGGATGAATACTACGAACATCAGATTTTGGGACTTACCGTTGAGACCGATACCGGTGAAAGGCTCGGGGAGGTGGTAGAGACGCTCACCCTGCCGGGGGCCAATGAGGTGCTGGTTGTCCATGGTTCCCGGGGGGAGCTCTTGATTCCTGTGACCGAGGAGGTGGTCGTCGGTTTCGATCTGGAGGAGGAAAGGATTGTCGTTCATCCTTTGCCCGGCCTCTTGAAACTATAGATCGTACGGCCTTATCCTTCTCGTATACCTCTTTGCGCTTGATTTCGGGGACGTTATTGGATAGCCAATCTTTAGGGTGGCCGCTTGTGTCTTACTGTTGGGGGCGTGACCGTCGGATAGAGATTTGAACCTACCTTCCTGCTGATAGATTTGAGGTGTGATCGTCGATAGGAGGCCCGGCACCATGGACAGGCTGCGGTATTGGTTGGGCTTTAACCTCGTAACCGGTATTGGTCCCATACGGCTTCGTGCATTGATCGATTTCTTCGGTGATATTGAGACCGCCTGGCAGGCGCCATCCTCGGCACTGCGGGAGGCGAGACTCGATCGACGAGCGCTGCGAAATCTCATCCAAGCGCGTAAGACCCTCGATCTGGACCGGGAGATCCGTAAGATTGAGGAGGCTGGCGTCCGCGTGCTCACGTGGGAGAGCCAGGATTATCCCACGCTGCTCAGCCAGCTTCCCGATGCGCCGCCGGTCCTCTTTGTCAAGGGTGAAATCGTTGCCCTTGATGAGTGGTCGGTGGCCATGGTCGGCACACGCAAGGCAAGTGCTTACGGCAGGGAGGTGGCATACCGGCTGGGCGCGGAGCTTGCGCGTCATGGGGTCACGGTCGTCAGTGGGATGGCCCGGGGTATTGATGGCGTCTCCCATCAAGCCGCGCTCGATGCGGGGGGGCGGACCATTGCGGTGCTCGGGTCAGGGGTGGACGTCATCTATCCGGCAGAACACCGCACACTGGCCGAGCGAATTGTCGCGCAGGGCGCGTTGGTGAGCGATTATGCCCTGGGCACCCGGCCCGAGGCGATGAACTTTCCCCCCCGCAATCGAATCATCAGCGGCCTCAGCCTCGGCACCATCGTGGTGGAAGCGGGGCACCGGAGTGGGGCGCTGATTACGGCGGATTTCGCCCTCGATCAGGGACGGGAGGTCTTTGCGGTGCCCGGCAGTATTCTCAGCCCGAACTCAGCCGGGTGCAATCGCCTGCTCCGGGATGGCGCGCACATCGTCACAGAGATATGTGACGTCCTGGAGGTCCTGCGCCTTGATAACGTCCAGGAGAAGCGAGAGGCCCGGATGGTCCTGCCCGAGAATGCGACGGAGGCTGCGGTCTATGAGACACTCTCGTCGGAGCCCTGTCATCTCGACCGGGTGGTTCGCGCGTCCGGCCTGCCGGCTGAGGTGGTCAGCAGCACCCTGGTGATGATGGAACTCAAGGGCATGGTACGCCAAACCGCACCGCTTCAGTACGTGCGGTTGGGAGAAGCGGAGGTCAGTTATTCGGTCCATGAGTGACTATCTTGACGAGACGGGCGCACGGGTTGACCACTTCGCCGTGATTCATCGTTTTATCTCACCGGATTCGCAGCTTTACCGTGTTTACGTCCCTCACGTGGCCTGTGTGACGCAGAAGGCGTTGGCGATTGCGAGCCGGTTGAACCTGACAGCCGCTCAGAAGCGTTTTATCGAAGAGGCTGCGATGCTGCATGATATCGGCGTCGTCAACGTGCACGCCCCCGACCTGGGGTGTGAGGGCGACTTGCCCTATACCCAGCACATCGTCCAGGGAGGCGAGATGTTACGGGACTTGGGGCTGCCCCGTCACGCGCGCGTGGCGGAACGGCATATTGGGGTGGGCATCGAAGCCCATGAGGTCGAGTTCCAGGGCTTGCCCCTTCCGGCTCGAGATTTCATCTCCGAGACGGTGGAGGAGCAGGTGATCAGTTGGGCTGACCTCTTCTTTGGTAAGCACCCCGACGATCTATGGCGCGAGCGGTCAATGGCGGAGGTTAGGGCAAAACTGGCCCGGTATGGCGAACGCCACGTGAAGACCTTTGAAGCGTGGTACGAGCGTTTCGGTGAGGTGTGAGGGCCGGGTATTGACGGCATGCGAAGAAGCACATATCATTGGGACAGGTGTTTAGGGCTGAAAGCTCAATAACTTCGACGCCTGGGGTGCTTTCGACACCGCTTTCAGCTTGATTTTGCGGAAGTTATTTGACAGCCAACCCTTAGTATCTGACGGATAGGAGCAAATCTTATGATCGATCATCTCTACGCGGTGGTAATGGCCGGGGGCGGCGGCACCCGCCTTTGGCCCATGAGCCGGAAGCAGCATCCCAAGCAGACGCTTAGTTTGACTGGGGCCCGCACCCTCTTCCAGATTGCGGTCGATCGGCTGTTGCCTTTGATCACGCTGGAGCATATCTTTGTCGTTACCACGGCCGATCAAGTCGATTCATTGTCCGCGCAGTATCCGCAGATTCCTAAGTCTAACTTCATCATTGAACCCCAGGGTCGGGGTACTGCGTCGTGTATTGGGCTGTCTGCGCTGATGCTCAAAGATATGGATCCTCAGGCGACGATGATTGTCGTCACCGCCGATCATTATATCGCGGATGTGGATACCTTCAGCGAGAGCTTGCGGGCCGCTCGGGAGATCGCGGGCAAGGGATATCTCGTCACGATGGGCATTGAACCGACTCATCCTTCGACCGGATACGGGTATATTGAGCAGGGCGAGAGCCTGGGAACGATCAATCAGTTTGAGTATTTCCGGGTTGTGGAATTTATGGAAAAGCCGGATGCCAAGACGGCCCGGCAGTTTCTCGACGCCGGCAACTATGCGTGGAACAGCGGGATGTTTATCTGGCGGGTGGATCGTATCCTTGAGGAGATTCGGCGACAGATGCCCGAACTCAGTGGCGTTTTAGAGACGCTGGGTGGTCTTGAGGGTCCCGAGGATTTTGAACGTTCTCTCAATCGCCTTTGGCCCACGCTGCCGAAGCAGACCATCGATTATGGGGTGATGGAGAACGCAGCGCGCGTGGCCGTGATCCCCAGTGATATCGGGTGGTCGGATATCGGCACCTGGGCCTCGGTAAAGGGGTTGTATTCCGACGATGAGCATGGTAACGTCATGCTTGGGGATACCCTGGACCTCGATAGTGAGAATACCATGGTGCTGGCGGATGGGGAGCGTCTGATTGCGACCATTGGGTTGGAGGATGTGATTGTGATTGATACGCCTGATGCGTTACTTATCACGCGAAGCGATCAATCACAGCGTGTGAAGGAGATTGTTCAGCAGCTCAGGGAGCGAGAGCGAGACGACGTGCTCTGAGGTTATAGGTTTGAGGTTATAGGTTCCGGCACGGCTGCATATAACGCTCAAAGCCTGACGGTAGTGTCCAAGGTTTTGGGCGTTTGTGCTGCCGTGCTGGGACGTGGTCATACTGGAAAATGCGCAGCTTTCGTCTCACTTGACACCTTGGGAGACATCCGTTATGATTCTAGGCCGCAAACCGATCATAGAAATGTGGGAAGGTTTATGACTGAAAACGTAGAAATTGAAGGCTATTGTGTTAAATGTAAAGCTAAACGGGAGATGGAAGATCCGACGCCTGTTTTTACCAAGAAACGGCAGCCGGCCACACGGGGACGCTGTCCTGAGTGTGGGACCAATATGTTTCGGATGGGGCGCACGCCGCTCCATGAAGGTATGGAGCCGCCGCCCCCACCGCCGCCCCCGGAGCCTACCGGTCGTCTGGTGATCGTGGAGTCTCCCACCAAGGCAAACACGGTGGGGCGCTTCTTGGGCGATGACTACACGGTGAAGGCCTCGGTGGGGCACGTCAGGGATCTGCTGCGATCCAAACTCTCAGTCGACGTGGAAAACGACTTTGAGCCCCGGTATCGGGTGCCCAATGAAAAACGGGACATCGTCAAGGAATTGAAAGCGGAGGCGAAGGACTCGGCTGAGATCTATTTGGCGACGGACCTGGACCGCGAGGGGGAGGCCATCGCCTGGCACCTTAATGAGGTTTTGGAGCTACAGGAGGAGCGCGTACGGCGGGTGGTCTTCCACGAGATCACGAAAACCGCCATTGACGAAGCGTTCTCCCACCCGCGCGGGATCAATATGGATCTGGTCGATGCGCAGCAGGCCCGCCGGATTCTGGACCGTCTGGTCGGATATCAGCTCAGCCCGTTGCTGTGGCGTAAGGTGCGCAGCCGGTTGTCAGCGGGTCGGGTGCAGTCGGTTGCGCTCAGACTCATTGTGGAGCGCGAGCGGGAGATCGAGGCGTTTGTCCCTGAGGAGTATTGGTCGATTGACGTCGAACTCGCTCCGCAGGAGGCCGAGGATCCCGAGCACCGCCCCCAATTCGAGGCCGGATTAGCCAAAATCAACGGTGAGGACTTCGAACTCACCAGCAAAGAGGACGTTGACCCGATCCTGGAGGCCCTGGAAAAGGCCACGTATGAGGTATCCAAGGTCAAGAAAGGAAAACGCCGCCGCCGTCCCTCGGCCCCCTATACCACCAGTACGATGCAGCAGGACGCTGCGGGGCAACTGCGCTTCTCGGCGAAAAAGTCAATGCGCCTGGCGCAGCAGCTCTATGAGGGGATTGATTTGGGTGAGGACGAGATAGAGGGCTTGATCACCTATATGCGCACGGACAGCACCAACGTCTCCGAACAGGCTCAGGCCGAGGTGCGTGAGCTCGTCACAGAAACCTATGGCGAGGAGTTCCTGCCGGAGGAGCCTCCCGTCTACAAGACGAAGTCGAAAGCAGCCCAGGAGGCCCACGAGGCGATCCGACCGACCAGCGTCTTCCGGACGCCTCAAAAGGTCAAACCGCATTTGAACCGCTCCCAATACCGGCTCTACCGCATGATCTGGCAGCGGTTTGTCGCCAGCCAGATGAAGCCTGCGGTCTACGATACGCTGCGCGTTGAGATTCTGGCGGGCACGGAGGCCGAGAAGCCCTATCTCTTCCGGGCATCCGGGTCGATTCTGCGTTTTGCCGGCTATCTGGTGGCTTTTGGGGAGATCGATGAGGAGACGGCGACGACTGGTCAAACGATCCCGCCGCTCGAAGTGGGCGATCTGTTGGATTTGATCGAGCTTCTGCCCGATCAGCACTTCACGCAGCCGCCCGCCCGCTATTCCGATGCCTCGCTCATCCGGGCGATGGAGGAATACGGTATCGGTCGCCCTTCGACCTATGCTGCTATTCTCTCCACCCTACAACAACGTGGGTACGTCGTGCGCAGACGGCGACGGCTGAATCCGACCGAGACGGGTGTTCTCGTCAACGACCTTCTGGTCGAGAACTTCCCCGATCTGATTAACGTGGATTTCACGGCGGAGATGGAAGCCGATCTGGATAAGATCGCGGGGGGCACGCGCGATTGGGTCGAGCTGATGCGTGAGTTCTATGGGCCGTTTGAAGAGGCGCTGGAACGGGCGGAGGAGGCGATCCCGGAGATTGATCAGACCGAATACGTGGGGCGCAAGTGTCCCGAGTGTGAGGATGGCGATTTGATTGTCCGCTGGGGCCGGTACGGTAAGTTCATCGGCTGCACCAATTTCCCCGACTGCCGGCACACGGAGCCCTGGCTGGATAAGATCGGGGTGAAGTGTCCCGATTGTGAGGATGGGGATGTGGTGCGCCGCCGCACCAAGCGGGGCCGGCCCTTCTATGGGTGCTCCACGTGGCCTGACTGTGAGTTCACGTCGTGGAACCGCCCGTTGACGACGCCGTGTCCGGAGTGCGGGGGACTCCTGTTGGCGAAGAATCAGAGCACAGCGGTCTGCCGCAAGTGTGAGCTGACGTTTGCGCTCGATGATGTGGAAGTTGAGGACATCGAAGACGACGAGGAGCCGGAACCCGAAAAGGTGAAGGTGCAGGTGGTAGGCTAGCGAGCCGTCGTCTCTTTGAGCTTTCTCGAGGGCTGAGACAAGCCGTACACGAGTCATCGGTATGGCTTGTCTTTTGGTTTTTGCTCGTTGTTTATTGTTCCGTGGTATAATGACGACCGTAGATAGGTTGGACAGGACGTATCGTTGGGTGCGTCCTTTTTTCTTGAGAGGGTGGGGACGCCGGTTCCTGAATACCCGTTGTGAAGGAGGATCCATGACGCCGTTCGATTATCTTCTGATCATTTTCGGTGCGGGCATTGTGATCTTTGGTGCATTCCAGCGGATGCTTCGGATGCTGTTTATGCTGGTTGTCGTCTGGATTGCTACCTTTGCGGGTGTGCTTTCCTATGAGCTGGTGACCGTGCCGGTTCAGGCCCTCGCGACCAATAATCCAACGGCGGTCAAAGGCGTCGTCTTTATGGTACTCTTCTTTCTCTTTACCATCGCCGGATATGTGATATCTCGGTTGGCCTTTCCGATCACGACGTTACCCCGGATTGGCTTTCTGGATGTGGTGATGGGCGGTCTGGTCGGCGTCATCGTTGCGAGTATCGTGGTCTCTCTGCTTTTCAACAGCCTCGGCTTCATCGTCAGTGAGCGTTGGGAGACGCAGACCGAGATGTGGAATTCCTTGCGATGGCAGTTCCTGGGGGCCCGCTTGCTTGCGTTTACGCGAGAGATTATGACGTATTACAGTTTTGCCTTTGCCCCCTTCTTCCGGGAGCTGCCGCCCATTCTGGTGCCCCGGTAGATTGACACGGGTGCTATAGTACCTATGCATTTGGAGCTTTCATGAATCGACATTGGGTGAAGTTGGAGTTTCCTAAAATACTGTCGCGCCTTGCTGAATTCACCGACTTTTCCGGGGGCAAAGATTTGGCGCTCGCGTTGGAGCCCGCTTTTGAGATTCGGCGCGTCCGGGAGTCTCTGGTATTGACGTCCGAAGCGCGGACCTTGCTCGAGTCAAAGCCGAATTTTGCCCTCAGTCAAGTCAGGGACATCCGCCCCTTGAGTGAGAAAGCCGGACACGGCGTGACCCTTCAGCCGGAGGATCTGCTTCAGGTTCGCAATACGTTGAAGGGCGCGGCGCGTGTTCGTCGCGCCCTTACGCAGCTCGAACCTCAGTTCCCGGCCTTGGCCGATATTGCATGGCGTATTCAAACCCTGCCCTCGCTGGTGGAGGCGATTGATAAGGTCCTGGACGACCGGGGGGAGATTCGGGACGATGCCTCCCCTGAGTTGGCAAGGATTCGGCGCGAGCTTAGGGTGACGCAGGAACGGGTGCAGAGTAAGTTGCGGAGCATCATCAGTTCCTCGAATGTGGCCCCCTATTTGCAGGAGGCTTTGGTCACCCGTCGCAGCGGTCGGTTCGTTATTCCGGTGCAATCGGACTTCAAGGGCCGGGTCGAGGGGATTATTCACGATCGTTCCTCCAGTGGGGCGACGATTTTCCTCGAGCCTGCTTCCGTGGTCGAGATGAACAATGCCCTGCGCGAGCTTCGTATCGAAGAGGAGGACGAGATCCTCCGCCTGTTGCGCACCTTGACGGCCCAGGTTGGACACGTCCGTGACGAACTGCACCATACGTTGGATGCCTTGGCGGAACTGGATCTGGTCTTTGCCAAGGCGCGGTATGCAGACCTCCTGGAGGCCAGCCAGCCCGAGATCGTTCCCTTACCTGATGCGCCGCCTGATCCGGAGGTCGGCGAAAATCCGGAGGCCAACCTCCATCCCGGATCGGTCGTCGCGCTTAAGGGGGCGCGCCACCCGCTGTTGGATCCGGAGCAGGTCGTGCCGGTGGACGTCGTGCTGGATGGGGGGACCCACGTGCTCGTGATCACCGGGCCCAACACGGGTGGGAAGACTGTGACGCTGAAGACCGCAGGGCTGCTGACGCTGATGGCGCAGTCGGGTATGCACATTCCGGTGGCGGTGGGTTCACAGTTGAGCTGTTTTGAGGCGGTGGTGGCTGACATTGGTGACGAGCAGTCCATTGAGCAGAATCTCTCGACCTTCTCGTCGCACATGAGCAATATTCTGTCGTTCCTCGGTACCATCGATCATCGGTCGTTGGTCCTTTTGGATGAGCTGGGGGCCGGTACCGATCCGGCGGAGGGATCCGCGTTGGCCCGGGCGCTGCTTGAGGCGTTTCGGTCTCGGCGCAGCACGGTCCTGATCGCCACGCACTATCCAGAGCTTAAGTTGCATGCCCACAATACGCCCGGGGTGCGGAACGCATCCATGGAGTTCGATGTGGAGACGTTGGCGCCAACCTATCGATTGACCATCGGATTGCCGGGGCGCTCCAACGCGTTTGCCATCGCCCAACGATTGGGACTGCCGAAGACCATCGTGGATCATGCCCAGGGCATGGTCTCCGGCGAGTCGCTGCGTGCGGATGAGATGTTGAATGACCTTCACAACCTGCGCATTCAGGAAGCGGAGGCCCGCGATCAGGCCCGGCGAGCGCGCCGTGAGGCGGAGGATCTGAAGGCTGACTTGCAGGCGAGGCTCCGGAACATTGAGGAGGAGCGTCGTGAGATCCTGCAGGATGCACGCCGGCAGGCCCAATCCCGGGTGGAGGCGCTGAGCGAGGAGATCGAGACGCTCCGACGGCGAATCAGCATTGTCTCCACTCGAGAGGTCGGCTCGGAGTTGGAGGCCGTCGACGAAGCACTGGATCAGATTGATACGACTATGCCGGAGCCCGAACCGCTTGTCCGGGGCGAGCGGGAGATGGAGTCCTCGGATGCTCGGGCGGTTGCGGAGGGGGATACGGTCAAGCTCCAATCTCTGGGCGTCAAAGGGACCGTGATTGAGATCGATGGGCGTGAGGCGGTCGTCAAGGCCGGCGCGCTTCGCACGCGTGTGCCCGTGGATGACCTGACGTTGATCCACCGTCATAGGCCGCCTCAAACTGAGTCCTCGGGCATCAGCGTTCCGGATCGGAAGTCCCCCGGCGTGGAGATCGATCTTCGCGGTGAAACGGTCAATGAAGCGCTGAAGCATCTGGAGCGGTATCTGGACGAGGCGTCGTTGGCCTCGCTGCCCTGGGTTCGGGTGATTCACGGCAAGGGGACGGGGACGCTCCGGCGTGAGGTACGTCGCTTTGTCGACGATCATCCGCTGGTCTCATCCTATGAGTCCGCGGCTCGTCGTGAGGGCGGGGAAGGCGCGACGGTTGTCCGCCTCGTCAAGGCCGGCTGACCTGATTGGGTCTGGTCTCGCCCGGGTGTAACGTCAAAGAGGGGTCGCATCATCGATGCGACCCCTCTTTGACGGCTTGTTCTTCCAAACGAAGCCGGACGCCTCCCCTATGGATGGCTCAGTCGGTTTTGTCCGACTTGGAGGTGTCCGATGACTCTGAACTCGAACGGCTGGAATCCTCTTTTGAGCTTGTCTCTTCCTTGCGTGAACCAGGAATAGCCGTCGAGGACTTTGAGCGATTATCTGTGACGTAGAACCCAGACCCTTTAAATATGATACCTGCCGGTTGAATGAGACGGACTACTGGCCCATTGCAATCCGGGCAGATCTTGATAGGATCTTCGCTAAAGCTCTGACGGCGCTCGAAACGTAACCCGCACTCTTGACATTCGTATTCATAGGTTGGCATTATCTTCACCTCCACAAAAATGCATCCTTTGCATTATAGGCTTTTTGATCGAAATCGCAAGCCCGAATTTCTCGGAAAGCGTTAGGGATCAGGAACGAATGGTGATTTTTAGTTTCCTTAGGAGAAGGCCCAGAGGCCCGGTGACGACACGTCCCGGTTTGCCCTCGCCCTGAGCGCGGTTGCCGTAGGTCTCGTAGTGGACGATGCGTGCCATGGGTTTGCGCGCCGGCGGTTCCGGGGATTCGTCCGGATATCCCAGTGTCAGCAATCCGACCAGTTCCACGCTATCCGGGAGTTTGAGCACGTCACCGATCGCCTTGCGGTCCAGTCCGCCGATCCAGCAGGTCCCCAGTCCCAGCGCAGCGGCTTCAAGCATCATCTGCGTTCCGGCAATGCCGATGTCTTCGTGGAGGAATTGGCGATAGACGCGGTTGCCGGTTTCACCGCAGAGGGCGATAATGACCGGGGCCTCCTCGACGTGCGCCCAGCGTATGAAGTAATAGGCTGCGTGCTCAGCGACGGCTTGTCGTATCTCCGGTTGGCGGATCACAATGAAATGCCACGGTTGCCGGTTAGAGGCGGAGGGGGCCCACCGACCGGCCTCCAGAATCTGTTGAATGGCCTCCTCGGGAACGTCTCGATCCTGATATTGCCGGATACTGCGCCTTGCCTTCATCAGGGTGAGCAGTTGATCTGCATCGAATGGCTGGGTCATAGTCTCTCCTCCATCATAGGATTGCCTGAATCTTTTCGAAGACCGCGTCGAACATCTCTAGGGTCAGCAATCCGGTCTGGGTGTTCTGGCGGCTGGGATGATAGGACATCGCCAGGATCGGCAGCGAGGGGGAAAGCTCGACCATCTGTCCATGCTCGAATTCCACCTCGGGCAGGTCGTGTCCCTGCTCGCTGAGGAGGCGCAGATAGCCGTCAAACGCGACGTGGCCCAGCGCCAAGACCACGCGCAGGTTCGATAGCAGGGCGATCTCTCGGGCCAGGAATGGGCGGCAGTTGGCGAGTTCCTGAGCATGGGGGCGGTTTTTAGGCGGCACACACCGGGCGACCGCCGTAATAAACGTGTCACGTAGCGTCAGTCCGTCGTCTCGATCGGTCGCCGTCGGCTGGCTAGCGAACCCGGCGCGATAAAGGGCCCCGAAGAGCGTCACGCCCGAGCTGTCTCCCGTGAACATCCGCCCGGTGCGATTGGACCCGTGGGCCCCGGGCGCCAGTCCGACGATGAGCAGACGCGCGTGGAGGTCTCCAAAACCGGGGACCGGCTTGCCCCAATAATCCCAATCCTCGTACGCGCGCCGTTTGACACGCGCGACCTCCTCCCGCCAAGCGACCAGGCGTGGGCAGCGGCGGCATGCGACGACCTCCTTCTCCAGGCGTTGCCAGGTATCGGAGGGTGGGGGTGACAGTGGCAGCTCTTTGGCTTTCATGCGTGGGCTCCTTGACTCGTTGATCGGTTGTCAGTCCGGTGTCAGATGGTCTTCCAGGTAGCGTAGGGCCTGCGTCAGGCAGGTCTCCAGGGATTGGTCGGTGTCCACGGTAAGGTGGGGGACCGTGAGCGGTTCGCGCTGTGTCTTGATCCGTCGATAGAGGTCCGTATCCCGGTTCGCCGCCGGGTGTTCCTGCGCTGCGTGGTCGCCGGCAATGCGCCGAAGGGCAGTCTCGTCGGAGCAGCGGCACTCGATAACGATCAGCGGGACGCCCAGCTGCTGCGTGGCTTCGATGAGCGGCGTCACCTGCTCCCTGCGACTGAAAGTGCGACCATCCAGCAGGATGAGGCGGCGGTCGGTATGGTGAATCAGGTAGCCGGCGACCTGGAGCATAATCTCGACACACAGGTCGTCCTGGATCCGGTCGTAGGCGATCAGATCGGGCGGAAAGAGGCACGCCCGGACGTGATCCTTATCGAGGATAAGGGTCCTTTCCCGTCTTGTCGCCAGGGCCCGTGCGAGCGTGCTCTTTCCGGTGCCGGGCAGGCCGGCCATGGCGACGAGCGCGGCGTCAGATCGATCTTCGCTGTTGAGGGAGGTCAGGGCAGCTACCAGCGGTCGTGCTTGACGATGTCGTCGAGCGGCTTGCGCTTCTTGGTGCCCGGTTTTGTGTCCAGATAGCCCAACGGGGTGAAGAGGATGGGTTCCACACCCTCGGGCAGGGCCAGCACCTCTTGCGCGGCGTCCGGATCGAACGCTGCGATCCAGCAGGTGCCCAGGCCCAGCGACGTGGCTGCCAGCACGATGTGATCCATCACGATGGCGGCGTCCACGTCTAGGTAGCTCTTGCCATCGTGCCGGCGCACCCAGGCCTCGGCATCGATCCCGCAGATGCAGAGCACCAGCGGGGCCTCAACGAACCATTCTTGCCCGTAGATACGGCGAAGTTCCTCTTCCCGACCTTCGGTCTCCGCCACCAATATCCGGATGGGCTGGCGGTTGGCCGCCGTGGGGGCCAGGCGACCGGCTTCCAGGATCTGCTCAAGTGTCTCCTCGTCTACCGGTTCGGCTTTGTACGCACGTACGCTGTAGCGTTCTCGGACCAATTCGAGGAAATCCATAGATGTCTCCTTTCGATGGTTCAAAGAGCTCAGTGGCGGGGCTGCGATGTGATGCGCCCTTGTCAATGCCGCCCGCTGGGCTCGACGCCGTGTTCTCAT
This sequence comes from Anaerolineae bacterium, assembly GCA_034437735.1. GTDB lineage: Bacteria > Chloroflexota > Anaerolineae > B4-G1 > SLSP01 > PWVB01. Next base: position 20,652 of record DAOTTS010000090.1, read on the forward strand.
CTGGTACACCATAATTGTCGCTAGATTCGGCGTATTTGTCAAACGCTTGCCAGATCCTTCTGTTTACGCGCCATCCCTGCATCCCGCTTGGAATATCTTGACGATTCTTTGCTTCTTCGTACAATGCATTGGGTTACAAGGGCGCTGAAAGGCTTGCGATGGATAGGCGAACCGAAGGAGCTGGTTATAGAGGGAGCGACTGTATATGGTGGCAAGTGAGTTCACGGTAGAGAAGGAGTGGGAGACCGACCGCAGTGAGGCGTGGCGTTGGGTTCTTTCCCATGCGATTAAGAACAAGCTGCCTATTCTCGGCGTTTTTGTGGGGGCGATCAGTAATGCACTCCTGGCATCGGCACAACCCATCTTGATCGGGCGGGCCTTCGATGCGGTGAACCAGGCATCTCCCGACCTCCAAGCGTTGGGGACGGCCGCGCTTTTGATCGCGGCGACACAGCTCGGGCGCGGGATGCTGCTGCAGTTGCTGCGGAATATTTCGGCTGAAACGTTAGGACAGCGGGTGGAGCGCGACGTCCGTGATGAACTCTACGCGAGCCTGATCGGCAAAGGTATGGCGTTTCACGATGCATATCCCACCGGAGACCTTATGGCCCGCGCGACGAACGACGTGCGCCAGGTCAACTTCCTCTTCAACCCGGGATTGAATATGGTGATCGGTTCGGCGAATTTCGTCATTCTGCCGCTCTTCGTGGCCCCCACCATCCATCCCCATCTGATTTTGGCGCCGATTATCTATTTGATCTTCTACACGACCGTCGTCGTGACGTATCTCAAGCAGCTCCGTCCCGCATCCGAATCCGTCCGGCAGGAGTTCGGTGAGATGAACACCACCTTGGCCGAGGCGATTGAGGGCATCGAGACGGTCAAAGGGGCCGCGCAGGAGGACTACGAGATCGAGCGATTCCGGGATCGGGTTGATCGTTGGCGGGAGGCCTTCCTGTGGCAAAATGACATTCAGGCCAAGTTCTTGCCCCTGCTGCTCCTCGCGCTGCTTACGGCGGGCGGGCTGCTTCACGCCCTGTTGCTCTTCCGCGCCGGTCAACTCAACGTTGGGGGCGTGGTGGCCTACGTAGGGTTGATGATGATGTTTGGCTTCCCAACGTTCACGGGGCAGTTTGCTTATCCCCGCGTCGCATCCGGCCTCGCCAGCGCCCGGCGGTTGCTGGAGGTCATTAACACCGTGACCGAATTGGATGAGAACGCCGAGGGGTATAGCGCGTGGATCGAGGGGGCGGTGACCTTCGAAAACGTCTATTTTTGCTATACACCGCCCGAGGATGGATGCGAAATCGAACAGGATTCCGTAGCGTTGGAGGATATCTCTTTCCACGTCGAGCCCGGTGAGACGGTGGCCATTGTGGGGCAGACGGGATCGGGGAAGTCAACGATTGTTAAGCTGATCAACCGAATCTACGACGTCGATGATGGACGGGTGTTGGTCGATGGGGTGGATGTGAAGGATTGGGACTTGGCGTCGTTACGCCAACAGATCTCAACGATCGAGCAGGACCTCTTTCTCTTCTCCCGGTCCATTGAGGATAACATCGCTTTTGGATATCCGGAGGCGACCGAGGAGCAGATCCGGATTGCGGCAAAGGCCGCGCAAGCCCACGAGTTCATCACCGAGTTCTCTGAGGGGTATCAGACGGAGGTCGGGGAACGGGGGGCGACGCTCAGTGGCGGACAGCGACAGCGAGTTGCGCTGGCCCGGGCGTTTCTTACGGATCCTGCCATCCTGATTATGGATGACGCCACCAGTGCCATTGACAGCGAGACCGAGGATCGTATTCAACGTGCCATCGAGCGTATCTCCTCCGGGCGCACGACGTTCTTGATCACGCACCGCCTCTCTCAGATCCGTTGGGCGGATACCATTCTCGTGATGAATCAAGGGCGTGTCGACGCCACCGGCTCGCACGAGGAGTTGATGGAGACGTCCGAAGCCTATCGGCGCATCTTCGCACGCTATGCGGAGTGACCGCTTGCCCAGCGCGCTCCGCTTGATATACGTCGACGATGGGCGCCGCGATCGGCTGAACACCGGCTAATGCATCATTTGCACGCACGTTTGGGGGACCTATGGGTTTCTTTCGAGGGTTAGAACAGGAAGACTACGATCGCGAGTACTCGGATCGCGAGTTGATGCGGCGTATCTACCGGTACTTCAAGCCGCACGGTGCCCGCGTCCTCGTCATCGCGGTGGTGACGGTGCTGACGTCGATGTTGAGTATTGTCCCTCGGATCGTTGTGTCGCGGGGGATCGATCGTCTGGTCGCAGATCGGACCAACCTGGTCGTGCTGTTGGGCATCGTGGGCATTACGCTGATCGGCGGGGTGGCAGATTGGGCCGGCAACTGGCTGCGGCGCTATCTCTTGGGTCGGGTGATCGGGACGATTATGCAGACGCTGCGCGATGATGCGTTTAGCGCGTCTGTCAACCACGATCTCTCCTTCTTCGATCAGTATCGCTCCGGCAAGATTATCAGCCGGATCACGTCGGACACCGAGGAGTTTGCGAACGTCGTCCGGTTGGTCACCGACTTCCTGGGCCAGGTCTTTCAGGTCGTCATCCTCTTCGGCTATATGTTCACGATCTCGTGGCGTCTGAGCGCCATGATGATCGGGATGATCCCGGTCGTTTTGGCCGTCGCTTTGAGCCTCCGGCGCCTGGCCCGTAAGGTCAGCCGCGAGGGATTCCAGGTGATGGCCGAGGTGAACGCGGCCATCCAGGAGGCGGTGACCGGCATCAGCGTGGCCAAGAGTTTCCGTCAGGAGTCCAAGATCTATGGAGAGTTTACCGAGGTCAATGATGAGTCCTACCGGGTGAATCTGCGCCGGGGCTATACGCTGGCCTTGAGCTTCCCGCTGATCCGAGGTTTGGCCGGCGTGGGCACCGCGATCATCGTCTATTTTGGGGGACAAGCAGCCGCACTGGCTTCGATTTCCATTGGGGGGTGGTACCTTTTTGTCACCAGTATGGACCGCTTCTGGTTCCCGATTCTCAGTATCTCTGCGTTCTGGAATCAGTTCCAGAGTGGGCTCTCGGCTGCCGAGCGGGTCTTTGCGCTCATCGATGCGGAGACGACGGTGCAGCAGACCGACGACCGATCCGTTGAGGATTTGGAGGGCGAGATTGACTTCGAACACATGACATTCCGGTACTCAGAGCAGGAGCAGGTACTGGAGGACTTCTCATTGCATATCGATCCGGGTGAGAGCATTGCGCTGGTCGGCCATACCGGTGCGGGGAAGAGTAGCCTGGCTAAACTGATCGCGCGCTTCTACGAGTTCCAGTCCGGTCGGCTGCTCATCGATGGACAGGACATCCGAACGTTCGATCTTAACGCCTATCGGAGACAACTGGGCATCGTCTCCCAGACGCCTTTTCTCTTCGCGGGTACGGTCGTGCACAACATCCGCTATGGGCGCCCGGACATTACCGATGAGAAGATTCGCAAGATGGCCGAACAGATCGGGGATGGAACCTGGGTCGAGACCCTGCCCGAGGGTTTGGAGACCGACGTGGGCGAGCGGGGTTCCCGCCTTTCGATGGGTCAGCGCCAGCTTGTGGCACTGATGCGGGTGCTCGTCCAGGAGCCGGCGATCTTTATCCTGGATGAGGCGACCGCGAGCGTTGACCCCTTCACCGAGGCGCAGATTCAGGATGCGACGGAGCTGATCCTCGAGCAGAGCACGTCGATTCTTATCGCGCACCGGCTCTCCACGATCCGGGCGGTGGACCGCATCATCGTTCTCCGCGAGGGTAGGATTATTGAGGAGGGCAGCCACGACGCGCTGATGGAGGCGGGGGGACACTACGCCGAGTTATACAACACCTACTTCCGGCACCAATCCCCTGATTACCGTCCGCCGGCCCCTGAGGGGAACGTGGAAGACCTCGACCGGCTTCCCGATCGCAAGGCGCGCCTGCAGGACGTGGTTGCTGCATGAGACAGAGGGTCATCTACACTGCACTGGGCGTCGTGCTGGCGGTGATGCTCAATCGTTCCCTGCAATCGCGCATCTCCCTTTCGCCCTATATCGCGTGGATCGGCAGCTTCAGCCTGATCACGTGGGCGTTTTACGGCTGGGATAAGCGGGTCTCGGAGTTGAAGACGGTCCTTCAGAGTTGGCGCATTCCGGAGTTCACCCTGAATCTGATCACGCTGTTGGGCGGCTTCCCGGGCGCCTGGGCGGGGCGGGCGATGTTTAAGCACAAGACCAATGTGCAGCGCCATCGTGGGATGTTTGCCCTGCTGTTGGCCAGCACGTTCCTGCACATCTTGCTGGTCATCCGATTGCTCTATGGGCCGCCGATCACCCTGTGGCCCCCGGAGAACTGGTGGTCTTTTTAAGGCGTAGGGGGAGAATCCCCGAGAGTATTGAAGGATCGGGGTGCCGCGTGCGTCGTGCAGCACCCCGATTGTGTGTGAGGACCGCTTACGCTTTCCGGATGCGGACCGCGATGTAGGGCTTAGCCGGCAGCGGGATCCGGCACCGGCCTGTGTAGGTGCCTTCCAGCGCCTCGATGGTCATCTCCCAGGTATCGATCACCTCGATGGTGTAGTGTTGTCCCTCGGGCAGGTCGACGTCCTTGTGCGCGGGGCGGTGACGTCCGAAGTAGAGGAGTCGATATCCCTCCCCGGACCCTGATTGGTTCAGATCCCAATACGATCCGGTCGGATCGAGGTAGGGGCCGGCCTCCATAATCTTCCGGAGGAAGGCGATGCGTTCGGGGCTCTGCCCGTGGAGCACGCCGCCCTTGGACCACCAGAGAATGTCCTCGGGATGCAGGTAGGTCTCGCCGTGGCCCACGTACCCGCCGCGCGAGAAACCCTCCCAGAAGCGATGGACCATCTCTTTTGCGGTGATATTGCCCCAGTTGTTAGGGATGTCCCCTTCGTAGGCGCATTCGTCCACGACCACAGGTTTTCGATAGCGTCTGCGCCACTCGGTCACCTGGGTCAGATCGTGCCGCTGGATGCTGCAGTGGGTGACCCACGGTTTGTTGTGGTCGTAGAACGCTCGGCAGTTGTGGACGGAGCGCAGGTGCTGCACGGGATCCTCCTCCTGCACGATGCGGAAGAAGCGATCCCAGTCCTGCATCGACTTATCCTCCATCAGATCGTACTCATTGGCCATCGACCACCAGACGTTCCGGTAGGCCGCGAGCCGGGCGATGAGGTAGCGCAGATAGCGGTCGTCGACCTCTGCCGGCATGGTGCTGTAGCCCCACCGGTCGTAGGGATGGAAGAGGATGAGGTCGGCCTCGATGCCCAGGTCGCGAAGGTCCTCAATGCGCTGCTCGAGATGGCGGAAGAAATCGGGGTTGAAGCGCTCAAAGTCCCACGAGCCGTCCGCTTTCTTCTCAAACGCGTGATAGGGCGGCTCGTTCTTATTGTACGTGTAGTGTTTGGGGAAGACGCACATCCGCATTTTGTTGAAGGGGGATTCGGTCAGGGTCGCCAGCGTCTGTTCCTCCAGCGCATTGCCCTGGTGGTTCCACACGTAGCACGTTGTGCCCACCGGCATGTAGGGGGTGCCATCCTCGTAGACGAAGTGGTAGGTTTCGGTCACCCGGACCGGACCGTGGTTGTCGCCGGACGCCGGTGTGCACGTGAAGGTCCCCGTCTCCCCGTCCAACCGGGGGTCGTTGCTGTGGGTCACGTACGTCCACTCACCGGGAACGTCCGCCATAACCCGGACCTTATACGCACCATCCCCGTCGTAGAAGCCGCGTGCTGAGACGGCGCGGTGCTTGTGCATAAAGTCTGCGCTGAACGCGACGTCCGTAAAAGGGTTGCGTTGGGGCACGCCGTCCTCATCCGGACCGGCGAGGGTCATTTCGAAGATATCCCATTGTTCGACGGTGTGTTGATCGCTCATTCTTCTTCTCCTCGTCCCTTACGTTTCCTCAATCAGGCGGTTGGTGAGCCTGCCGAGGCCCTCGACCTCGATGGTCACTTCGTCGCCGGGCTTCATCCAGACCTTGGGATCCATGCCCAAGATGACGCCCTCGGGCGTGCCGGTCAGGATCACGTCACCGGGTTTGAGGGGCAGATATTGACTGATGTAACTGATGATTTCGGCCACGGTGAAGACCATGTCCGAGGTGTTGGAGTCCTGCCGGGGTTCGCCGTTCAGCCAGCTTTTGACGTCAAGTTGCTGCGGGTCGGTGACCTCGGACGAGGTGACCAGGTACGGCCCGATGGGGCAGAAGCCGTTCAGTGTCTTGCCTAACAGCCACTGGCTGGTTCGCTTCTGCAGGTCGCGCGCACTGACGTCGTTCGCGTTGCAGTAGCCTAACACGTAATCCAGGGCCTGGTCCTCCGGCACATTCCGGGCGGTCTTGCCGATCACGACGGCCAACTCGACCTCGTAGTCATATTGACTTGCCGCTTTCGGGACGGTAATCGGGGCGCCGTGGGCATTCAACGCATTGTTGAACTTGGAGAAGAGGACCGGCACATCAGGAACGTCCGATCCGGACTCGGCGGCGTGCTGCCGGTAGTTGAGCCCGACGCACAGGATCTTCTCGGGATTATAGACGCTGGGCCCCAGGGTCAGGGCCGCCTCATCGAAGGTCCATATTTCCGTCTCGCCCGATTCCATCGCCTCGCGCACGAGGTCCTCCAGGTCGGGAAGCGCGGCCAGACCTTGGGTGAAGAAGGCCTCCGGTGTCGTGGTGACCTTAGCAAGGCCCAGGGCGTTGGCTGCAGATTGCACGTCGAGCACGCCGCTGTCGACCTTGACACCCAGCGCCAGGCCGTCAGATGTGTGATACGTAAGTAGTCTCATTGTGTGATCTCCTTTTAGGGTTCGTTCTACGTGATCCTAGTGGATCGCCAATATCTCCGTTCTTTTCAGTTGCCGACGTCGGCGGTGCTCAGCCGACCGTCCTCCAAGGCTTCGCGGAAGGCGGCGATGGATCTGCTCACCCCTTCGCTAAGCGGTGTGTAGTCGAGGGTGCCCAGCAGCTTCCGGAGGGGGCCATCCTCCTGACCGTCGGGGAAGGGAAGCGCTTGAGGCTCGAAGGTGATCTGCCCTTTCACCTCGGGGGCGGCGGCCTCGATCGCAGCCACGACCTCCCGCATGTGCACGACGCTGCCCTGAATATTGAAGGCCTCTGCGCCCTCGAAGGGCACGCGGGCCGCTGTGATAAACAGGTCCGCGACGTCCTCTGCGTATTGCATACCGAATCGACCGCCGTATGAGATGTGATACGGTTGGCCTGCGGCGGCGGCTAACATCGCTTTCGTCGGGGTGGAGGTCATGCCCTGATCCCGGCCCGGGCCGTAGATCACATAGGGCCGCAGGCCGATACTGCTCAGGCCGTGATCCCACCGGTAGATGCGGGCGGTGGCCTCGTTCATCTGTTTGGTCGCCCCGTAAAGTGTGCGGGGTTTCAGCGGGGCGTCGTGGGTCAGTAAGGGGGTGTCGTAGTCCTCCGTTGGGCCGTAGACGGCGACGCTGCTGGCATAGACCACGCGCGGCAGCCCCAGACGCCGGGCTGCCTCAAAGACGTTGATGGTGCCGACGACGTTGACCCGGCCTCCCAGTGGCGGATTGGCCTTGCAGGCGGGAACCTGGAGTGCGGCGAGATGAATCACGTGGGTGATTCCGTGGGTTTCCATCGCGTCGATCAGAGCATCGAGATTCGTGATGTCGCCCTGGATGAGAGAAACCTGGGCCAATTCGTGGGTGTTCATCAGTAGGGCCATCCGGTGAGGGTCTGCCGCCAGGTCGAAGGCATAGACCGGGACGTTCTCGCGGACCAGGTTGCGTACGACCCATGACCCGAGGCATCCCAGGGCACCAGTGACCAGGAATCGTTCGTTGGTTGTCATCATGCTCTCCTTGCAGATTGATGTAGGGTGGATACCGGACAGCGATCAGATAACCTCGAGCTCGTCCTTGGAGGGCAGCGGCGGGAAGGGCTCGGTCGGTAGGGTCTGGTACCAGTACGCGACCGACGCGATGTCGTCCTGCAGCGGCAGATACCGGCGGTCGGCTCGCCAACCCAGCGCCTGAATGTTCACGCGCAGATCCCGCTGGAACCGGATAGGATCGAGGATGTGCCACCGGTAAAGGCCGAATCGCTGCTGGGAGCGGTACAGACCGTCGGGCCGGAGGATCTGGGGCAGCCCTGCATAGGGCGTGTTGAAGGCTTCGTATTCGTGCGTCTTCTGGTTCTCGAAGTCGTAAGACCCACAGAAGTAATCCTCCGTCCCGGTCCCACAGATGGTCGGAAACTCCTCATCGCCGTCCATATAGAACTTGATCTCACCTTCACCCCACCAGCCGTTGTTGTTGACACCCCAGGCCATGTAGGTGCCGACGTACTGGCCCTGGCCCTTGACGCCGTCGAGAATCGTGTAGACCTCTTTGTAGGGCAGGGGGTTCACCCGCCGGAATTGAGCGTGGAAGTACCCCTTGTCCTCCGGGACGTCGGTCAGGGTGTAGTTGATCTGGTAGTAGAGCACCATATCCTGATCGGCGATGTTGGTCATCGTGATCCGGCAGCGTTGCTGGAAGGGCATCTCCCAGTAGCAGTTGAAGGCGCTGCCGGGGTTCACGCAGACGGCCAAGGAGGATAAGGGCGCGTATTCCCCCCATCCCATGGCGAAGAAGTCGCCCACCGGGCATTCGACCGAGGGGATGGTCTGGTCGTCCCAGTAGATGCGCAGGATGCTGTGGCGCCACATCCCCGTGGGGGTCATCCATATCTGCTGGATCGCGCCGGGACCGTTGATGTCCGCGAGGGTGAAGGTCTCGCCGGCCGGAATGACGACCGAGGGAGAGACCTTCCATCCCTGTCCCAGGTCGCGAGCCGGACCGGCACCGGTGCCATCGGTGGCCATCCCGGCCTGGCCTTTCTCCCCGGTGAAGTTCTCCGGGCTGATCGATCGTGTCTTTGCATCCGATAGGCGGGCAAGGTTGCCCATATGCATCCCTAAACCGTTGAACGTGATCATTGCTCGGCTCCTTTCGATAGCTATGCAGGTACCGCTAGCGCTGCTCGTAGCCCCCGTCCTCGGGGGCGGTCTCCAAACCAGATGAAGAAACTCTGACGGCTTGACTTAGAATTTCAGAGTCTCGGACGCCGGTCCTTGGCGCCCCCAATAGTCGACGGCGTGCACCCGGTAGTAGTGGACGCCCGGCTCTCTGACGTGCAAGAACGCCGTATCGATCTGATCTTTGACGTTGATCCGTTGATAGGGCCCCTTCGGCTCAGCGGCGCAGAGAACCTCGTAGGTGCGGATCATACGGCTTTCCAATCCCTCCCAGATAAGCATCACCTCTTCCTCGTCGTCCGCCATACCCTCGTAGCGCTCGGCCCGGAGCGTGCCGACCCTTGCCGGGGCTTCCAGGGGATCGGCGCTCAGGAGTACCAAACTCACCCCGGGGAGCCGCAGATCGAAGGACAGAGTCAGGTGTTTGTCCTCGGCTTGTACCTCCCTCGGGGGGGCCAGCAGCGTGAGCTCCTGGTGCTCCCGCAGTTCGGCATATTGGGCGGCGGTGGGACTGGTCGGTGCGCCCATCGATTCCCAGATCAGGAACGGATCCCCCTGGCCTTCTGCGATGCGGTAGTGGGCGAGGGTCGCCCGGTCGAAGGGGAGGTCGTTCAGGCGCAGCGTGATCGGTTCGCTGCCGGACCGCATGATGGCATCGGTGCTGTGATAGAGCAGCACCGCCACCTGCGTGCGTCCCCGTCGGGTCGCCAGGACGCCGATGGGTTCATCGCGTCGCGCCTGGCCTGCCAGGGTCGCCGGGCACCGCTCGGAGCCCAGCAGCGAGAGCAGGCTCATCACGTTGAAGACCGGTTTTTTGATCAGCTCGAACCGGCGCCGTCGTGGATCCTCCTCGAAGCGTGGTGCGTCGCGGAAGTCTGCTGCCTGTCCGTGATCGATGTGTTCGATCTCTCCGAAACGGGCGAAGTGCGTGCGATGGCCCCACGTGCCCAGAAATCCATTGTCGTTGCTGAGCAATCCGTAGTGGACCGCGCCCTCCTCCTGGTCCACCAACCGTGTGAGGTGTTGGTTGAGGATCTTGGCGACGATGGCGGCGTAATAGGGGCGGGCGCGCCACGTATGAATGGTGCCCCAACCAACCTGAGGATCGCATTCGTTGTTGATGAAGGGGAGATCGGCCAAGGTGGGATGATGTTCGCGGATGTAGTGGATCACCGCGCGCTCCCGTTCGACGATATCTCCGCTGTCCGGCATAAGGTCTTCTGGATGGCTGCGCACTCCCTTTTCGTGGACCGAGATGAACGCTGGTCGAATGCCGGTGTCACCGGTCAGGGTGTTGACGTTTGCGTCACAGTGCGCCAGGAACGCTTTCAGGGTGCTGGAGATGTTCCGGCAGGTGCCCGGCCCCCCAAGCTCCAGGGACGGATCGACGGCTTGGAGCCCCGCATAACACGCGTCGTAATAGAGACAGAACGCCTCGTCGCTCTGGCTCCAGAACCCGATATCCGGTTCGTTCCAGGTCTCAAACTTCCAACTGCGCACCTCCTCGGCGCCGTACCGGGCGATGAGATGCTGGGCCAGCGCTTCCACCAACCGACGCCAGGCGTGGGCCTGGGCTGGTTCCGTGTAGTCGTCGAAGAAGCCCTCGACGTTGCCCATAAGCTCGAAGAAGGGCTTGAGCCCGTTGCGGACCAGAGCGTCCAGGGCTGTGTCGAGTCGCGACCAGTCGTAGGTCGGATGCTCAGTGCCCAATCCCTCAGCCTTGACCAACTCTAGCAGGTAGTGAATGCGCACGAAGGTGATGCCGCCGTGGGGGACCCCACCCAGATAGGCCATCGCCTGCTGCATATCTGCATTGAGCAGCAGGTTGGCGGGCGTGAAGCCTGTGCTCTGCCAGAAGTGCTTGAATCCTGCAACGGGTTGGCGTTCTCCTACGTTGACGTCAATGTTCATAGAGACCTCCTTGGTCGGATGGTGCTCGCGTTTATGTCGATGCGCTTGGGGCTCCCCCCACCGGTTCTCGAAGCTTGGGTAGGGACCTCAGCAAGGGCAGGGCGGCAAGGGTGCCGATGGCTGCCATGGCAAAAAGCAGGACGTAGTTCTGATCGGTCCATTGGAGAATCAGTCCTCCTAACGTGGAAACGAGCGCGCTTACGCTGTTGAAGGTGTTCGTCATCCCGATGTAGACGGGACGTTGGGTCTCCGGGGCCAGCTCCAGGATGTAGGCGATCCACGAGGGCATAAAGCTGGCCATCGCGAGGTTGTAGGCCAGAAAAACGAGGCCGTACGCCCAGGCCAGAACGGTAGGGTCTCCCAAGAGTCTCGGGATCAGGAGGGCGAGCGCCGGCACGCTGGCGTTCGCAAACAGGCTGAGAGACATCGCCGTGTGACTGCCGTGGCGTTCGTTGGCCCAGCCGAAGAGGAGGGCGGAGATGATCGTCCCGATCACCCCGATGGCCGTATAGCGGCCGGCGACCTGGGTGGGAAGGCCCAGCTTGTCCAGCGCATAGGTCATGTAAAAGGGTGTCGCCAGGGCGCTCAGGTTGAAGATCTGCCGGGTCAGGACGTAGCGCCGGAACGTTTTGTCCTCTTTGAGCACGCCGACGAGCTGTTGGACGTAGGTCGACCATTTGGGTACGGATTGCGTGGAGTGCCCCTTCGGTTCCCGGCCAAACGTGATCGCGGTGAATGAGATGGCCAGCATGATGAAGGCGAGGAGGTAGAGCAGCGCGTAGTTGTTGGGATAGGCGGGCCCTTGATCTCCCAAAATCCATTCTACGGCGAAACCCGCCAGGAATCCCATCACGCCGGAGAGCACCTGTCCGGTGCCGGTCATACGGCCGCGCCGCTCCGGCGGAATAGTCTTGCTGAGGAAGTCGAACCATGCCACGCTACCCATCCCGTCGCCGAGCCAGAAGATGGCGCTGACGCCGATGACGATAGCGATGACGAGCGAGGGGGGCCGGGCTTGGGTCGCCCAGATCAATCCCGCGATCACCAGGAGCATCGTCCGGCTGATGCCCGCCGGAAGTAGAATGTAGGGCTTTTTGAAAGGCTTGTTGGCCAGATATCGAGCCGCAAACAGTTGGGGCACCAACCATCCCGCGCGTTGGAGCGTCGACATCAGGCCGATGACCGAGGTCGATGCGCCGAGTTCCGTCAGAAAGCTGGGGGTCACCGTGCTCGGGTTGAAGAACGCCATGGCGATGCCGAAAAAGCAGAAGTCCAGGGCCAGACACCAGAAGTTGTGACGATAGTTCGGCGGGAGGCCTTGGTGTGGCAGGCGCTCCCGCTTGACAGCCTCTGGCTTCAGACGTTGTTCCGCTTCCATTACGCTGATGCTGGATCCGGCACGTAAGCGCCCAGTTTTTTCAGGTGCTCACGCAGCGTCGGGACGTCCACGTCGTGGATTGAGACATGCGCTTGGGCCGCGAGCGCGGCTGCGATGCCGGCGGCCTGGCCCGTGATATAGGAGCCCGGCATCACGCGGATCGAGCCCTGCATGAAGCGATCGCTGCTGACACAGCGCCCGGCGACCAGCACGTTATCCAATCCCTTGGGGGTGAGCACGCGGTAGGGAATGCCGTAGCTCTCACCTTTGCCATAGCGCAGGGACTCGAACTCGGCGCGGAATTGGTCGTAGTCCTCGGGGCTGGGCGTGGCAGGGTGGATGTCGACCGGGTAGTTGTAACGTCCGATCTCGTCCTCGAAGGTCGCTCGGTCCTTGAAATCCTGGAGGCTGAGCACGTAGTCCCCCATAATGCGGCGGGTCTCTCGCAGGCCCATCAACGAACCGGTCGCCACCAGGCGCATCGATTCGAAGCCCTCCAGGTAGTGTTTGTAATAATGCTCGTACTCTTTGAGGCTTTTGCGGCCCCAGAGCAGCGCGTCGGTCAGCGAGCGCTCGTCCGTGCCGTCGACGCCGAAGGTGTGGCCGATATTACCGCCGCCCACCTTCTCGCCGACCCGCCACATCCCCGGCAGGTGGCGATCCTGGATGGTAAAGACGCCGTCTTCAAAGGCTTTGTCGAGGGCTGTTGCCTGGCGGCGGTCCGCCCGATCCCAGTCGACGTCGGCCCAGAGGCTGCAGAGTGTACCGGGCATCATATGGCCCTCCTCGTCGCCTTTTTCAAAGGGCGCCCCGGCCCAGACGGCGACGTCCCCATCGCCCGTCCCGTCGACGAAGAGGTCCGCTTCGACCGCGAAGAGGCCGCTCTTGGCCGCGCAGTACGCATAGATGGCGTGCCCGTCCTCGGCCTCCACCCCGATCACCTGGGTGTGGAATGCAAAGCGGACGCCGGAGGCCTCCATCATGATGTCGTAGACCCGCTTCAGGGCTTCGACGTCGATGGAGACGCTGCCCGCCGGGCGGTCCGCTACAGACGGGATGTCCCCCTCGGCCATCATCGCCTCGTAGACTTCACGGCCGATGCCGTCGGCTAGGAAGTTGACGCCGTCGGTGAAGCGCATAAAGGCGGGGACTAACCCAGCGGTGCCCATCCCGCCGAAGCAGGCCTGCCCTTCAGCGACGAAGACGTCGGCGCCTTCACGGGCGGCAGCCAGGGCCGCGGCAATGCCTGCCGGACCTCCGCCGGCGACGAAGACGTCGACCTTGTGTCGGACGGGTATCGTGCGCTTGAAGACTAGGGTGGGTTGCTCGTTCATCGTAAACTCTCCTTAAAAGATTGACCTGCTGATTTCCAGTTTTTCCAAGTGGTAGATCGATATTGAATGGCTGAGGATGGATCCCTGAGACTGAGCCAGGGGCGTATATCCCCGCTCCTGTTGTCTCGAGGCGTACCGTATTCTCACTCCAGCGGATACTGTCCGTGCGTTTTCACCGTCTCGTAGACGGCCAGGACGTTCTCGACCGGTGACATCGGCTGCACGTTGTGGATCGTGTTGAAGACGAACCCTCCGTCCCGTCCGAAGGTCTCGAGCCGGGACCGGACCTCCGCGCGCACCTCGTCCGGCGTCCCAAAGGGCAGGGTCTTCTGCGTGTCCACGCCGCCGCCCCAGAAGACGAATACGTCTCCGTACGCCGCCTTCAGGGCCTTGGGGTCCATGTCGGCAGCCGAGCACTGAACCGGGTTGAGGATGTCGAACTCCGCCTCTACGAAGCCGGGCAGCAGCTTCCAGACCGAGCCGCAGGAGTGGATGAAGGTCTTCCACGTGGTATGCTCGTGAATCCACGCGTTGATGCGCACGTGGAAGGGTTGGTAGAGCTCCCGGTAGGTCTTCAACGCGATGAACGGTCCCCGCTGGGTGCCGAAATCGGTGCCGGTGACGAAGTAGACCGCCACGCGGTCGCCGACCGCCTCCCAGATGCGGGCCAAGTTATCCAGGGCGATCGCGCACTGGCGTTCGAAGATGGCCTTGACGTAGTCCTTGCGCGTCACCGTGCTGACATACCACTCCTCAATATCGCGGATGCCCTTGGGGTGCTTCAGCCACGGGGCGGGCACCAGCGCGATGTCACCGAATCCGGTGTTCCCGAAGTTGCCGAGGATTGCCTTGTCGGTCTCGTCGTAGAGCCTCTGGGCTTCTTTCTCCAGGTACGCGAGATCTTCATCCGAGATGGGGCCGAACTCCTCCAGGTTGTCGTTGACGTCCAGGGCGTCATCATCGATGGGCGGCTGGCGGACGATGGCGTCGAAGTACCATCCGCCTGCGGGCATGTGACCGCTTGGCGGAGCCTCAGTGTCCCCCTCCGGGTACAGAAGCAGGTCCCCGTTCGGTTCGGGTTGGGTGTTGAACCCGGACGGGACGAGCACCGGCGTGCCGTCAAAGGTCGTCCACGGTTTCCATCCCTCATTCTTGAAACCGAACAGCGTGGCCGGCATCGCCAGGCCGACGACGTCGATGCCCAGGGCCTCGCGTAGGTCCGGCTGGATCTCACCCAGCATCTGGTAGGGTTCGACGACCTTGACCGGCGTGCCGGGTGGGTCGAGAGCCAAGGCCTGGCGGAGTTTGTAGACGACGCTGACGTGCATGCCGGTGACGGTACTGGCCCCCAGGTCGATGGGGATGCGATCCGGCGTCTGGTGATTCAGGGTTTGCGCCACACGTTCTCTCGAGGTCGTCATAGGATGTCCTCCCCTTTCTACTCAGTCCTTGCGTTGCGAAACGATTCAGAACTCGGCCCCGACGGCGCGCAGCCACGCCTGAGCGATCAGCGCGTGACCCGACGGCGTCGGGTGAACGCCGTCGGGCAGCCAAAAGGCCGGCTCGCGGTGGACGGCCGCCGCAGCAAAGAGGCCGTCCAGCGGGATCAGGTCGGCCTCGAACTCCCATGCCAACTCTCGGATCGCGTGAATTTTGGGATCCAGATCGACGCGCCACGTCCTGCGGTCCTCAGGCACCGGGAGGACAAAGGGTTCGAGCAATAGGATGTGGGCTTCAAGGTTCGACCGGGTCATGTCGAGGATGGCATGGACGTTGGCCTCAAAATCCTCGACCGGTGTGGGGTCGTTGCTGTCGTATCGCCGCCATGTGTCGTTGATGCCGATCATAATGGAGACCCAGGTGGGCTTGAGGGCGAGGCAATCCTCCTCCCACCGTGCATAAAGGTCCCGGCTGCGGTTGCCGCTGATGCCACGGTTGAAGAAGCGGACGTTGCGCTCCGGATAGCGGGCGGAAAACCACGCGGCGGCCATCGCCGCATAGCCCCTGCCTAGATCGGAGTCGTCCAGCCGGCTTCGTCCGGCGTCGGTGATACTGTCCCCCTGGAACAAGACGCGTGCGTTGGGTTCAATCTGCGTCACGATGAAAACCTCCGTTGGGTTGTGATAGGAAATGCCTGGGTGGGGGGGCGCTGGATCCTAGAGCCAGAGCCCTTCAACATTCCACAGCGCGAACTCCCGGTGTCCATTGATCTCCGCACGCGTGCGCTTCCCCGAGGCGACGGCCAAAATCTCATCGAAGATATCGCGTCCCAGCGCGGGGAGCGTGCGTTCGTTGTCCAGGATGCGTCCGGCGTTGACGTCGATATCGCCCGTCATCCGTCTGTAGAGGGCGCTGTTCGTGCTGATCTTGATCACCGGCGCGATGGCATTGCCGATGCCGGTCCCCCGTCCGGTGGTGAAGCAGACAACCTGGCATCCGGCGCCCACGAGGCCGGGGACGGAGAGTTGATCGTAACCCGGCGTGTTGAGCAGGTAGACGCCGGCCCCGCGTGGATCGCCGTGATCCGTCTCCTCCCACACCCAGCCGCCGTAGGGCAGGGTGCCCTGCACCGGGGCGGTGCCGCTTTTGGCCATCGCGCCCAGGGACTTGATGGCGATATTGAGCAGCCCCCCCGCCTTGTTGCCGGGGCTGGGATTCTCCAGCAGGGTGTGTCCCGAGCGTCCCGCGTACTCCTTGAAGTCCTCAATCAAGGCGTAGATCGCGCGGGCGGTCTCGCGGTCCACGGCCCGTTCCGCGAAGAGATGGGCGGCGCCGAAGAATTCGGGCACCTCGGTGATGATGCTGCGTCCGCCGGCGGAGACGAGCAGGTCGCTGGCGTGGCCCAGGGCCGGATTGGCGGTCAATCCGCTGAACGCGTCGCTGCCACCGCATTCGAGGCCCAGTGCCAGGGCGCTTGCGGGTGCGGACGCCCGGGACGTCGCATCCGCAGCTTCCAGCAGTTCGGGCATCAGCGCCATCCCCTGCTTGATGGTCTCTGCGGTTCCCCCGCAAGCCTGGATGCTGAGGCGGCGCACCGGTTTACCGTACACGTCGCTCAGGTCCCGTCCGTCGGCGTACTGGTCGAACGCAGCCAGGCTGGTCTTCTCGCAGCCCAGCTCGATCATCAACGCGGCTCCCACGTTGGGGTGCCGGATGTGCTGGCCCAGAATGCGAAGCGTGGCGACGAAGGCGCCGGGCGTCGTCTCTCCCGCTTTGGGGTAGGGGCAGCCGCATCCCCCGTCATGGGGCAGCGCGACGACGCCGTCCACGTTGGGATAGGCGTCCCGGCTGTAGGGCCCCTGCATCTCGGCCCGCAGCGCGATCTGGGAAGCTTCGTGGGCCGCGCACATACTGACCGGCACCACGAGCACCCAATTGCGAATGCCGACGTTGCCGTCGGTCCGGTGAAAGCCTTCGAAGGTCGGTAACGGCCCCTCCCACGCAGGCACAGTCGGGGTGCGCAGGGTAAGCTGGGATGGACCAACCTCCGGGATGTCGCTGTCCACGTTGGTGTCATCCACTCGATCTCCGGGCTCGAGCCCTTTCGACCGGGCGAAAGGCTGTCCATATTGGCGCACCCACTTGCCGGCGGGCACGCTGCGGATGGCAAAGCGGTGTCCGGTGGGCACGTCGGCGCGGACTGTGATTTCGGTGTCCGTCTGCTCCCAGCGTAGGATTGTGCCCGCCGGAATCAACTGTTTGGCCACGGCGACGTGATCCTGATCCGGATGGACGATCACCGCGACCTCGTGCAAACGCGTGCTGTCATTATGATGGGATTGTGTCGTATTTGTCATAGTCACTCGCTGGTATCCTTGATGGGTTAGATAGGTCGTACTCAACTATAGCATGGTTTCAATGAAACACATCCGGATGCGCGGGCGTGTCCTTCTCGCCCCGAGGAGATTCTTGATGTCTGGTTATGTCATGCTCGGATGGAGGTTCACGTCTTTAACGGCTGTACGTTTCGATCTCGCGCCGCGCGATCTCCACCGCCCGCCGGGCGTTACCCAGATCGCCATGGACGGTGTACACGTCGCGGATGATAAACTCCACGAAGACCCCCTCGGTCGCGTCCAGCGTCTCGCGGATGTGGGCGGCCCACGCCCCCTCGTTCAATCTCTCGTCCACGCTGAGGAAGTTCGGGTCGGGCTTTCGGGAGAAGACGATCTCCGTGCCCTGGAGCGCTTCGCCCATAAACACCTGGTCGCACCAGCGGGAGATGGAGATTTTCTTCAGGTTGGGGAGCTGGCTGAGATCGTCCCAGAACGGGTGGGCCGGTTCGCAGCAGCCGTAGTAGAGCAGCCCCACCGGTTCGCAGACGTCGCGGTAGTAGGGATAGCAGAACTCGTGGAACATCGCCGGGGAGACGCCGACCGTCTCCTGGCTGTTGGCGTTGCCCCACATATCCTTGAGCCGGGCAGGGCCCCCTGGGTAGTCGGTGGCGGGGAGCTGCGTTGTGAAGTTGTAGCTGGACCCGAAGCTGTCCTGATTGCCGTTGTTCACCCGCAGCAGGCCCTCTGCTTCGGCCCAGTCCATCATCCGCAGGGCGTTGCCGCGCAGGAAGCCCATCAGACGGTGCATCGCGTCCGGCGTGTCGATCATCGCCATAAAGAACGCCTGCATGCCCATCAGCTCGATGACACGATGGGTCAACATCGTGCTGCCGAAGGTGCCGGTCCGGATGCGGACCGGCAGGATGTCGCCGAGCAGATCGTCCAAGAACGCCTGCCACGCCGCGGTCTGTTCCCGATCCACGCGGCAGGTCGCGGGCTTAAGCATGGAGAAGTCGCGCGCTAAGTCCTGGATGGGATGCTCGAATTGGTAACCGGTCTCAAACCCCTGGGCGTCCTTGACCTTCGTCCGCTCGATGGTCACCCCGAATTCGTCGATATCCACGAACCAGCCGATGTCGAAAGTGTCGGGGATTACCTTGTCGTCGTCGATCAGTTCGTGATTGCGGATGTTGCGCAGGAGCCGGCGCTCGATCTGCCTGCCGACCTCGGACTCTGTTTGGAAGATCGCCGGCGGCATAAAGTCACGATCGAAGGTCCAGGTCTCGATGATGACCGGCGGGCGCGCGCCCGGACGACCGTCGTTCAAGTCGTACCAGAGCTGCTTCCGGGTGTCCATCAGGGGCAGTGCCGCGATCTCCGCCTGGCGCTTTGCCATCTCGCGGAGGTAGTCTCGTTCTGTGTCAGGTAGAAGCCATGCCATCGTTGATACCTCGTCTTTCGTTAGTCCCATACATTGTATCCTATCCTGCATCCCAACACCAGATTCTAATGAAACTCATAGGGTTTTTTATTGACATTTATAATATAAACATTTATAATAATAACTAAATTGAACAAATGTTAGACACGATCGCAATGGAAGTCCATCATGATCGGGTTGGACAAAAATGAAGAGAAAAGTTAGACGATAGAAAGGGTTGAGGAGGTTTACAATGCCGAGAGAAGTCATAGAACTCCCTTATCAGGTCGATTATCTGTCCATTCTGGACAAGGATGGCAACGTCGACGAGGAGCTTGAGCCCGA
The DNA here is from genome assembly GCA_034437735.1 of Anaerolineae bacterium. GTDB lineage: Bacteria > Chloroflexota > Anaerolineae > B4-G1 > SLSP01 > PWVB01. The sequence goes on from DAOTTS010000090.1 coordinate 39,848, forward strand.
TATCCCCGACGAGCAGCTTTTGGAGTTGCACCGCTATATGCTCTGGGGCCGCCGCTTTGACGAGCGGATGCTGCGCCTGCAGCGTCAGGGTCGTATTGGTACGTTTGCACCCATTAAGGGCCAGGAGGCGGCAAACGTCGGCTCTGCGGCGGTGTTGCGCGACTCCGACTGGATGGTTGTGGCCTTCCGAGAGGCTGCTGCTGAGTTGGTGCGAGGGCGCACGATGGAGGATCTGCTCCTTTATTATGGCGGATACAATGAGGGCGGGTATATACCCGAGGGTGTCAACAACCTGCCGACCTCAATCCCTGTAGGATCTCAGACTTTGCACGCCGTGGGTATTGGATGGGCGATGAAATACCGGGATAAGGACGACGTCGCGTTGGTCTACTTCGGTGATGGGGCGACCTCTCAGGGTGATTTCCACGAAGCGCTCAACGTTGCCGGTGTCTTCCAGACGCCGACCATCTTCCTGTGTCAGAACAATCAGTGGGCGATTTCCGTGCCGCGTTCTCATCAGACGCGGTCCAAAACGCTGGCGCAGAAGGCGTTAGCGCACGGTGTGCCGGGTATTCAGGTGGACGGCAACGACGTCCTGGCGGTTTACACGGCGACCAAGGAGGCGGTAGAGCGGGCGCGTGCGGGTGAGGGGCCGACCTTGATCGAGGCGGTCACGTATCGAATGTCGGTCCACACGACTGCCGATGATCCGACCCGGTACCGGGAGGATGAAGAGGTCGAGGGGTGGGCGCAACGCGATCCCATCAGTCGCTTCCAAGTTTACCTCAAGAACAAGGGGTTACTTGATGACGAGGCGATTGAGGCACTCGAGGAAGAGATCGATCAGGAGATCCGGGCAGCCGTGGAACGGGCGGAAGAGCGTATGAGTCAGCCCGTCGATGCCCTGAAGATGTTCGATCATATGTATGACGAGAATCATCCCTACTTGGACGCTCAGCGGGAAGAACTGGCCGAAGAGCAGGAAGCGACGGAGGCGTAAAATGGCGAGAATGACAATGGTCCAGGCGTTGAACCTGGCTTTGAAACAGGAGATGGAGAAGGACGACCGGGTGATTGTACTCGGTGAGGATGTGGGTGAGGACGGTGGCGTTTTTCGGGTCACCGATGAGCTGATCGATAAGTTTGGTGCGGACCGCTCCGTCGATACGCCGCTCGCCGAAGGGGCGATCGTGGGGATGGCCCTCGGGATGGCGGTTTATGGGTTGCGGCCGGTCGCGGAGATGCAGTTCTCCGGCTTCATTTACCAGGCTTTTCATCAGATTGAGCAGCACGCCTCGCGGATGCGCTGGCGCTCGCGGGGGCGCTTCAGTGCACCCCTGGTGATTCGCGCGCCCTTTGCTGCGGGTGTGCGCGCGTTGGAGCATCACTCTGAGAGCCGGGAGGCTTACTTCGCCCATACGCCGGGGCTCAAAATGGTCATCCCTTCGAGCCCGCGTAACGCCCGGGCGCTTCTGGTCGGCGCGATTCGGGACCCCGATCCGGTGATCTTCTTTGAGCCGAAGTCGATCTATCGGGCTTTCCGTGAGGAAGTTCCGGAGGAGGAAGAGGTCATCGAGATCGGCACGTCGCAGATTGCCCGAGAGGGTTCGGATCTGACGATGATCTCGTACGGGGCGATGATGCGGCCCACCCTAGAGGCGGCCGAGCGATTGGAGGAGGAGGATGGGGTGAACGCGGAGGTCATCGACCTCTTGACGATTTCCCCGCTCGATGATGCCCTCTTCACCGAGTCCGTCCGCAAGACCGGACGGGCGGTGGTCGTCCACGAGGCCCATCGGAGCTTTGGGCCGGGGGCCGAAATTGTCTCCCGGATTATGGAGAAGTCATTCTGGTATCTGGAGGCGCCGATCAAGCGGGTGACCGGGTTCGATATTATCGTCCCGCTCTTTGCTCGTGAGCAGGCGTACCTGCCGGATGTTGATCGCATTCTACGTGGCGCGCGCGAGACGTTGAACGTATAGGGAGGGGATGATGGCAAAGGATTTTAAGCTGCCGGATTTAGGTGAGGGCATCCACGAGGGTGAAGTGCTCAAGGTCAACGTGGATAAGGGTGAGCAGGTTGATGAGGATGAAGTCATCCTTGAGGTTGAGACCGATAAAGCGGCGGTAGAAATACCCTCTCCTTACAGCGACGTGGTGACGGCGATCAACGTTGAACCGGGGGATATCGTGTACGTCGGAGATGTCATGATGACCTTCGGCGGGGTGGGGGATAACGAACCCCGGGAGAAACAGGAGGCGCCGGAAGAAGAGAAAGAAGTGGCTGAGGCCGAACGCGAGCCGGCCCGCGCCGAGCGTGGGCAACCCACCGGCGAACCCCATCGGGAAGGACCGGTGCCGGCGGCGCCGTCAACACGGCGATTGGCTAGGGAATTGGGTGTCGACCTGCACGAGGTCACACCGTCCGGTCCCGGCGGACGGGTGCTTGCCGAGGACGTCAGGGCCTATGCTGAGGGTGAGCAGGCGCCTGGCGCGGAACCCACTGAGGCTGAGGAGAAGGCCGAAGCCGAACGTGAGCGGAAGTCCTTGATCGGGGTTTCGCCGCAGACGGTCGAGGTGCCGCCACTGCCCGACTTCTCGAGGCAGGGTGAGATCGAACGGGTGCCGCTGCGCTCGGTTCGCCGCGCGACTGCCAAGCAGATGGCGCTTTCGTGGGAGTTGGTGCCGCACGTGACCACCCAGGATATGGCGGATATCACCGAGTTGGAGAAGCTCCGCAATCGCTATAAGGCTGAGGTCTCGGATCAAGGGGGGGCGTTGACGCTGACCGTCTTCGTGTTCAAGGCGCTGGTTAATGCGCTCAAGGCTTTTCCGAAATTCAATGCCAGCCTCGATATGGACGAGGAGGAGATTGTATTGAAGAAGTACTACAACTTGGGTGTCGCCGTCGATACCGACCGGGGGCTGCTGGTGCCGGTGATTCGGGACGTCGACAAGAAGAGTGCGCTGGAGTTGGCACTCGAACTGAAGTCGACAGCCGAACGGACCCGCGAGGGCAAAGCCGATCTCAGCGATATGCAGGGTGGCACGATGACGATCACCAACGTCGGTGCGATCGGCGGGACGAATTTCAGCCCGATCATCAACTATCCCGAGGTCGCCATCTTGGGGCTGGCCCAGGCGCAGGTGAAGCCGGTGGCCCGCCAGGTGACCTTTGCGGAGGGCGAGGCGCCCGCACGGTGGGAGGATCAGTACGAATTTGTGCCCCGGTTGATGCTGCCCGTGATGCTGGCGTTTGATCATCGAGTCAACGACGGGGCGGAGGCGCAGCGGTTCTTGAACCACGTCATCAATCAATTGGAGAACCCCGAAAAGCTCCTGTTGGGGCTGTGACGGGGATGAGGAGTGAGTCGAGGATGAATCAGAACATAGATCAGGATCGTACAGAACAGGACCGATCTCTGGATGTGGCTACCTTAGGTGGTGGTTGCTTCTGGTGCCTGGAAGCGGTCTACGAGGAGCTTGAGGGTGTGGTCGACGTGGTCTCCGGTTATGCCGGCGGTGACGTCGTCAATCCCACGTATAAACAGGTGTGCACGGGGAATACGGGGCACGCGGAGGTCGTCCAGGTCACCTTTGACCGGAATATGATCACCTATCTCGAAGTCCTTCAGGTCTTCTTCAGCATTCACGATCCGACGACGTTGAACCGCCAGGGCGCGGACGTCGGCACGCAGTATCGTTCGGTGATTTTCTATCACAACGACTCCCAGCGGGAGACCGCCGAGGCGTTGATTGAGTCCCTGGCGTACAAGGGGGAGTGGCGGAACCCTATAGTGACGGAGGTGGAGCCGCTCGACGCGTTCTATCCCGCCGAGGATTACCATCAGGCGTACTATGAGAACCATAAGTCGCAGCCCTACTGTCGGGCGGTGATCAATCCCAAGTTGAAGAAGTTCAGGAAAAAGTTCAAGCCGAGTTTGAAGGTGACCGCGCCTTCGTAGACAGAATTTTGGGTGGAACTGCCGTTGATCGTCCACGCAGGCCTATCAATGGCAGTTCCACATACAAAAGAACAGGAGATGTGAGATGAAAAAGAATATGGGTGTTGCGGATCGTGTGATTCGGTTTTTGCTCGCTGCCACGGTACTGGTGCTTTACCTCGTCAATGCCATTTCTGGGGTTGCAGCCATCATCCTGGGTATCTTCGCTGTGATCTTTGTGGTGACGAGCTTTATCGGCTTCTGCCCGCTCTACACACCGTTCAACTTCTCGACGAAGCAGAAGTCGTGATGGCTAAACAAGAGGACAATAAAACAGAGAGAATTGAGCGCACCGAGGAAGAGTGGCGCGAACGCTTAACGCCGGAGGCGTATAAGGTACTCCGCCAGAAGGGCACGGAGCGTGCATTTACCGGCAAATACTACGATCTGGACGACGAGGGCGTCTACCGCTGTGCGGCGTGTGGTCAGCCGATCTTTTCATCGGAGACCAAGTATCATTCGGGGAGCGGTTGGCCGAGCTTCTACGCGCCTGTCGCTGGCGCGAACGTGGATACCGAAAAGGACCGCAGCTTCCTGATGGTTCGGACCGAGGTGAAATGCAGCCGCTGTGGATCGCATTTGGGGCACGTCTTCAGCGATGGGCCGGATCCCACAGGTCTCCGCTACTGTATTAACTCGGTGGCCCTGGATTTCGATCCGGAGGATGACGACGAAGCGGAAGGGCATTGAGTTGACGTGTGTCACGTTGACGCACGTCAACCAGACGCATGATGGGGTTTCGCCAGGAACGGGATTGCTTTTATCTTCTGCTTGACGGGGGGCTTGCAGTTGGGCAACCCGTTCCTTTTGACGGCATGATAATTTCTGATGAGGAGGGCTGTTTATGGTTATGGGAGAGATGACGCAGGACGTGGAAGTCGTTATTATCGGTGGTGGACCTGGCGGGTACGCGGCCGCATTTCGCGCGGCCGATCTGGGCTATGATGTCATGGTTGTCGATGAGGGTGCGCGGTTGGGCGGGGTCTGCCTGCATCGAGGATGTATTCCATCCAAGACCCTGCTCTATCTAAGCCAGTTGCTCTACGATGCCCGGCACTCGGATGACCTGGGTGTGAGTTTCGGTGAGCCGCAGATTGATCTGGATCAGGTGCGTGGTTTCAAGGACCGCGTGGTGGACCGGTTGTCCAACGGGTTGATGTCGCTGGCCGATTCCCGCGATATTCAGGTGATCCAGGGGCGCGCGGAGTTTGAGGATTCCCGCACCCTGCGCCTTCAAGGGACGGATCTTGCCCACGTGCATTTTGATCATGCCATTATCGCGACCGGATCGCACACGATTGCGCTGCCGGGCACGGAGTTCAAGGACGGCGGGCGGATTATGGACTCCACCGGGGCGCTTCAGCTCGAGGACGTACCCGAGCGGCTTCTGGTGGTCGGCGGTGGATACGTCGGCCTGGAGCTGGGGTCCGTCTACGCCGCGTTGGGCAGCGAGGTCACCGTGGTGGAGATGATCGATCGGGTAATCGCGAACTCGGACGAGGATCTGGCCCGCCCTCTGGTCAAACGCATCGACGAGATCTTTGATGCGGTTTACACCAACACCAAAGTGTCCGGGATGGAAGAGCGTGACGATGGGGTCGAAGTCACCCTGGATGGGGATGTCGAGGACGAGGTCCAGACGTTCGATCGGGTCTTGGTTGCGATCGGGCGCCGGCCTAACTCCCGCAACCTCGGCCTGGAGAACACCGACGTCGAGGTCGACGATCGCGGTTTCATTCAGGTGGACGACCGGCAGCTTACGGCGGACGATCGCATCTTCGCGATCGGCGACGTGGTAGGGGGCATGATGTTGGCCCATAAGGCCATGTACGAGGGTAAAATCGCGGCGGAGGTGATCGCTGGGCTTCCTGCGGCCTTTGATGCAGCAGCGATTCCGGCCGTGGTGTACACGGATCCCCAACTGGCGTGGGCCGGATTGACCGAGCAGGAGGCGGAGAAGGCGGATCGCAACGTGGAAGTTGCCCGTTTCCCCTGGCGGGCTTCGGGTCGTGCCTTGACGATGGATGTACCGGAGGGGTTGACCAAAGTGATCGTCGATCCTGAGAGCGGTCGGGTTCTGGGATTCGGCATTGTCGGCCGCGAGGCCGGCGAGATGATTGCGGAAGGTGTCTTGGCGATTGAAATGGGTGCGTTGGCAGAGGATATGGCGCTGACGATCCACGCGCATCCGACGCTTTCCGAGACCGAAGGGGAGGTTGCGGAGCTCTTCCTGGGCAGCGCGACCCACGTGCTCTCATCCAAGACGCGCCGCTAGCGACCCGCTTCGTTCTGGGCAGTATCCAAGAGCGCTGATGACCGTCATCGACCGTTGATGACGGTCATCAGCGCTCTTTTCGCGTGAGCCGGTTTGATTGAAAACGGTTTTATAACTTTAAACTAATTATAAAAGGTGGTATAATAATAAAACAATCTATCTAAACGGACTCAGGGTGGTCATTGGGGAATGGTCGATAACAAGTGAATGATAACCGCGCGTTTTCAAAGCACGGCCTCGA
>DAOTTS010000091.1:0-10032 GCA_034437735.1 Anaerolineae bacterium
AACGGCATCCCGGCCCTGGCGGATTACGTCCACGAGAAGGGCCTCAAGTTCGGCATCTACTCCTGTGCCGGCAGTCATACGTGCGCCGGCAAGCCCGCCAGCTACGGCTACGAGGAGGTCGACGCCCGGACCTTTGCGGAATGGGGCGTGGATTTCCTGAAGTACGACTTCTGTTATGCGCCGCCGGGTGTGAACGGCCCGCAGCTCTATCAGCGGATGGGCCAGGCGCTCCGGACCTGCGGGCGTCCCATCCTCTTCAGCCTCTGCGAATGGGGGAAACACGATCCCTGGACGTGGGGGGCCAAGGTGGGGGGGCATATGTGGCGCACCACCGGTGATATCAGCGATAATTGGGAATCCATTGTGAAGATCGGCTTCGAGCAGCAGGCGGGCCTGCATGCCTATGCCGGACCCGGTCGCTGGAACGATCCGGATATGCTGGTCGTTGGGATGTACGGCAAAGGCAATGTGGCCCGGGGCGGGTGTACCAATGCGGAGTACCGGAGCCATTTCACCCTCTGGTGCTTATTGGCCTCGCCGCTGATGATCGGCTGTGACGTGCGGTCGATGAACGCCGCGACGCGTGAGATCCTGCTCAACCCCGAGGCCATCGCCGTCAACCAGGATCCGCTGGGCCGGCAGGGATACCGGGTGGGGAAGGTGCCGTGGGCCCGGGAGATCGTTGACGTCTGGGCCAAGCCGCTGCAGGACGGCTCGATCGCCGTCGGGATGTTCAATCTCGGGGCGCGGGACGGGCGTCGTGTCGCCGTGGCGTGGGAGTCGCTGGGCGTGCACGACCGCCGCCCCTGCCGGGTGCGCGACCTCTGGACGCACGAGGATCTGGGCGTCTTCACGGGCAGCTTCACGACCCGTGTGGATCAACACGATGTAGCGTTTGTACGTTTGACCCCCGTTGTTGAGGACTGAGGTTCGAGGAGGTATAGGATGGACGAGCTGCGATTTCGACAGATACACTTGGACTTTCACACCAGCGAGGCGATTGAGGGTATCGGCGACGACTTCGATCCGGAGGTCTTCGCGGAGACGCTGGCCCAGGCCCACGTGGACTCGATTAACCTTTTCGCACGCGGGCATCACGGATGGGCTTATTTTGAGAACGATGCGTTTGCGGACGCGTGCCATCCTCACCTGACGCGGGATCTGCTCCGCGAGCAGGTGGAGGCCTGTCACGCGCGGGATATTCGGACGCCCTATTACATCACGGTACAGTGGAATGAGGACGTGGCCCGGCGCCATCCCGAGTGGCGGGTCGTGACCCCCGAGGGTCAGCTGCAAGGGCCGGGGCCGTACGAGGACGGCTTCTATCATCTGCTGTGCCTGAACTCACCCTACGTCGAGCACCTGAAGGACTTCGTGCAGGTGGTGATCGACACCTTGCCCATCGACGGCTTCTGGTTCGACATCGTCGACGCCAGGGACTGCTCGTGCCGCTACTGCAAACAGGGGATGTTGGAGGAGGGCCTGGAGCCCTCCGATGCCTCCGACCGCCGCGCGTACGCGGAGCAGGTGCTTCAGACTTTCCTGGATGAGATGACGGCGTTCGTCCACGAGCGCGAACCGGAGGCCCTGGTCTTCTACAACTCGGGCCACGTAGGGCCGCGCCATCGGAAGGTCATCGAGGACTTTACGCACCTTGAGCTGGAATCACTGCCCAGCGGTGGGTGGGGCTATCTGCACTTCCCCATCGCGGCCCGGTACGCTCGCACCCTGGGCAAGGACTTCTTGGGGATGACCGGGAAGTTTCACACCTCGTGGGGGGATTTTCACTCCTTCAAGAATCGCGCCGCGCTGGAGTTCGAGTGCTTTCAAATGCTGGCGCTCAACGCCAAGTGCTGTGTCGGCGATCAGTTGCTGCCTAAGGGCACGCTCGATCCGCATACGTACGAACTCATCGGGCAGGTGTACGAGGCGGTGGAGGCGAAGGAGCCCTGGTGTGCCGGGGCGGACGCGGTCACCGAGATCGGCGTCCTGACCCCCGAGGCCTTTCAATCGGTGCTGTCCCGGCGGGAGGTCGATTTCCGCCCGATGATGGGGGTGACCCGGATGCTCCAGGAGGGTCTGGCGGACGGCGGCCCCCGGTACCAGTTCGACGTCATCGACGATCAGGCCGATTTTTCCCGCTATCAGGTGTTGATCCTCCCTGATGCGATTCCGGTGGACGGGGCGCTCGCGGCTAAGCTTGAGGCGTATCTTGACGCGGGCGGGGCGCTGATCGCGTCCTTTGCGTCGGGGATGGACCGCGCGCGGACCGCATTCACGCTGGACCCGCTGGGCGTCCGGCTGACCGGTCCGGGCCCGATGGACGTGGACGGACAGCTCGCTCGGGGGCGTGAGTACTCCTCCAACAACTACGCGGAGTATGTCGTGCCCCGAGCGGCCTTGGGCGCCGGACTGCCCGAGACGGAGCACGTGATGTACATGCGGGGGATGGCGATCGAGGCCGCCGGCGGCGAGGTGCTCGCCGACGTGGTCGCTTCGTATTTCGATCGCACGTATAAGCACTACTGCTCGCACCGCCAGACGCCGTCCTCCGGAGAGGTGGCGCATCCGGCGGTCGTGCAGCGCGGGCAGGTGATCTATTTCTCGCACCCGATCTTCACCCAGTACCAGACCCGGGCGCCGCGCTGGTGCAAACATCTCGTGCTCAATGCGCTGGCGCGCCTGCTGCCGGATCCGCTGGTGACCCTGGAGGCGCCGACCTCGGCGATCGCGACGCTCAACCGGCAGACGGACCCCTCACGCACCGTGCTCCACGTGCTCCACTACGTGCCCGAGCGGCGCGGCGAGGCTTTCGACGTGATCGAGGACGTGCTGCCGATCTACGAGATTCCGGTCTCGGTCCGGGTTGACGGCGAGGTCGCCGGGGTGACGTGCGTGCCGGCGGGCGAGTCCCTGGACTTTGAGGTCGAGGATGGGCGGGTCAGCTTCGTGGTGCCGGCGGTTGAGGGGCACCAGATGGTGGAGGTGGTTACTTGATCGCTGAAGCATAGGTTTGGATGTGAAGTATGTGTAGATGCCTGGATCATAGTCCTAAATGGGATCCAGAAGGTGAGAGAAAGGGGGGCCATCGGTGGCCCCCCCTTTTTGAATCTGCACGCCGACAATCTCAGCGGAGCATAAGCGGTAGATAAATCGATGCCAGAATCGGACCTGCAAAGAAGCGCGCCTGGTATTGATCGGTTTCGATGCCGCGTGGGTCTCCACTGTCGTTGATCAGCATCGTTCCCATCGGTAGGATGTATCCATAGTCCGCAAAGTCAGTGAGGGAGGATTCGAGTAGGATCTCACCTGGTCGACGGGTTAGTGTGATTGTATAGGCGGGTCGAGCGTAGTTAAAACGACCCGAGACCTGACTGTGATGTCCCGTTGTATAGTCGAAAGCTTGTAGAAGATAATCAAAGGCCGTGTTCCCCTCACCGAGGCCGTTTTGAGTCGCCGGCAGATACCAAGTCATCACGTTGGCACCGTAGTCCGTATCGATGGGATAGGGGCTGGCAAGGCTCACGCCATTATTAGATAGGTCGTGCTGCACAATGACCCATTCATCCGTGTCCTTTTTATCGTTGTACGTACCCAGGTTAGAATTCGAGAGGCGGTAGTCGTATATACCGTCCTCATCGACGTCCAAGTAGAGGTTGAGTTTGATAAAGTAGGGCTGGGGTGTGGGCCAAGGTGCATAGGTGTTGAATGCTGCCGCGAGGATGTCGCCGTAGATTTCATCTTCCCCTTTGTAGTCCATTCCCATCATCCGAAGTGCACCGGCCGGCTCGTAGGCCAGGGCCGGCATCGTGTTGAGTCCGGTGCTGATCGGTCCTGTCTCGCTGAGCGTTGCATTCATGCGTAATGCAGCTGGGGTTGTTATGGACGTGTTGGTCCCAATATCGGTGAGAATTGTGTAAGGTCGTGGAATGGCGTAGAAGGGGATCCGCATCTCGTGAGGCGTCGGATTCGTCGATTGGGTGCTGGCGTCCGGCGTCAGTGTCACGAATCCGTAGATTTCCTCCAGGACGCCGAAACCCACCGGAAATGCCGTGCCATCGATGGTGAGCGTGAGTTTGATCGTCTCTGTTACCGGTCCACTCGACGTATCCAAGACCAGGTTGTTCGGTGATATATTAACAGTGATTGCCTCTGTAAGTTCCTTCGTGGTCGTGATGTCCACCGTCTGAAGCATAGCCTCCGTTTGCAGGGAGACTTCAGCGGTATAGGTCAGCGGACTGCCGATATATCCACTCCATACGGTGATGTCCTGACTGAGATCGCACCGATCCTGATTACATGCGCTGATCCCCCAGTTAGCCGAGACCACGTCCGGATCCGCATAGGCGAGCATTGGGATTCCATCGCTGGCTATGGTTCGGATCGCGGCCTGGGGGGAGATTCGGCCTGCACCCTGGCGCGGGATTTGAGCGTTGGTACCCAGATCCGAGGCTGTATTCATCATGGCCGTTTTGATTCTCTGAGGGCGGGTAAGTGGGGGATTGGGAACGGGGGATCGGGTTTCCGCTTCAACCATCAGGGCCGCCAATCCTGAGACGTGGGGGGCGGCCATGGATGTGCCGCTCATCCCCATGGCTTCGGTCCCCGATCCTTGTTTGGCTGCGTAGATCGCTCGTCCCGGGGCGGTGACTTCGGGTTTCAGCGCCGAATCTACCCCTCTCGGGCCCCGTGACGAAAAGCTGCTGATGCTATCGGAGGAGATCGCGACCCCATCTTGGGTGTCCCAAGCCGCTGCTGAATAGGCGTGGATCGTGCTGGATGCGACGGATATGGCCCCGTCTGCTACTGAGGGGGAACTGACGATATAGGGCGTGTCGCCCGCATTGCCCGCCGAGGCGACGACCACCATGCCGACTGCGGCGGCGTTGTTGATCGCGTCGATCTCCGGATCGTTGGCCCCGTAATTCGACCCGATCGACAGGTTAAGAATTTCAGGGGTACCCTCCGTCATATAGTGGCTGACGGCCCATTCAATAGCATCGACGGTCAGATAAGAGGATCCGGTCTGCCCAAAGATTTTGAGAGCGATGAGGTTGGCACCGGGCGCGACGCCGGTCATCACCTCACCTGCGGCAATACCTGCCGCGATGGACGCGACGTGAGTGCCGTGACCGTACCTGTATTCATCGAGGGGGTCGGGATCCGGCGTGGGGGCGTTGTTTCCATTATAGTCCGTGCCGGCGAAGTCGTGCCCATCTACCACTTTAGCGGTGGGAAAGGGATAATCGTCGGTGTGGTCTGGGTCGTTCTGCGCGTAATCGTTTGGGTCTCCACTGCCCCCCAGGGCTGCGTGGGTGTAATCAATGCCGGTGTCGATCACGGCAATCGTCACCCCCTCACCCGTGTAACCCAGGCTTTCCCAGATACCTGGGATGCCGAGGTAGGGTACGCTGGTTCCCAAATGAGGTGTGTGTCGGGGGGCGGGATGGACGGCTCTCACGCCATCGACCGCTTGGACGTCCTCGATGAGGCTGCGATCCATCCGAACGAGCAAGCCGTTATAGGCGACCGAGTACCGTGAGATGACGCTTTTGACACCGAGTTTGCTCAGTGCTTCAACGATCCGGTTCTGAAACTTGTCGATTTGCGTGGTGTAAGCTCGGATCTCGTGTTGCGACAATTCGATTCTGCCCGTTCCCAGCTGCTGCGTCACATAAGTGGCGAGAGGCAAGGGTTCCAACTCAATAATCACGACAGCGTCCGCGCTGTCACGGGTACCAGTTGGGGACCAGGTTTGAGTCTCAAGAGGCTCTCTACCGACTGATAGATCGATCGAGGTAGCTCGGGCGTCAGCGAGGCCGGTGTGTTGAAAAAAGACCCGAATCAAGAGTATGATTATGATAGCAATTGAGTAGAGTTTTTTGTGCATTGTTTGTGTGCTTTTGTTTGTCTGTGTTTACCATTTCGAACTCATGGCCATCCATTAAAAAAGGGGAGGGCCAGCGGCCCTCCCCGGATCTGTCGACTTTTGGTGGCTTTCTCTGCTACTTCATAATCAAAGGCAGGAAGACATCACTCCAAAGGTCAACGGCTGTCTTGCGTTCGAAGTAGTCATCGTTATCGCCGACCCAGAATTGGGAGACGTTAACAATGTCCTCGCTTGCCGATGTACCAGGCTTGACGCGATAGGTCAGCGTTGCTGTGAAGACCTCATTGGCGGCGTTGAAGGTGTGGGTTAGGTAGATGGAGTTCTGAACGGAGATAGTGTTGCCACCCGGTGTCCCGATGTCAGCGGTTAAACCCATCGTTGTGACATTATCGACCCACGTGCTCCCTGTGTGGGTCACATATTCAGTGTTATCGGGCAAGGGGTTGACCAACAGTACGGTGGTGGGCGTCGGAACGACGCTGCGCATCAAGATGGTCTGTTGGATCTCGTCGTTGGGTTTCGGCATCGCGTTGGGCGTCACGTCAGTTTTGCTATCGCCGTCTACACCTTCGTTGACGACCACCTGACCCATACCCAGTGCCTTATGTCCGTAAGCGTCCATCGCTTCGACCGTGACCGTGTACGTCCCCGATGTGATGAAGAGGTGGTAAACTTCGTCCCCGGCTGTCGTCGCTATCGGTGTGCCATCACCGAAGTCCCAACGGAATTGGGTAAACGCTGCATCGGTGGAGGACGTGGCATTGGCCTTGATGGCGATGATGCTGTTGGCTGCGCCGCCGGCGCCCTCTTCGATCTCTACGGTTACCTCATCCATCAGCCATTCGTGGATTGCCTCGACCAACCCGACCCGGGTGATCGTGCTGTTAGCCTCATTGATACCCTCTAGGCCGAAGGACATAAACGCAGTGCGGTAGTCTGGGCTGTCGAAGACGCCCATGTTCTCCAGCGTGGGTTCGACGTGACGGATCACGCCTACGATACCGGCATCGTCCGCGCCGGGGACGAGTGCTTCTAGGGCGGGACGACCGCCGTAATCCAGTCCCTGGCTGTCAACGCCTGCTGGTAGGAGCTCGTCGACGTATGCTTGCGTGCTGCCGGAGAAATCAAGGTAGATGCCTTCGAATGGCGAGTTCAACACACCACGTACGTCCGCGCCGGGTACGCCAGCCGCCAGGTCAAAGGTGTCCTCGCCTAGAATGTCGCCGGAGAGGCCGATCGCGGGAAGATAGGGAATATCCGGATCGCCGTTGAGCTGGTAGCCGCTGAAATCCTGTCCGAAAACGGCCAACTTACCACCACTGCTGCGCAGGAAGTCCAGCATCGCCCAGCGGTCGTCGATCATCGCGCCGTAGTTGTAGTAGGAGTAGAAGCTGTCCCCGGTGAACCAGAGGATCGAATCGTAGGCTTGCAGGGTCGCGACGTCCGGTAAACCGCCCGTCTCTCCAGTAGCGAAATACCAGGCCAGATCCGTGCTCCATACGTCATAGCTCACGTTCAGACTGTCTAGAGCATTGGTATAGGTAAGCACGTAATCGGGGAGGCCAAATGCTGAGAAATCATCGTCGATGACAAGCACGTCGGCCGCAGTCTGTGACGGAACGATGCGAACCCAAACCGGAATGTGGGCTTCGTGCGGGCCGTGACGCAGCCAGACGAGGCCCTCGTAGTCGCCAGGTGCGGCGTCTGTGGGAATCTCCATCACGACGTCGAGGGTATCATCGCCGGCGTCATCAATGGCGATGGTTCCCGGTGCGACGGTGAGGGTGAAGTTGGCCATGGTCGTCATGTCACCGGTCTCACTGATGGCCGTGGTGTAGCTATGACTCATGGTATAGAGGTTAGTTGCGGTGACTGTGTACGTCATCACGGTACCCGGTTCCATCTCACCGAAGCTGAGGCTGGGCATATCGACCACGATGCCGGGATCACCGGCCGCTACCAGGTCGATGCGACCCGCGCCGCGATCCATGGCGCCTGCCGGGTCGGTCTGGGGGTAATCGTTGTAGAGCCCGTCGACCTTTGCGGTGGTCATCAGCGCGCTCTTGATCTCGTGAACGGACCAACCGGGATAGAGGTCGCGCAGTAACGCCGCGGCGCCGGCCACGTGGGGGGCTGCCATACTGGTGCCCTGGTAGAGATCCCACTCATTGCCGTCTACCGAGGAGAGGATGTCTACGCCCGGTGCGACGATGTCCGGCTTGATGTTGAGCGCGATGTCCGGTCCGCTGGCGCTGAAGTCGGCGATGATGTCGGCCGGTTTGGCATCGGGGATTTTGGTGGTCTCAGCCCCGATTTGCAGCTCGGCTTCACCAGGATACTTTGCATCCCACATCGCGAGATTTGAGCCGGGCTCATTGCCGACCATAAACGCGGGAATGACCGTCTTGGCAGTGGGATCTCCACCCATCACGATGGGTGGCGCGCCCTTGACGTTATTGAAGATGACGGCGCCAACCGCCCCTGCATCGTACGCGTTCTCAACCTTGTCAACGAAAGCGCAGCTACCTCGTGAGATCAAGGCAATGGTGCCCGATATCTCGGCAGCAGCTGAAGCGCTGAAGGGATTACACCCTTCGTAATTGGCTGGCTCGAGACGACCCACGTAGACATAGGTCTCGGGGCCAACGGTCTCTGTGATGGCTGGCGTAAAGACGGATTCCGTCGCAAGGACGTTGGTGACGGTGGGGGGGATGGTGATCGTGGTTGGTGCTGTGACGTCGAGAGCGTTGCCGAAGTTGCGTGAGGTCGTCGTAGCGCCTACCAGCAGGATGTCATCCGGCCCGGCGGGATCGGCACTACCCTGTCCTCGCCCGGCATTGCCGGCGCTCTTGACCGCCACAATATCGTGATCGATGATGTTTTGGAAGGCTTGCGCGATAGGATCGGCGTGGACAAGTAAATTATCCACTCCACCCCAACTGTTGTTGGTGACGTCTGCGCCATCCAATACGAGATCATCCAGCGCCTGGAGGATCTCTGCGTTCCAAGCGGACTGCGAGCCACTGGTGGCTTGATAAAAGATTTGATAGTTCATCAGCTGGGCTTGAGGCGCCATACCGCTGACGACCTGGTCATAGGTGCCCACCGTGGCCGTCACGCCGTAATTGCCCGCGATTGTGCCGGAGGTATGCGATCCATGCCCGTTATGGTCAAGGGGATCGGGGTACACCGGCGGATCGTCCGCGCGGTAATAAGCGCGGGAAACGATGACCTTCTCGGTCGTGTAAGCCTGGTTACCCTTTGGATATCCGGCAGGATAGCTAAAACCGGTGGGATCGAAGAAGTCGTGATAGATGTCGATGCCTGTATCCAGGACTGCGACCTTGATACCTTCGCCAGCCTGCTCCGGGCCACCGAGAAGATCCCATAGGCCATTAGGGGTCTCGGTGCCTGCTTCTGGATCACCCAGTCCGATCAAAGGAAGACTGGCGTCCATATTGATTTCATATTCCTGAGCCGGATAGACCATCTTAACACCGGGCAGCTGCATAAGCTGCTTGATCGTCGCGCGGCTATCGTCCGGAACTTTGAGGGTGATGCCGTTGAAGGCAACCTGGTACCCAAGATTGTGGACGACACCGTTTTCATCGAGGTACTGAGCCATTTTTGCGCCCGGGATGGCGCGACTGGCTGTCCGCGCAAGTGTGATTTGATCCGATTTGAGCTCTTCTACATAAGCTTGTGCGGCGGGGCTGTTTACGTCAATCTGATTCCCCACACCCATAGGAGCAAAATCTTGATTCCCAAGTAACGGGGCTTTGTCCAGCTCCAGGATAACCCGCACTCCTCCGTTCTCGTCAACTCCTGGGGCCGCTTCTGCTTGAGCAAAACCAAACAGAGAAGTAAGCAAGACCACCAGTACTACCCTTGTCCATAGTTTCCTACGCATATCGAGCCCTCCTGAGTGTAAACTTGTGCGTACTCTTTCAGCTTTTTGCCTTGAGGTTATTTGCGACTAACCACCCTGAGTACTTTGGCATGCTTCGAGAAGCATCTTCTGGGAAGTTTAGATATAGATTGTCTATCGCCTCCTTTCAGGGTTATGGTTTCAAGAATATGATCGTAATCGTGAATAGCTAAAGCGATGCTTTGTTTTCATGGGCATCTATTTGATGACTTTT
>DAOTTS010000092.1:0-59243 GCA_034437735.1 Anaerolineae bacterium
GATAAAAGCTACTTTCGCCTGGGTATGGACTGGTTTAGACAGCATACGCGCTTCGACAAGCCGTTGAGATTGCATTTCAGACCTTATCTTTGAAAGTGATAGGTAGCCAGCATGGAATCTATAAAGTTATAAACCGTTTTGTAACTTTTCCGTTAAGGTTTGAAAAGGGATAGTGAACACTCCTTATTGTAATCGGACTGGCCCACAAAGCAAATGACTTGAGACGTGACCGCGAGCGCAAGGGAAGCCGAGAGGCTCCTTGTATCTCCCATCCGCCCCTGACGCTGCGATGCAGAGCTGGGAATTATCCGAACCGCTGCTTTTTATATCGAAGGGCACGGAGTAGGATATCCATCATCCCGTTGGGCAAGGAGAGCACTTCCGCCTCCTTCAGGGTAAACCATCCCACCTCGCTGACATCATCGCCAGCCTGCAGCCGGCCCCCGGTGGAGACCGCAAGATAGTAGAGGATGACGTAGTGATACGTGATGCGTCCCTCGTCATCATACCGGATCACATCGCCGGCCTGTGAGAGCCCCAACACGTCGATGTCCAACCCGGTCTCCTCCCAAACCTCACGTTTCACCGCTTCTCGGGTCCGCTCGCCGACCTCCTGCACGCCACCGGGGATACTCCACCGCCCCGCGCTGGGTGGGTTGCGTCGTTTCACAAGCAGGATTTGATCGCCCCGGAGGATCACCGCTGCAACGGATGGGACTGGCATATCCGGATAATGTCGTTTCATTCCGATCTCTCACCTCATTCTTACCTCATGCCCCTAACTCGCCCTATACCTTGAGCTCCAACCGGAGGGACGCGCTTCCCCCACTCACTCCTGACGAGCCGAGGCAGACTTGGCGTAAAGCCCAATCCCCAGCCAACCGACGGCGCTCAAGACCGCCCCCCACTTTACAGCCTGCGGGCGATAGGTCAACTCAACCTCCCATCGTCCTGCGGGCAACGGGATGGCCATCATCATCAGATCCCCCCGGACAACGGGAACCTCCCGACCGGGACTGGCCTTCTCGGCATCCGACCGGAGAACCGCGCGCCAACCCGGATACCAGGCCTCTTTCACCAGGAGAAACGCCGGGGCCGAGGTTGAGGTCTCAACCTCGATAGTGCCCGGACGATAGTGAATCCGGCCGACCGAAGCGGTCAGCGCGTCGGTTTCGCCCCCATCCTCACACCACCCATCGAGCCATCTATCCTCAGTCGATTGAGGAATATCGGTACGCCCCTGTTTCATAAAGGCTTTGAATCGTCGGAGTCCTGTAGAAACCGTCCCCGAGGACGGGGACTCGGAGCGTTTGGTAACAGATTGACTCTCCGGATCGACCAAGATGAGCGTCGCTTCAGGATCGAAAGCCGGATCCTTCATCCACGTCAGGGCCTCAGATTCGGACGCCGCGACCCGACATCGCCCCGGCACGGTGGCCCACGAACGCGCCCGAACGCCCTCATAGATCTTGATATCGCCCGAGTGCGCCATCTCAAATCGGTCGGAGAGCACCAACGGGTAGAACGCTCCGGTCCGCTCGTCGATCAAACTCGCCCCTCCCAGAGCAAGCGGCAAAGAACCAGCCTGGACGGTCAGTGCGGTGACAGATTCAGCATCGGACCAGCGAAGCCTCATCACCTTCATCCCGGCCTCCCCCATCGATACAGCGGGAAGATCGCGGATGACTTCACCAGAGTCCAGGGTCAAGGTGACCTGCCCCCCGTTTCCCGCATACAAAAGCCCCAGCGCGTTGGCGTCAAAATCAGAAGGCAGGGAGGCGACCCCCAACCGTTGACCGGGTTGGAGCTCGGGCTGAAACTGTCGATCATAGAATACGCCGTCCACCCAGGCATCTGCCGTCTTATCGGTCAGCAAGAATCTAACGCCTAGCAGGGAGAGCAAGCGGGCGTCCGGAATACCCACCAGGTTCTCCCGGAGCCTGCCATCCAGGGTCCCTTCGGGCAGTAGCAACCGCGAGAACGCACCATAGTGACGCAAAGGGAGCAAGCCGCCATCGTATCCATCCACAGCCGGCACACCAAACGCCATCGGCAGATTGGGGGTAAGCACCTCACGCTGTTTTGCGGAGACCCAGAGCGCCCACAGCGCGCCCTCCGAAAGGGCGTCACCGTAGATCAGCGCTGTCTCTGACTTATCCCCTACCTCAAAGAGCATCTGCGAGATACTCAAAAACCGGCCTGGGGGGCGATTTCTGGCCCGATCCTCCCGCGCTGCCGAGGCCAAAAATGCCGTCGCAGGCCGGAGATCGGTGTAAGCGGCCGGCGCGGTAGCATCGGCGTGTGGGAGAAATGTCCCCGACCCAACCAACTCGGCGACGCTGATCAGCCAGACGGCTGCCAAGCCGGCACGGCGACCGTAACCCTTTGACGGCAGCCCGGCTGCCAACACATCGGCACCCCGACCGATCACCAGCGCACCACCAACAACGACAAGAGCCAGAAAACGGGCCGGCGCCCGAAAGTGAACCAGTCCCGGCACCCCAAGGCGGACTGCCAACGTATAGAGCGGGTTATACCCGCCCAACGCCAGGAACACGCCCCCTCCAATCAGGAAAGCAAGGCCAACGTCCTGGGGACGTCGGCGGTAGAGGCCCCACCCGAGGCCGATCCCACCGAGAATCAAGCCACTGATCCCCAGGTAAGCCACCCCCTCGGGCAAATAAAGGGTGACCAGATAAGGCGGCAAGAGAACGCGATGTAACAACCAGGGCGCGACAGAAAATGAGACCGCCTCCCGCCAGGGCAAGCCCCCACTCCGAGTTGAGAACTGCGCCAATTGCAAAGTGGGGATTAATTGGACCATCGCGGCGATGACGCCCAGGCCGAACGGCAAGAGGCCGCTGACCGCAGCCATCACCGCCCCGCTCTCTCGTCGCCGCCGAAGCCGCCGCACCAGGAACCCACCGCGCCACAACGCAAGCGCGACCGCAGCGATAAACGCCGTCTGAGTGTGCCCGGTCAGGAGGATAAGAGCCCAGGCAATGACCGAGATCGGGGAGGTTCGAAACCTACCTGTCCCCTTCCCGTCCTTCAAAGGCATCGAGGCCTCAACCCGACTCGGCAAAAGCATAAGCGGCAGCCAGGCGAGACCCTGAAGCTGATTGAGATGCTCCACGTGGATCCCAAGGAAGCCGCTCCCGGCATAGAAGAGACCGCTCAACGCAGCCGCGAAGGGGGAGACGTTCAACCGTCGTGCCAGCACGTTCATCGTGAGCGCCGCCAATGCCAGGTGAAGCAGCACACTGAGGTGCAGGACCCGGACGGCCTCAAGCGGCGTCCAACCCGCCATCAACCAGAGGGGCCAATTCAGCGGATAGAAGACGCCAGCCTGTGAATTGGCCAAAAGCGGCGCACCGGCGAAGAGATAAGCGTTCCAAAGCGGCAGCTCGCCCGCACGCAAAGATCGGATGATCTCCGACCAATAGGGATAGAAGTACGTCTGCAGATCGCCTGTCGCTAGCACGCGCCCTGCGACCATCGCGCGATAGATCAAAGTAAGGGCGCCAAGGGCCAGAGGGAGCCACAGCCACGCGTAAGGCGGCTTGGGAGAGTTTCTACCATTCACGTTCCTGGATGAGGTCTCACTCACGACAGAGGTCCAGGGTCTTGAGCGCATTTGCGTCCTCGGGGTCGATACGCAGCGCCGTTTGGATATAGGGCATCGCCTGCTCGCACTGATCGAGCAGATAGTAGGAAAGCGCAAACGTGTAGTAGTTCTCAATCGGCGGGCCCTGAACGACACCGGTGGTATCCCGACGCTCGAAGGCTCCGCCGGGAGAGGGGAAAACGGGCTCCGTGCGCACCATCGTCCCCTCCGGCGTGTAGAGGGGGACAAACCATCCGATAAAGACCTTCCCCTGAGGCACGGGGGGCAAGGAGGTGAGGACAATATGATACCGCCCGTCCATCACCTCAAAGCGGAAGCGCCCTTCCACGGAAGTATCCGCGTAGGATCCCGTGAACTGCCCACGAAGGGGGCCTTCCACCGCCAGAGGATGCTCTACGTCCACCCGGGCCACCTCGTCGCCAACAGGACGGGTCCCAACCTCATTAGCCGTCTCCGCAGTGATGACGAATCGGACCACCCGGCGGCGGGAAAGCGCTTCCATATATTCGATACCGGGCTTAAAAAGCTCAATCGCGTCCTCGTAGTTCCGCTGTTGGAAGTAGAGCGTCGCCAGATGGCTGTAGGCACTCCCCAACGTCTCATCCGCCTCGATCGCCGCCAGGAGATTCACCTCGGCCGACTCGTAGTCACCCAGAAGCAACTGCGTCCAGCCCAGCCAATCGAGGCCGATCGCATAATCGGGGGCGATCTCCACCGCCTCCGCGTAGGCCTCCTCCGCCCCATAGAGATTACCGAGGGCGGCAGTATTCCGGCCGATCGCCATGTAAAGCTGAACCGCACGCTCATCGATCTCCAGTGCATCGCGGTAGGCGTCGATCGCCCCATAGTAGTTCCCCTGACTCTCCAGCACGTAGCCCTGATTACGGAGAACCTCAACACTCGTGTCATCCAGCTCCAGCGCGGTAGCGATCGCATCATTAGCCGAGAACCACTGACCGTTATCAACCAGGGCTTCAGCGAGATACGCATACGCCACAGCCAACGTCGGATCGGCCTGTACCGCCTGCCGGCAGATTCGCACCGCTTCATCCGGCATCCCCAACCAATCATAAGCCCGTCCCAAAACCGCCAGGGCGCGGGCGCTGTCCGGCTGTCGGACAAGCGCCTGCTGTGCCATCTCCAGCGCCCGCTCGGGTTTCCCGTACAGCGTCAAAAGGCGGGCCAGCTCAATATAGGCCTCCGTCTGATTGGGCTCGAGATTCAGAGCACGCCGATACGCGTCAATCGCCTCGGTGATCGAACCCCGGTACACCGCGTCCTCGGCCTCGGAGATATGGTAGCCGACGGAGGGCGTCGGGGTGGGCATCGGGGTGGTCGTGGGGAATGCCGCGGTCTGAGCATCCCACCGGAACATCGCAAGATATCCAACGTAGCTCACCGCTCCCAAGATCAGAAACAGCAGCACCACCCACACGAAACGGTAGCGCCGGGGTTCACGGCGGTGACCCCGATGACGGCGAAGCTTACGGTCGGGCTTAATGTACATCGCGATCCATCACTCTCTCTACAGAAGCCCGTGCGCCCGATACCACTGCCACGCCGACTCGACGGCTTCCTGCGCGGACGCGGATTCGAAGCCCAACTCGCGCGATGCTTTCGCCCCGTCAAAATAGAGCTTGTGCATACTGAGCTGCCACTGATTGCTCGACATCACCAACCGACGCCCTCCCAGCGCCTCATACCCGCGCAGGAGGATCAGGAGGAAACCCGACAGCGTACGGGGCAGCACAGCGACCGGGGGACGCTTACCCACGGTCTCGGCGACAATGGTCATCAAGCGGCGATGGCTGAGATTCGTTCCATTGAGAATATACCGCTCGCCGGTCCGACCCCGCTCCGCAGCCAATATGTGCCCAACCCCCACGGACTTTGCATCGACAATTCCCATCCCCCCGGACGGGGCCACCAAGGCCCATCCCCGGGTGGCCGCGCGCAGAATCTCGCCTCCCACAAAATGGACGTCCCGCTGCCCTATCACCGTGGCGGGGTTGACAATTACCGCATCCAAGCCTTGCTCAATCGCCCCCTGAACCTGTGCTTCACTCAGAACCTTGCTGTGTCCATAGTGAAACCGCCTCGGAGCCAGATTGAAATCCGCGCCCTCATCGAGGAGCGTTCCGGACCGTTCGGGGATCCCGAGAGCCGCTACGGAACTGGTCAATACGAGCCGATCAACCCCTGCGTCCAGCGCTGCCTGAAGCAGGTTTCGCGTCCCGATGACATTGACCGTGTAGATTCTATGAGGACGATTGCGCCAATACTGCGCGATGCCGGCACAATGCAAGACGAGATCGCATCCCGCCACCGCCTCGGTCAGCGAATCAGGATCCATCAGATCGGCGGTCACCCAATCGACGTCTAACCCATCGGGGGCCGTCAATGAAGAGGTCGTGCGCCGCATTGCCCGCACCTGATAGCCGGCCTCAAGGGCCGCTTCGGCGACGTTCGCCCCCACGCATCCTGTCGCACCTGTGACCAACGCTCGCATATGAACTCCGGTCCCCCTAACAATGGCGGATATTGTGAATGTCCTCAACGTTCAACTGGAGGTTAACCCGGCCATTCCAGACGTTACGCTCGAGGACGTAGGCCAGATCCACACGCGAGGTAAGGTCCTCCGCTCGTTCGCCCTGTCGAAACGCGATCGCATCCCAGATCTCCCCTTTGCTATCGCGAAGCACCAGCTTAAGATGGCGCCCATCCCGGCCGACCCGCCGAGCCTGGAGGTTTGAGACGTTGCGGCTGACCAACAGGGGAGCCGGATTGCCGTATCCGAAAGGCTTCAGCTGATCCAAGCGATGGAAGAGATCCCAGGATAGAGAGGCTAGGTCCACCTCGGCATCCACATCTAACGAGGGCGTCAGCACCATATCTCCAATCGTCTGACGTGCCAGGGCTAAAAGGCGCCGTCGCAACTCAGGCAGCCGCGACGTCCGAACCGTGAACCCCGCCGCGGCAGCGTGTCCTCCGTGGCGCTCCAGCATCTCCCCCACTGCATCCAGGGCCTGCGTGATGTGAAACTCCGGAATTGAGCGCGCGGAGCCCTTACAGAGCTCACCATCGACCGCGACGACCACAGCCGGGCGGTAGAATTCCTCCTGCAATCGACCTGCCGCCAATCCCACGACGCCCGGTTGAAAATCCGGCGAGGCCACGAAGAGCAAAGATTCCAACGGACCCGATTCAAGAACTGCGTCCCGCGCCCGATCCTGCACGGCAAGCGTCTGGTCCCGACGGGTAGCATTGAGCCTATCCACCGTCTCTGCCAACGGCAACGCCGCCGACATATCCGGTGCCAGCAGAAGGTCCAGCGCCACAGTCGCCTGATCCAGCCGACCCGCCGCGTTGATTCGCGGCGCCAACGTGAACCCTACGGTCCGGGCCGATACCTCCTCAGGGTCCGCCCGCGCGACCTGCATCAGCGCGCTCAATCCCGGCCTCCGGGCCCCACGCATCCGCGCCAATCCCTCAGCGACCAGGGTGTGATTGTCATCCAACAGCGAAACCATATCGGCGATGGTCCCCAGGGCAACGAGGTCGAGCAGGTCGCCCTCCGCAATCTGGCGCTGCGTGCTCGGGAGGGGCACCTGATGATTGACCCGGATCAACCCCTGAGCCAGACGATAGGCCACCCCCACCCCGGCCAGATCCGAAAAGCGGGAGGATGGACTGTGAAGACGGGGGTTGATCACGACATCGGCCCCGGGCAGGGCAGAACCGACGTGGTGATGGTCGGTGATAACCACCTGCATCCCCAGGCTATGCGCCAAGGCGACCTGATCCAACGCGCGAATGCCGCAGTCGACGGTCACCAATACCCGGCATCCCTCCTCAACCAGGCCGCGAATCGCCTGAGCGTTGAGCCCATAGCCTTCACGCTCCCGGCTGGGGATATAAGGATGCACCTCCCCACCGAGGGCGCGCAGCGTCTCGACGAGGACAGCCGTCGCTGTCACACCATCGGCATCGTAATCGCCATACACCGCGACCGGCTTTCCGGCCTGAAGGGCCCACCTTAACAGGGTAACGCCCTCGTCCACCCCACCCAGGTTAAAGGGACTGGGCGCGATCCACGTACCCTTCAGCATAGCCTCAATGCGCTCGGATTCGACCACCCCCCGGTTGAACAGGATCTGAGCGACGAGCGGATGGATGGGTTCCAGACGCTTCAAATAGTCGGCCGGGGCAGGGGGTCTGACGTGCCAACGCTTCACGTGCATCGGACTCATAAGCTATCACAACTTTCGACTATGAACACAGCGTCAAAGTATACCACGCCACAGACACCGCGCAATACATATGAAGAAGGTGGCTTCCCAATGGGAAGCCACCTTCGGTTGTTCACAGATCGCAACCAACTGCTTTCCAATCTCCCGACCTAAGGCATTATGCCGTATCCTCACACCTACATCCGTCCGGTTACCCAGAATACAATGTAGAAAAAAGATACCCCCTATCCCTCAGGCACGTTCTAACAAGAGACGTCAGAACTCAGTCAAGCCAGGAGCTACTCAATCCACCCCTGGTTCTTGCAGAAATCGGTGATCACCGGGATGGTCACCCACTTACCCTGATAGGACTGAATGGCAAGGACAATCATATAAACCCAGACAGCTGGAAGAATAGCACATCCAACAAATACTGGAATAAGCACTGAACCAATGATGTATCCTACCACACTAACTACCAATGCTTGAATAGCGTTGTACTTAAGGAAGGGCCGCGCTTTCTTATCCTCCATAAACAGCACAATAATCGGAACGATCGGTGCGAAAATCCAACTCAGAAGTGCCCAAAGCTTATCATCATCGGTCAAATTTCCCTGCGGTTGTGGATTTACCTCTGCCATCTGGACGTCTCCTTTGTTATATGAACCCTAACCATCTCCAAGTGCATCAGCTAAACCTAGACTCTATTGTAGAATTGCCCCCCAGAAATGTCAAGCGCAGAAAAGGCCGCGCACGACTCATCTCGGAAAAAGGGGGGTTTTTGTGTCAAATCCGGTATAATAAAAATGATATGCATAGTCTAAACGAACATCGTCTAAACAAGGATGGATGGAACCCCGACCTTCGCAGCGACCACGTCGTCGTGGGGTTAAGTGGGGGCGTCGACAGCGCCGTCACGGCCGCGCTGCTCAAGGCAGAGGGGTATACGGTTCATGGGGTCTTCCTCAATCTATGGCAGCTCGGAGAGGCAGAGGCCACCGCTGGTGATGCCCCGGCGGCGTCGGCCCGGCGTGTCGCCGAGGCCCTTAAGCTCGATCTCACGGTGCGCGATCTCCGCGATCGATTCTACGACACCGTCGTCGCTCCGTTTATGGACGCCTACAGCCGGGGTTTGACGCCAAACCCGTGCATCATGTGCAATCCGACGTTCAAGTTTCAGGTTCTGATCGAGACCGCCGACGACCTGCAGAACGCCTGGATCGCGACCGGGCACTACGCCCGAGTCGTCCGGGAACCCGGCAACGCCGCACGCCTTTTCACCGGTACGGCCGCCAGTAAAGATCAGAGCTACGCGCTCTACCGGTTGCGTCAGTCCCAACTGAGACGCCTGCACCTGCCGCTCGGCAAACTGGCGACGAAAGCGCGCGTCAGGGAGTTGGCCCGCCGCTATCAGATCCCCAACGCGGGACGGGCGGACAGCCAGGATCTCTGCTTTGTCGGCGGCGGGGACTACCGTGAGGCCCTGCGGGCAGAGCGTCCGGAGGCTTTCCGACCCGGTCCGATCTTCAACGAGGCCGGCGAACGGCTGGGCGAGCACAGCGGTCTGCCGGGATACACCGTTGGGCAGCGGAGCGGTCTCGGTATCGCCTCAACCGAGCGACTTTACGTGCTGCGGCTCGATCCGACACGGAACGCGCTGGTCGTCGGCCCGCGTGCCGAACTGGCACGGACGGCCTGCCGCATCGACGGCGTGACGTTCATCGCAGGCGACCCACCCGCCGCCCGGTTCCCGGCGACGGGACGCATTCGATACCGCGCCCCACTCAGCCCGCTGACGGTCGAGATGCTGAACGACCGCCAGGCCCGCGTGACGTTCGACAACCCGCAGCACGGCGTGGCACCGGGCCAGTCGCTGGTCTTCTATCGTGACGATGAGGTCCTGGGCGGCGGCATGATCGTGGAGGCCGATTCTCAATCCGAAACCAATACCCTTACTACAGGAGTGTAATATGCCCATCTATTTTGACATCGAAACCCAGAACACCTTTCAAGAGGTCGGGGGCCACCATCCGGAGCGCCTCCGCATCTCCGTCGCCGTCACGTACGACTCACGTGACGCTGCCTTTCACCGCTATACCGAGGCGGATGCCGAACAGTTAGCCCTCGATCTGAGCGAAGCCGACCTCGTCGTCGGATACAATCTCTTCGGATTCGACTACCCGGTGCTGCAGCGGTACACGCAGGATGTCGTGCTTAAGGAACTACCCAGTTGCGACATGATGGTGAGATTGCAGAAGCGCCTCGGTTTCCGCCCCAAGCTCGACTCGGTCGCCACCGCCACCCTCCAGGTCGGCAAGAGCGCCGATGGCCTGCAGGCGGTCCGCTGGTGGCGCCAAGGCCGGGTCGAGGAGATCTTCAAGTACTGCGAGCAGGACGTCGACGTCACCCGCCGGGTCTATGAGTTCGGCAAGACGAACCGCTTCGTGCAGTACTACGACCGACAGTACCGGATTCGTAAGGTCCCGGTCGCCTGGTAAACGCCATCCCGCGATCTCAGATCGCCGGCACCCAACACGTTGGCAACCGTATCAAACGATATACAATACCCCCACGCTGGTACGCTTGAGCCCCCAAGAAAGGTAGGCTATGGCAAATCAAGAAACTGACATCAAGCCTTGGTACTTCAGGCTTCTGCGATTTCTAGGCACCGTCCTCCTCATCGATCTGGCGATATTCGCGGTTGTCAGTCTTACCTGTCTATTAGGGACGAGGTGCACGGCAGCAGCCTGGAGCAATCGGATGTTCTGGGCTGCGATGATCGCGGCAATCACCGCGATGCCGGCCATTATCGCCGGCATGTCGACAGGCTCAGGCGTGGAGGCTAGCGCCTTTGACGGAGCATGGGCGAATGAGCGCGCCTTGCCCACCATTCAATCCGAACGGCGACGGATGAGCAAGCGGTTGCGATACCTGATTCGCCAGCTCGCCATCGCCGCCGGGGCGCTGGGAATCAGCGCTTTGATCGATCTCCTCACGAGATAGGACGTCGCCGGGCGGCACGATGAACAGCGCGTCCATCTCCGTTCCTTTCACAATCGGGAGCCCTTGCGGCCCACCTCAATACGCTCCCACGCGGCCACCACCGCCAGGGTGATGACGGCCGAGGCAGCTGCCTCCAACGGACCGTTGGCCAAGGCCAGGGCAGGCAGGGCTTGCCACGGGACGTGCCCCAACAGCCCAATCATGCCCAGCACCAACACCGTGTTGGTCAGGCTCCCGGCAATCCCCGCCGCGATCAGGGCGGGCACCTCCCAGCGCTTGAGCGCGCGCCAGACGAGCCAAGCCACCGGCCCGATGAACAGCCGGGGCAGGACGGAGATCAACGGATTGGTGAAGATCACGTCGGTAGGCCCGGTCGGCGCGATAGCCGCCTGCAGCGCGCTGAACCCACCGAAGATGAACCCCACCGCCACGCCGACCACAGGGCCCTCCAACACGGCCCCAATGATCACCGGCACGTGCATAATGGTCAACGACGCGCCGGAGAACCAGGGGATGAACCCCCAGCGTGTCCACCCTAACAGCGCAGAGATCGCCCCCAACACCGCCGCAATAACAATTTTACGCGTTCGTTTTGACGCCATCCTCCCCCTCCTTGATGATCATAAGTCCACCTATTCACGCTCAATCTAACCATAAAGACAACTAAACCATATCCCAAACCGCACGAAAACCAAATCATCGCCGACGTACGAGGAGGTCCGGGATCCGGTCATTGTCCTCCTTGCACAGACCGCTATACTTGAGGCTCAAACTGGCCCACCCCGAGCGATGGAGCACAACCGTGAGCCCCTTCATTGACATAGAGAACGTCACCTATACCTACCCCAAGGCGCGGCCCCGCGACCCCGCTGCGCTGCGGGGGATCTCCCTGCACATCCAGGAAGGCGCGTACGTCGCCATCGTCGGGGCCAACGGATCCGGCAAGACCACCCTGGCCCGACATCTCAACGCGCTCCTGATCCCGACGGAGGGTGCCGTGCGGATCGCCGGTCAGGACACTCGCGACGCGGCCAACCACCCCGACATCCGGCAGACGGTGGGAATGGTCTTCCAACGTCCCGAGAACCAGATCATCGCGTCGCTCGTCGAGGAGGACGTGGCCTTTGGCCTGGAGAACATGGCGCTCCCCACCGCGACGATCCGCGAACGCGTGCGGGACGCGCTCGCATCGGTCGGGATGTGGCAGGCCCGCCATCGTCCCCCAAGGATGCTCTCCGCCGGGCAGATGCAGCGCGTGGCCCTAGCGGGGGTGCTCGCCATGCAGCCTCGCTGCATCATCTTCGATGAAGCAACCGCGATGCTCGACCCCAGCGGTCGTGAGCACGTCCGGGAGATGATGCGCATCCTTCACCGGCAGGGCACCACCGTCATCACCATCACCCACCGGATGGAGGAGACGGTGGATGCGGACCGGATCATCGCGATGCGGGAGGGCCGGGTTGCCCTCGAAGGGACGCCCAAGGAGATCTTCCGCCATCCCACTGATCTTGAAGCGCTGGGCCTGGATCTGCCACCCGTCGCCAAACTGGCCCGGACGCTCCACCAACACCACCCCACCATCCCCGCTGATTGTCTGACCTTGGAGGAAATGCTGGATGCACTAAGTCGTTTCGATCCCGTGAAGCGTGCCGACGTGGCCCGAGAGCCACCGGACGAGGCCCCTCACACGTCCCCCCATCCCTTCATCGAGGTTGAAGCCCTGAGCCATATTTATATGAAAGACACCCCCTTCGCCCAGCCATCACTCAATGACGTCACCCTTACCATCGAGGCGGGCCACCGGCACGGGCTGCTCGGTCCTACGGGCGCCGGCAAATCCACCCTCCTTCAGCATCTCAACGGATTGTTGAGGCCCCAATCCGGGCGCATTCGGGTCGGCGGCGTCGACCTCAACGACCCGGAGACCGACCTACGATCCATCCGCAGCCGGATCGGCCTGGTGTTTCAGCTCCCGGAAGCGCAGATTTTCGAGCAGTACGTGGGGGATGAGATCGCCTACGGACCGCGCCTCCAGGGGTTGAAGGAGGACGCGCTACGCTCGCGGGTGCGGTGGGCGATGGATCAGGTGGGATTGGACTTCGACGCCGACAAGGACCGGTATACGTTCAGCCTCAGCGGGGGTCAGAAGCGCAAAGTAGCCCTGGCCTCCATCCTTGCCCTACGTCCTGACGCCCTGCTGCTCGACGAGCCGACCGCCGGGCTCGATCCCCGTTCGAGCCGCGATCTGCATCAAAATCTCCGGGACCTCAACGCCGACGGGATGACGCTTGTCCTCTCCTCCCACCGTATGGAGGAGCTGGCCGAAATGGCCGAGACCCTCACCGTCCTGGATGGAGGAGCGGTGATCCTGAACGGCCCACCGCGCGCCGTCTTCGCCCAGGGCAAACGGTTGCGAGGTATCGGCCTCGATCAACCGCTCGTCGCCAAGCTCGCGGATGCGCTTCGCGCCCGGGGGTGGCCGATCCCGCAGGGGCTTACCGATCCGGAGGCACTGAGCCGCTATGTGACGGAGGCCATCCAGTCATGAGCGACTTCGAGTTCCAGCGCCGCATCGCCATCGGTCAATATATACCGACGGACTCCCCCATCCACCATCTCGATCCCCGGACCCGCCTGGTCGCCGGATTGGTACTCCTGCTTGCGCTGAGCTTGACCGCCAGCCTTGGCGGCTTGCTCGCGGGCGTTGGGGCCCTGCTCATCCTGCTCCCCCTGGCACGGGTGCCGCTTCGCTATGGGCTCAACGGTCTGAAAGCGCCCCTCCCTTTTATCACGCTGCTGGCGGTCATCCAAGCGCTGTTCGCCGTCCAGGGTGGAAACGGGACGCTTCTATGGCGCTGGGGACCGGTCCGCATCTCGACGGTCAGCTTACTTGGTGGCGTCGCCCTGATTGTCCGGTTCAGCGCCCTGATCCTGACGCTCAGCCTCCTCTCCACGACACTCTCCACAACCGAGCTGGTGCGAGGGCTGCGATCCCTCCTTCGCCCTCTCGGGCGGGTGGGCTTTCCGGTTCACGACCTCGTCCTGATGGTCCAGATCGCACTGCGTTTTATCCCGCTGCTGGCAGACGAGGCCGAGCGCATTGCAAAATCCCAGGCCTCCCGGGGCGCCAACTGGGGAACCGGGCGGGGCGGCCCCATTCAACGCACAAAGCAAGCGCTGCCGATGCTGCTCCCCCTATTTCTCACCAGCCTGGAACGCGCCGAGGCGATGGCCCTGGCGATAGAAGCACGCGGGTACCGCAGCCGGGGTCCCCGGACCTCTGCCACCACACTCACCTATCACGTCGCGGATGCGGTCGCCGGCGTGATTGTACTGGGTCTGACCCTCCTCATCGTCCTGATTTGAAGCACAAGCCTTTCCTTCTTAACAAACCCTTAACAAGCCTTTACCGGCCTTTAACACAGGATTAAATCGGAGTTAAAGCCCATCATCCATACTTATCATTGGCTGACACACCTCTCGACCCTAGCGTGGTCATGAGCATCTGAGAACGAAGCGTTTCTTAGTATGGGGTTATGTCTGAGTATGGGGTTATGTCTGAGTATAGGATTATGAGAGAAGGGAAAGCAGACCTATGGACCACCCGCTAATCTTGGTCACCAATGACGATGGTATCACCTCGGATGGGCTCTGGGCCGCCGTTGAAGCCTTGCTTCCTCTTGGCGAAGTGCTCGTTGTCGCCCCGGATCAGCAATGGTCGGGCGCCGGTCGATGTATGCCCCACACCATCACAGGCGCGTTCGAAAAAACGAACCGACAGATCGACGGACGCAGCGTCACAGCCTACGCCGTCGATGCCAGCCCGGCACTGGCGGTCGAACACGGCATTCTGGAGTTCGCCCCTCGCGTCCCGGACCTGGTCGTCTCGGGGATCAACTACGGCGCCAATCTCAGCATCGACGTGACGATCTCGGGCACGGTCGGCGCCGCCCTGGAGGCCAGCTCGTTCGACGTCCCGGCCCTCGCCGCCTCGCTGGAGATGGACGCGGCTTACCACCTGATAGGTCACGATGGGGCCAACTACGAAGCGTCCAAGGCTTATGTACGGCGATTTGCCACCTACCTGCTCCACCGAGGGATGCCCCACCAGATCGACGTCCTCAACCTGAACGTTCCGGCCGACGCCGAGCCGACCACACCGTGGCGACGGACGCATCTCTCCCGTTACCGCTACTTCACGCCCATCCGCCCGGACCGTGAGGCCGGGGATGGCCGCCCCGCATACCAGGTCATTCGCGATCCCAGCGAGACCGAGATGGAATCGGACCTCCGGGCCGTTCTGGTCGACCGATTCATCTCAGTTACCCCACTCTCGCTGGATCTGACGGTGCGGGAGATCACGCCCTTCGTCTTCGAAGACACGCTAACCACCGAATTGCTCTCGTACCAGGTCGTCTCCAGCACGACGGCCTACGAAGCCCCGGCGGAGTTTGTGGGCTCAACGACCCCCGAACGCCTTTTAGTGGTGGAGGACCGTCAATCCTAGGCGTTGGGGGGACTTCACCTGTTGAGCCGTGTTGCGAAAGCTATGGGCCTAAATCCGTGAAGGTAAGGCTCAGAGAGAAGCACATCGTTGAACGACCCACCTGCTACTCAGCGCTTTGCATACGCCGCTGGACCCGCAGGGCCGAAAACGTGAGCCACGGCGACGGAGTTTTCTTGTCGGCAAACGACCATCCCTTCAAGACACGGTACATCGACGCGGCCGTGTAGCGCCCCTCATCTCGCTATCTCCTCCCACAACACCCCAAAGTCCCTACTGGGTATACCCCAGCCCTGACAACCGTCAAGTCTCGGATCCGCGCTGTTCGAAGAGGGGTCGAGTTTACCTAAAGGGCATAAGGGTGTAAACTCCCTATACGCAGCATGTCCCCCGAAGATCTAGGCAGTCGCTGGAGACGAAAACGCCTATGGAAAAAGTCATTCTGAACTGTGATAACACCTTATCCGTCCACCGTTCGGACGTCGACGATGGCCTCACGCTGATGTATCTCTACGCCCACGAGGACGTCGACCTCCTCGGCGTCACCACCACGTTCGGGAACAACGAACATCACGTCGTTTACGCCAATACGCTTCAGATGCTTGAGGATCTCAACATCCACGACGTCGACGTCTACGCCCAATATCTCAAGGATCGCGGCTTCTTCAATTGGGACGTCGCCACCGCCATCTACCTCACCAATCCCCAGCTCTTTGAGACTCGCGACTATCGGATTGCCCTCTCCCTCGACAATCTCAAGAGCGGCCTCATTCCCGAAGAACGCGACAGATCGGCCGAAGCGTCAACGGTCGTCGATCTGCCTGTGCACCTGTTAAGCCTGACCCAGTTCAATCGCATCTTTCTGGAAAAGCTAGAAGTCATCGCCGCGATGATGGGGGGTGCATAGTGATCAACCGCGAACCCGATAGCAGCAACACCGGTGTGCAGGATCTTCACGAGGCCTATGGCGTTCATCTCAAACTGGCCCAATACCCTATCCTGGCCGGCAGGATTCGGGAGCTGATGCGACGGGAGCTCTTCTCCCGGGGCGTCCTCACGGTCGATGCATTTGAGAGAGAGGTCCGCCAAAAAGCCATTCTCTCCCAGCACCGCGAGGGGCTTCACGATCCCTTCGCGCAGGAGCCCGAGAAGGTTTGGGCGCGGCGACTTGCAGTCATCCGGGATCAGCTCACCGACTACTACTTCGCCAATAATATGCCCCACGAGCGGCTTGACGAACTCATCAAGCAGGTGATGGCCAGCCGTTCTACGCCCTCGACTCAGGAACTCGCCCTGACGTTCAATCCCGAGTTGGCGCCCCTCGATCTTCTCTTTGCGCAGGGGGAGGCCTACGAATCCCTGCCGCCTGAGGATCGCGTCAGCGTCCGCCATCACCTCCAGGAGATTATCGTCGTCCTGATCAAGAGTCTGCTCAGCGATCAACTCGAGTTTATCGGCATCGCCAAGGAAGTCTTCACCATCCGGGATCTGATTGAAATCCGCCGGCGATGCATCGGCCGGGGCAAGATCGGCGGCAAGGCGGCGGGGCTGCTGCTGGCTCAGAAGATCCTCCAGACGCCCGACCCGGAGGATGCGTTGGCCATCCACGAGCACATTGAGATTCCCGACTCCTATTTCCTCGGCGCCGACGTTCACTACGATTTCCAGCTCGTCAACGACTACACCCATTACATGAACCAGAAATACCGGTCGCGCGACGATATCGAGAGCGATTATCCCAAGATCCGCCAGGCCTATATGGACGGTCATTTTCCCGGCGAGATTATCTTCGGCCTGCGCCGCATCCTGGAAGAGGTCGGGACGACCCCGCTGGTGGTCCGCTCATCGAGCCTGCTGGAGGTCTACTTCGGCGCGGCCCTCGCCGGCAAATACAAAAGCGTCTTCTGTCCCAATCAGGGCACCCTGGAGGAGAATCTCGAGTTCCTGATGAACGCCATCGCCCAGGTCTACGCCAGCACCCTCAGCCCCGACGCCCTTCTCTACCGCCAGCATATGGGCCTGGTCGATTACGACGAACGGATGGCCGTCCTGATCCAGAAAGCCGAGGGGCAACGGTATCACGACTACTTCTTCCCTACCCTCGCCGGGGTCGGTTACAGCCGGAACCCCTTCCGGTGGAGCCCCAAGATTCGGCGCGAGGATGGGTTCCTGCGTCTGGTGGTAGGATTCGGCACCCGGGCCGTGGATCGCGTCGCCCACGACTACCCGCATCTCGTCGCGTTGAGCCATCCCCAACTGCGTCCTTACGTGGGGCTCGCCAACGTGCGCAAGTACTCCCAGCACTACATCGACGTGGCCGACCTGGAACAGAACGAAATCGTCACCCTTCCCATTCGGGACGTACTCAAAGGCGACTTTCCGGGACTTCGCTATCTGGCGTCGGTGGATAAGCGCGAGTACATCTCCCCTATCGTCGCCCGGTTAAGCCCCGAGGACGCCCGGCAGGTCATCATCACGTTTGATAACCTGATGCGGGACCGCCGTTTCATTCAAATGATGCGCACGATCCTCGAGAAACTGGAGCGCTACCACCGCTGGCCGGTGGATATTGAGTTCACCGTGGACATCACCCCCAAGTATCCGCACGCCGAGTACACCGTCCACATCCTCCAGTGCCGCCCGATGACCAGCCGGACCCAGTCCAAGCGGGTCTCTCTGCCGGATGACGTGCCCGAGGAGGATCTGATCCTCCGCACCACCCACCTGGTCCCCCAGGGCGCCGTCGAGAATGTCCGCTATCTTATCTACGTCGATCCCAGAGCGTACAGCCAGGCGCCCAGCTACGAGGCCAAAACGGAGTTGGCCCGGGCGATCGGCCGGCTGAACAAACGCCTGGAAGACGAGCGCTTCATCCTGATCGGTCCCGGACGATGGGGCAGCTCCGATCCCGACCTGGGCGTCAAGATCTCATACGCCGACATCTTCAACACCCAGGCGCTGGTTGAGATCCCGCTGCTGCGGGGCGGATCCACCGCCGAACCCTCCTACGGGACCCACTTCTTTCAGGATCTGATCGAACAGGACATCTATCCGCTCTCCGTTCCCTTGGGAGAGAACGGCGCCGAACTCAACACGGCGCTTATCCGGAACGCACCGAATCAACTGGCCGAGATCTCACCGGAGGATGCGAGCTTTGAGGATACCCTCCACGTTGTCGACCTGCCTGCCACCGCCGCCGGGCGCAGGATGAACCTCGTGATGGACGACGAAGAGGAAATCGCCATTGGCTATCTTACGGCAAAGTCAAGCGCCAAGCCCTGAGACCCTCTACAACCAGCAACGCGGGGGAACTGGCGCTCCCCCGCGTTGAATTGCGACCTGAAGGTCTGTCTATACCCAGCCCCGCAGCTTGCACGCCTCCGCCACCCGGCCGACCGCGACGATATACGCCGCAATCCGATTATTGACGTCGTAATCCTTGGCCGTCTGCGCCACGTCGTGGAATGAGGTCGACATCTTCTCATCCAGCAGTTCATGGACGCGGGCCTCTTTCCAATAGTAGCCGTAAGCGTTCTGTACCTGCTCGAAGTAGGAGACCGTCACCCCACCGGCATTGCACAGGAAATCCGGGATCACGTACACGCCATTGTCATAGAGAATCTCATCGGCGTCCAGGGTCGTGGGACCGTTAGCCAACTCCGCGCTGATCTTGGCTTTGACGTTACCGGCGTTATCGGCCGTGATCTGGTTCTCCAACGCGGCCGGCGCCAGGATATCCACGTCCAGCTCGAGAAGCTCCGCGTTGGTGATCCCCTCACCCTCCGGGAAATCTACCACGCTGCCCGTCTCGACCTTGTGATCAATCAACGCTTGAGGATCCATACCCTTCGGATTGTAAACGCCGCCGCGCGAGTCGGAGACGGCGACGATCTTGAGGCCCAAGAGCGCTTCACCCAAGGTAGCCGCGTACTGTCCGGCGTTGCCGAAACCCTGAATGGCGATCGACGCGCCCTCTGTGTCGAACCCCAACAGTTCGGCGGCCTCGCGGATGCAGAACATACCACCACGCGCCGTCGCATCCCCCCGCCCGGCCGATCCACCGAGGGGCAGGGGCTTGCCGGTGATGACGCCGGGCACATTATGTCCCCGCAAGAACGAGTACTCGTCCATCATCCAGGCCATAATCTGGGGCGTGGTGTAGACGTCCGGCGCCGGCACGTCCATATCCTCACCGAGAATGCGGCCCACCTGGCGGATATAAGCTCGGCTCAAGCGCTCCAACTCTCCAGGTGACATCGCCTTCGGGTTGCAGACCACCCCCCCCTTGCCGCCACCGAGGGGAATGTCCATCACCGACGTCTTCCACGTCATCCACGCGGCCAGCGCGCGAACCGTGTCGATCGTCTCGTGGGGATGAAAGCGCAAGCCGCCCTTCGTCGGTCCCCGGGCATCGTTGTACTGCACCCGGAAGCCGTGGAAGATCCGGGATGAGCCGTCATCCATCCTCACCGGCAGCGTGACGTGCAGCTCCCGGATAGGCCATCGCAGCAGCTCATGGAGAGCCGGATCGAGTTGCATGATCTCCGCGGCCATATCGAGCTGTTTCTGAGCAATTGCAAACGGATTCAGTTCCTCTGGCATCTCTCTTCTCCTTACTGTGACACTTGCAGTGTGACACGTACCTTGGCTGTGCCCCGAGGGCTCGGAGCAGGTTAACCCATGATTATAGAGCAGTTGTGAGGGTTCACAACTCACAGCCGGTCAAGAATATCCAAGCCTCGCTCACACAAAGGTGCAAGCCGACGCGTCGAAGCTGATCGACGCTCGCCAACTTGACGATGTGTCGGGGAAGACTATAATCTGTAGCGTAATCCCTTATTGAGAACGATCGATTCGACAGCAAGCGGCATCTTCGAATTCCATTCCCTAAGGGCCTTGTGGAACCTAAAGCCACAGGTCGACGGGAAGGAATCGATAGGGTATATCGGGAAACGGGTATGCCTCCCGCGTTTGGAAAGGAGATGCAGCGGCGCATTGAGCGTCTGACAGCGCCTACGCGGCGTCCCTTTCCGGGACGCCGATTTTTGTTTACCCAACCGATCCAAGTTTCTAGGAGGAGCGTGTGAATCGAAAAGCGCGCTACTACTTCACCACCCGCGATCTGCTGATGATGGCAGCGCTCGCCGCCCTCGGGGGCATTACCAGCACCGCCATCAACGCATTTGGGGATTTCGTGCAGTCCATCGTGGGGTTTGCCGGGACTACGCAGTGGGCCGCCGGCCTGCACGTGCTCTGGCTCACGCTAGCGGTCGGTCTGACCGGCAAACAGGGAGCCGGCACAGTAACCGGGCTCCTGAAGGGGGGCGTCGAGCTCCTCACCGGCAACACACACGGGATCCTGATCCTATTCGTCGACCTGGTCGCCGGTCTCCTGGTCGATCTGGGGTTTATGCCGTTCCGACGCAAGGATCGGGTCGCGGCCTACGGCCTTGCTGGCGGACTGGCAGCGGCCTCCAACGTCCTGGTCTTCCAGCTCTTCGCCGCCCTGCCGGCCGACGTACTGACCTACGGCGCGATGCTGCTGGTCGCCCTCCTGGCGTTCCTCTCCGGGGTCATCTTTGCCGGCGTCCTGGGATGGGGATTGCTCAACACACTGCGCCGCACTGGCGTGGTGAAAGACCAGACGCCGCAGCCGATGCCCACTCAAGTCCGACGCTGGTCGCTCCTTGCAGCGGTCGCCCTCACCCTCTCATTTTTCTTCTTCCTGCGCGCGTCCCTACAAGGACCACCGACCGTCGAGGTCACCGGCGCGGTCGGTTCCCCCTACGCCTATCCCGACGACCGATCCGGGTTCCCAACCCGTGAGGGCGAGGGATCGCTCAACGGCATCACGCGCACGTTCACCGGGGTCCCTCTGGAGACTATCCTGGACCGCGCAGACCCCAACGCCTCCGCCGGATTGGTGCTGGTTGAGGCGACGGACGGTTACGCGTTTTTTATCACGATGGAGGAGGTCCGACAGAACGAGCATCTGCTTCTGGTCGCGACCGGGAGCGGCGAGGACACGTCCTATAACATGATGGGCGCACAGAATAGCAAAGCCTGGGTGCGAAACGTGAATCACATCACCTTCATCGGGGCCACGCCCCTCCCAATCGCAGGGGCCGTGACCGATACCGCACCCTACGAACCGGCGGACTGGCAGTACGAGATGGACAGCACGTCCCTCAATCTGAGCGAAGGCAGCCGTAAAGTCCAAGGTACTCCTATGGGAAGTATTCTGGAGGCAGCCCAGCCCACCGAAAACGCCGAACAAGTAGTCGTGGAGGGAGCATCCACCGAGATATCCCTCCCCCTCGACGACATAACCGGCAACGACGCCATCCGGCTTTTCGCCGTGATCGACGGCGCATCGATGACCTATGCGCTGGGTCGCATGAACGGTGACGTTCTGGTGGAGAACGTCCAACGTCTGAACGTCCAATGATGATAAGCACGCTTATGCCCTATGGAGGCCCGTAGACACGACGTGAAACCCCTCGTCACCCTTCGCGACCTGACCTATACCTTTGCCGGCGCAGATCAACCCGCACTCGAGCGCGTGACGATGCGGCTGATGCCCGGTGAATTCGTCGTCATCACGGGGCCCTCAGGCTGCGGAAAATCGACCTTGGCCCTGGCGATGGGCGGCTATCTCTTCCAACAGTACGACGGGAGCATAGAAGGTGAAGTCCGCATCGGGTCCCAGGACCCACAGGAGACCCCCATCTACGATCTGACCAGCGTCGTCGGCGTCGTTCAGCAAAATCCCGAGGCGCAATTCTGCACGCTGCGGGTAGAAGACGAACTCGCCTTCGGCCTGGAAAACCAGCGCCTCCCTCGCGATGAGATCGGCACGCGGATCGATTGGACCCTGGAGGTCGTCAACGCCACCCATCTGCGCCACCGAGACCTGGCAACCCTCTCCGGCGGCGAACAGCAGCGCATTGCCATCGCCTCGATCCTCGTGGGCCAACCCCAGGCGCTGATCCTGGACGAGCCCACCTCAAACCTGGATCCCGAGGGAACCGCTCAAGTGTTAGACGTCCTGAATCGGATTCGAACCCGCACCGAGATGGCCCTCGTCGTCATCGAGCACAAATTGAGCGCCCTGGCCCCTTTTGCCCCCCGCTTGATCCGGATGAGAGACGGTCAGATCGTCACCGACGGGCCTTTTAAGCTACCCTGCCCCTCCTATGCATCCATCGCGTCCGACACCCGCAATCGGGCCGCAGCTCGACACCCCCCTGCCCTGCAGATCGAAGGGCTCACGGTAGGCTACGACGCAACGCCGGTGCTGACCGATGTCGCGCTGACTGCGTATCCTGGGGAATTCATCGCGATGATGGGGGACAACGGATCGGGCAAGACCACGCTCCTCCAGAGCGCGCTGGGGCTCGTCGAGCCCGAACGCGGAACGGTCACCGTCCTGGGCAAGGACGTTGCGCAGACCCCTATCTCGGACCTGGCTCGTCAGGCAGGCATTGTCTTCCAGAATCCCAATCACCAACTCTTCGCCGAGAGCGTCTGGGAGGAGGCGGTCTTCGCCCCCAGAAACTTCCAGTGCCTGGACGACCGCACAGCACAGCGCACCCGCGACCTGCTCAAGCGGGCGGGATTGGCCGGGCGCCTCGACGATCACCCCTATCGGCTGAGCTATGGCGAGAAGCGCCGCCTCAACCTGATCTCGGTGCTCGGGTACGCCCCCAAGCTGGTGCTGCTGGACGAGATTCTGATCGGGCAGGATCCCGACAACGTCATTTTCCTGATGGGGCTCCTACAGGACGCGGTCGCCCGAGGCAGCACGGTGTTAATGGTGAACCACAGCCCCCAGGTGACGGCGTGCTATGCAACCCGGGTGCTCTTTCTCGAACGAGGACGGGTGATCCTCGACGCCCCGCCCGAGGAGGCGTTCCGGCGCCTCAGCGCTCAAGGGCGAGACGCTTACTGCCCGCCGGATAATGAGATCCTCTCACCCTCTGCCCTGACACCCAAGGAGGCCCGGTATGAAGCCGCACGTTGCGTATAGACCCGGGCACTCGCTCCTGCACAGACTGCACCCGCTGGTGAAGGGCAGCTGGCTCCTGGTCTTGACCGTGGCTTTCTTTCTGCTGCGACAGCCCCCGGTTATTGCGCTGCTCCTCGTCCTGTCCCTGGCGGCCTACCCGCTGAACGGACTGCGGATACGCGAGATTCCCGGCACCCGAGTGGCCTTCGTCACGGCTTTGGTCCTGGGCGTGCTTCAGATGATCTTCAACCGGCGGGGAATCGTGCTCGCCACGCTAGGCCCGCTCACCCTCACCCGGATGGGCGTAAACGAAGCCGTTATCGTCTCCGGACGTTTCTTATCGGTCATCCTGCTCAGCTATCTCTTCGTCCTGACCACCGACCCGAACGACCTCGCCTACGGGTTGATGCAGATGGGGTTACCCTACCGGTACGGCTTCGCACTCATCACGGCGCTGCGGCTGGTACCGATCTTCGAAGAAGAGGCCCGGCGCGTCTATCAGGCCCAATTGGTTCGGGGTGCGGGTTACGGGGTCAAAGGGCCCAAACGCTTCTTGATCCTGATCCGCCAGTTTCTCCTTCCCATGCTCAGTTCGGCGCTAGGGAAGGTGGACGCCCTGGCGGTCTCGATGGAAGGGCGGGGCTTCGGGAGATATCCAACCCGGACCTTCTATCGTCCGCGCGCCTTCAATCGGCGCGATGGTCTCGGCCTGATAGGGCTGTTAGCGTTTGTCATCCTGGTCATACTCATTCACGTCATCATCCCATAAGGAGAAATCCATCTATGTCCGAATCCTCATCCCCCTATCGCCGCTGGATCCTCATCGCCGTGCCCGTCCTGGTCGTCGCCGGCGCGATCACAGCGACCGTCCTGGCGGCGAAGGACACGTCGCCCCTCGCAGTGACCGCCCACTATCCGCTGGATATGCTTGCCGAGGAGGCCGGCACGATGGTCGAGTGCGCCGAGTGCCACGAGGCCGAGAGCTTCCACACGTGCGACACCTGCCACGACGATCACGGCGCACTCGAATTGGAGGGCGTGCCCTTCTACGCCATGGTGAGCGTCACCGGCGACGTGCCGGATCCGGGCTATGTCACGATCCATGAGATTCTGCCCTACCCGGAGCAGCCGCACACCCGCCTTCCACTTCTGGACTTCCTGGCTGCACAGGGTGTGGAAAACTTCGAGAGCGTGACGATGGTCTCAGACGACCAGGGGTTCATCACCGTACCCAAAGATCAGCTCACCGACCAGGCATGGCTGCTGCCGTATGAGGACGGCATCCGCTTCGCATCGGAGGATCTGCACGTCTCCGCGTGGATCAAGGGCATCACCCGTTTCATCGTCGTCGGTGAGGAGACCCCCTTGACCATCGACGGTGAGCCCACGTCCATCGGCCGCCTGATGCTCGGGCCGACGCGCAGCGTGACCGTGGAACAGACGACGGTCATGTTGAAGAGCGAGGAGGATGGCGTTATCCGCGAGGCCAAAACCGCATCCCGGGTCGAGGGCGCCCCTCTCCCCGAGAACCGGACTCTGAACGTGAGGGACGCGGACGGTCAAACGCATACGCTGACAGGTGAAGAGGTGCAGGACGCGCTCCTGGCCCTGGTCCGGGGAGAGGTCACGCTCGTGCTGCCGGGTCGCGGTCGCAGCGAGTGGATCTCCGGCGTGGTTGAGATCGCAACGGAGCGCGAGTAGTCCGGTAAAGCTTTGGAAACTGTAGGTTATGGCGTCTAAGGGTCTGTAAAAGAATAAGTTTCCGCGCCGACGCCCCCGAGGACGGGGGCTGGAAGCGTTATAGTCGGAATGTTATATTTTTACGAACCCTAAGGAGAAGCCCCAACACTCTAAGGAGGAATGGTATGAAACGTAACGTTCATCGGATCGTCGTCTTGGTGGTCACCGCAGTACTTCTGGGCCTGCTACCCGCATGCGGCGGCAGCAACATCGACTGGGACCTGACCGTCAGCGGTGCGGTCGACGACCCCACGACCTTTTCGTACAAAGAGCTGACCCAAATGGAGCAGACTGAGCTCTCGGATATCCTGATGGAAAAATCCGAAGGTGAGGACTTAACGACCTCGTGGAGCGGCGTCCCGGTCGACGCGCTCTTTGCAGAAGCGGGCGCAAGCGAGTATTCGTCGGTCACCGCGATCGCCGGCGACGGCTACGCCATCGACATCGCGTCGGATGAAATGCAGGGCGGCATCGTGGCCCTGAAGCAAGACGGCGAGTGGATCACCGAGGTCGAGCCCGACAAGGGACCGATCCGTCTCGTCTGCCCCGAGACCCCGGCGAACCGGTGGGTCTTCCAACTCCAGGAGCTTCAGGTCAACCCCTAGATCGACGAATGATCAGCGGTGCGACCTGGTTATCCAAATCAAGTAACCGTATACCCACGTGTCATTATCAGAACGATGAAGGAGGACATATGTCGAAGCGAATCTATAGTGCGCTTGCCCTCATTGCCGTGCTGTTGCTCTCCGTGGCCTGCGGAGGTCAGGGTGATGCCAGTGGCGGCGAGACCGCCCTCACAATGAGCGGCAGTGTTTCCACGGAGATGTCGTGGACGATGAACGATCTCGAGTCCATGGACACGACGGAGGTCGATTACACCGATAAGGACGGTGAGACCACCACGTACACCGGCGTGCCGGTCACCACGTTACTAGAGGAAGCCGGCGCCGATTCCGGCACCACAACGGTCACGTTCGTCGCGTCCGACGACTACAGCGCCGACGCCGAGATGGCCGAGATCCAGGCATGCGAAACCTGCATCGTCGGCTTCGACGACGGAAGCCTGCGGGCCGTCATGCCCGAATTCTCCGGCAAGCTGCAGGTGAAGAACCTGATCGAGATCCAGGTGAAGTGAACCTGCTGGAAAGCAATACGACGACAGCCCGGGATCGATTTCCCGGGCTGTTGGTTTTTCAGGCTCTTGGGCAGAGAAACCTCACAACAAATAGCGCTACTCACCCTTCCGAGCTAGGATGAAGAGGTTGACCGGTGCCGGATGCAGCACCGCCATCTCCTCAATAGTAAAGCCCTGCCGCTCGATAAGACGCCGCAACTCCGACCGCCGGTAGTTCCGCATAAAGGCGATCACCCCTACCCACTTGAGCAATGTCTGAGCGACCAACATCAGTTTGATGCGGAGGGGGACCGGTTCGGCGTAACAGTCAGTGGCGGTGATCAATGGACCGCCGGGCTTGAGAAGACGGCGCGCCTCCCCCAGTAAGGTCTCCGGTTCCTTGACGACATGCAGCGTATTGAAGATCAGCACGGCGTCGAACGATGCCGCCTCGAAAGGAAGCTCGTAGCCGTCCGCCACACGAAAGGTCACGTTGTCGACGTCCTGGGCTTCGGCCTTTCGCCGGGCCACGGCGATCATCTCCGGCGAGATATCGGTGCCGATCACGCTCTCGACCTCGGACGCGATCCCTAACGTGAGTATGCCAGTACCGCATCCAATCTCCAGGACCCGGTCGCCGGGTGCCAGTGCCGCGCGCGTTCTCTTGATCGACTGCGCATACGCGTCCTCGAACATCGTCAACGTACGGCTGTCGTATCCGGAAGCCTGTTTATCCCAAAGCGCGCGTTCTTTCCTCTGACGGGTTGATAGTTTCATGCGATGCCCCCTACTCTCAAACGTATTTCCCCAAACGATTCCCCCAATGCACAAATCCCCGACATCGACGCGAACTGCGCATCGTTGCCGGGGACACTTATAGCTCTCGATCAATCACGCGCTTTTACGTTCAGTCGCTCCGCCTTAAATTGGTAGCCTTCGGGAAAGTGCATTGCGATCTTGGTGACGTGTTCCTTCAACTGGACGCGGAGGAAGGCACGCGCCTGCTGGGCAACCGCATACTCCGTGATCAGGAACTCAAAGATCGCGTTGGTCTCGCCGCCCTCCAGGTCATTGGCCAACTCGTAGGCCTCATCCAGATTGTCGATACTCTCAACCGTCTTGTCGACGGCCACAGTCATCGCCTGCTGAGCGTACCCCATCACCCGCATATCGGCCTCCCGGTTTAACACGCCCGAGCCCACCTTCGAGCGTAGGGTCATCAACATCTCAGCGTGAACCCGCTCTTCATCCGCATACTCACGCCAAAAGGCGGCGACCCTGGGTTCGTGTTCGAACTTCTCCGCCAACCGATCGTAGAGTTCGGCAGCCTTGTGCTCCAGACCGATCGCCATATCAAAGAGTGCCCCGACGGTTCCTTCTTGTGTCATCGTTCCCTCTCTGTCCTTGATGAAACGGCACCTATGATTCAGATAGGCTTATCGATAGTGTATCACATCCCAGGATATGAAAAAGTCAGAAATTGGCAAGTCGCCATCCGCACCGAAAATACACAACAGGGCGATTATTCCTCACGGTGCAAAGGCAGCGTAAATCTAACCGTCAACCCCCGATCCGGATTGTTCTCGGCCCAGATGCGCCCGCCATGCGCCTGAATGATGCTCCGGCTGACCGCCAGGCCAAGACCAGATCCGTCCACTTGTTGAGTTAGTGCATTATCCGCGCGATAGAAGCGCTCGAAGACCCGTGACAGATCCTTCTCAGGAACCCCAATTCCCTGATCTCTGACCGACACAAGCACGTGCTCGTCCTTGCACTCACCTCGCACGAGGATCTCTGTCTTCTCAGGGGAATACTTGACCGCATTGCTCAGCAGATTGCGTAAGACTTCCTCGACACGCTTTGCATCAACGCGGACAGGCATGGAGGTATCGGAAAGCGAGCACCTAAAATGGCGATCGTTCAAGGAATTGCGCATCGATGCCACGGTGGATTGGATTAGATCCCCAAGATCGGCGGATTGTCTATGAAATCTGAAGTTC
This sequence comes from Anaerolineae bacterium, assembly GCA_034437735.1. Classification (GTDB taxonomy): domain Bacteria; phylum Chloroflexota; class Anaerolineae; order B4-G1; family SLSP01; genus PWVB01. The sequence continues at coordinate 28,227 of DAOTTS010000092.1, forward strand.
CCGCTCTCCATTTGCCCCAATTCCAGGACCCGGTCGACGATGGAGGTCAGTCGATCGGTCTGCGCACTGATGTCCTCAAGCATCTCCAGTTGCAAACGTTTTTCGAAGTCGATGTCCTCACGCATCAACGTCGTGCACGATATTTTGATCAATCCCAGAGGGGACTTCAGATCGTGGGTGAAGTTAGCGATAAGCTCAGATCGCATACGATCGAGTTCCCGCAACGCTTGCGCCTCCGCGGCCTCCCGCGTCAAACGGATATTCTCGACCGCCAAGGCCACCTGCCCGCTCACGGCACGAAGGAACCTGAGATCGACCGCCCGGAGCGCACCATTGTGCCCAACAGCTTGCTCAACACGTTCCTCAGCGATGACAATGCCCAAAACACCGATCACATCCCTTTTGGCCTGCAGAGGGATCGCAACAGCTCGATAGGATGAGGATAACGCGTCGCACCGAAGAATCGTAGGGGGGGCATCCGGATGCGTGACTACGACGCCCATCTTCCGCTCGCGAACGAAATCGTCAATCGTTGTCCTAAGCTTTTTATTGAAATGCAGAGCCCTCACTCCCCGCTGGACCTCTATATCGTGGAAACTCGCGTCTCCGGATGAGGGGATATAGAACCAGATGTTGATTCCGGGAAGCAGCTTCAGCACCTCATCGATGACCTTATCCAGTCCCTCCGACAGATCGGCGTGGGTGTTGAGCGCAACGTTGACCGCATTGATCGCCCGCAGCTCCGCGTTCGAACGCCTCAAGGCCGCCTCCGCAGCTTTCCGCTCGGTCAGGTCCCGCGTCAATCCGATGAAACCGGTTGGATTTCCGTCGGCATCCCGCAACAGCGCCGCATTGATCTCCGCAGGAAAACGCGTCCCCTTCACCGTCTGAACCCGATACTCTTTATTCCGGGTGATGCCCCGCTCGATCGTCTCCTGAATATACTTCTTTGCCTCCTCTCGATCCGGCTCCGCGATTCTGTCGAGGACGTTGGTGCCGAGCAGATCCCCGACCGCTCCCGCTTCCATCTGCTGCACGGTCTGCTGATTGCACATCACATAGGTGCCCTCGAGATCCGTGAGCACAAAGGAGTCCGGGCACATATCGATGAGGACGCGGTACCGGGCTTCACTCTCCTTGAGCGCGGCCTCGGCGCGTTTTCGCTCGGCGATTTCGCGCTGGGCCGCATCATTTATCTCTCGTACGTGATCTAACGCCCGCTCCAAACTTCGCGCTGAGAGCCAGGAGATGAAAGCAACGGCAAACAGACTCACCAAGGAAGGAATCGGGGGAACATAGTTCTCCAGAAAGGCACACGTGATGACGCTGACGGCAGCACTGCTCACCCCAGCCGCCAAGAAACTGGCCCACGGGCGCAGCACAGCACTTGCAAGAAGAATAGGGATCGTGAAATTGAACAAACTTCGCCCCTCAACGACCTGCCGTGGCGTGTCACCTAAAGCCACAGCCAGGATCAACACCAGCAAGAACAGGGAGCTCGCAAGCACGCCAGAGACATATCGATTGAGGAAGTAAGCGATGATACTGCCCATTAAGGCGGCTGCCGTGCCATGAACGAGCGTTAACATATCGGGGTGTCCCAGTCGCTGGAAGATGATACCGATCAGAAGGTTGACCAACGCTACCATGCCCAAGCCCATAAGCAGGATATTGAGAAGTTTCTGCCTGCGGACCTCATCAGGATCCGTCGAGGATACATAGGATGCCCACGTCTTCAATTTTGTAAACACCTTTTCCCTTAGACCTCCTCGAACCCATTCAACTAAACGCTCAGCGCCTCAAGGCTATTATAGCAGACCCCAAACGTAAGAACCGGATCGTCAGGATTTTATCATTGTTGTGGAATGCCCCAGGTTTTGTCTCTTACTTCCAGGAATTTTAGAACCTGCGCGGTTCGGGGTTTATCTGGTGAAGCCGGAGATTGCAAATCTCCTCGAAGCGAATTTGATAAGACTGTGCGGATCATTCGGAGGTTAACGTTCTGTTAAGATAGCAACGTCGGTTTTTTTCCGTCCTTGACAATACTTAGACTCTGTATTATACTTCTAACCAAGTTGATGCTTGGTCAAAGGAACCGGACCGAAATGATATCACATCAGATGTTGATTGTTGTCGTTATTCCTGAGCTCCTTATCCTTAAGAAGGAGCGATAATCGGTTGGGATAGGCAAAGTCAGCAGATAACCCGAAGACACATAGCCGCCCAACAGGGGCGGCTAAACGCTTATTAGGGGGATCAGGGTTTTTGAGAGATCCGGGAACAAGACCAAGGTATGCAGGTTCAGGCCAGATGAAGTCTACAGCCAAATGAGGGGAATCAACGAATGGATCAGGGATCGATGACGATGAGACAAGCACAAACCCACCGCACTGGCGCGGTGGCGTGCGCGCGTGTCGTGGATATCCCCAACCTGACCACCCTGAGCCTGTCCGTGCTGCCCGGCCTCATTCTTACCGTCCTCATCATTGTTGTGCTCCTGCTTACAGGCGGGAGCGGGGGCGGCTAGGCCTAAAAAGAGACACCGACACACAGGCCACCAAAAGGCAGAACCAACACAAGCCGCCCAATCGGGCGGCTTTTTGTTTGGGAGGCCGGTGACCAGGAGAGGTATGGACGAGGATCGGGCACGCGACCCGGAGATGGACTGTAAGACAAGGAATCAGAGAGGAGCGAGAGGGGTATGAAGAGGACAGGAGCAGAGATCGTCTGGGAGATGTTTAAACGAGAGGGGGTGGATATCGTCTTCGGTATCCCGGGTGGTGCTATCATGCACACCTATCACCCCCGTCAGGACTTCGGTATTCATCACGTCCTGATGCGACACGAACAGTGCGCGGCCCACGCAGCCGATGGGTACGCCCGCGTCTCCGGCAAGGTGGGCGTCGCGATGGCGACGTCGGGGCCCGGGGCAACCAACCTGGTCACCGGTATCGCGACCGCCGCCATGGACTCGTCACCGATGGTGTGTATCACGGGCCAGGTTCCCACCTCGTTAATTGGGACCGACGCCTTCCAGGAGACCGACATCACTGGCATCACCCTCCCGATCACCAAGCACAACTATCTCGTCACCGACGTCAACGACCTTGCCCGCACCATCCACGAGGCCTTCTATATCGCCCGCAGCGGCCGTCCCGGCCCGGTGCTGATCGACCTACCGAAGGACATCCAGCAAGCCACGACCGAATTCGAACCGCCAGCCAACAACTTCGAACTGCCCGGATACCATCCGCAGGGCCCGGGGGATGAGGAGAAGGTGAAGGAGGCCGCACAGCTCATCAACGAAGCCGAACGCCCGGTGATCCTCGCCGGACAGGGTGTGATGATGTCAGGAGCGATGCAGGAACTACGCCAGTTCGCCGACAAGACGCAGACCCCGATAGCCCTGACCCTGTTGGGCAAGGGTGGCTTCCCCGAATCGCACCCCCTGGCTCTGGGCATGATGGGGATGCACGGCGAGGCGCACGTCAACAAGGCCATTCAGGAGTCCGACTTGCTGCTGGCTTTTGGGATGCGCTTCGACGATCGAGTGACCGGCAATCTGGAGACCTATGCACCCAACGCCAAGAAGATCCACATCGACCAGGATGCAGCGGAGCTGAATAAGATCGTGGTCGTCGACGTGCCGATCCTGGGCGACCTCAAGCAGGTGCTCGTTCAACTGCTGCCGCAGGTCGAACAGACCCGTCATCCCAACTGGATGGAGAGTATTAAGGCGTGGAAGGGCGAGAGCAACCGCCGGAACATCCTGAACCGTCCGGAAAATGGCCGCCTGGTCGCAGCCCACTTCATCAACGACATCTGGGAGGCTACCGAGGGGGAAGCGGTCGTCGTAAGCGACGTGGGACAGCACCAGATGTGGGCGGCTCAGTATTATCTCAACGACCAACCCTACTCGGTCGTGACGTCCGGGGGACTGGGCACGATGGGATTTGGCCTGCCGGCCGCCATCGGCGCGCAGTTCGCCCAACCCGATCGGGAAGTATGGGCGATCGTGGGGGACGGCGGCTTCCAGATGACGCTACCCGATCTGGCGACAGTTGTCCAGGAAAACCTGCCGATCCGCATCGCGCTGGCCAACAACAACTACCTGGGGATGGTGCGCCAATGGCAGGAGTTCTTCTACGAAGAACGCTATGAGGCCACACGGCTCCTCAACCCCGACTTCATCAAGATCGCCGAGGCGTACGGCATCCAGTCCTGGCGTGCGACCGATCGCGCCGAGGCCCAGCAGGCCATCACCGAGGCGAGGCAGCACGACGGCCCGGCCTTCATCGAATTCCAGATCGCCGAAATAGGCGAGGACGGCAACGTCTATCCCATGGTGCCCGCCGGCGCGGCGTTAGACGAGATGATCCGCCGCCCATCCTGAGACCGATGGATCGATGCGCGATTGCTTACAGTATATGACTTACCAAGCCAAGGAACCTGGGAAGACAGGAACGTAAGGAGGCGTTATGCAGAGCACATTAATCGCACTGGTGGAGGACAAACCCGGCGTCTTGAACCGCGTCGCCAGCCTCTTCCGCCGGCGCGCATTCAATATCGAGAGCTTGACCGTGGGCCATACCGAAGAACCGGGGGTCTCACGGATGACCATCGTCGTCGACAGCAGCCGGACCGATGCGCAGAAGGTGGTTCAGAATATGTACAAACTGGTCAACGTCATTCAGATCGTGGACGTGACCGAGGATCCCTCGGTGATGCGCGATCTGGCGCTGATCAAGGTCAAAGCCAACGGCGGGGGAACCCGCGCCGAGGTCATGCAGATCGTGGAAACCTTCCGCGCCCGGGTGGTCGACGTGGCACTGAAGACCCTGGTCGTCGAGGTCACCGGCACCGATGAAAAGATCGATGGCCTGGTGGACGTGCTCAGGCCCTACGGCATCGTCGAGATGGTGCGCACCGGCCGGGTCGCGATGGCGCGCGGGGACCGGATCACGAGCGCGAGCTGAATCCGGATCCAGCATGGAACGTTTGGTACCGCTTTTTCATCATCATACGGCAACACTTACTGATCCGAACATATGAAACTAAATAGATTCGGGCACCCCATGGGGGCGTTGGAATCTTTAGAAAGTTATGTGCGGATCAGTAGGTAGTTCCAGAATTCAAACTATCTCAAACCTGGTGTTTTTTCCCGGCTATTGGAACGATTTGTTTTTTGGAACGGCCTTATCAGCCACGGATACGAAATCATATCGAACGAAGGAGGAAGAACGTGACGAAGATTGACTTTGGCGGCGTAACAGAAGAGGTCGTCACCCGCGAGGAATTTCCATTGGAGAAGGCACGGACCGTCCTGGCCGACGAGACGGTTGCGGTGTTGGGCTATGGGGTCCAGGGACCAGCCCAGGCACTCAATATGAAGGACAACGGGATCGACGTCATTGTCGGCGGCGACCCCACCCGGGAGCGGTCGTGGACGAAGGCTCAGCGGGACGGCTGGGAGCCCGGCAAGACCCTGTTCCCGATCGAGGAGGCCATCGAACGGGCCACGATGGTGCAGTATCTCGTGTCGGATGCCGCCCAGGTGATCCTGTGGCCTCAGGTCAAGTCCGCACTCAAAGAGGGAGACGCGCTCTACTTCTCCCACGGATTCGGCATTGTCTACCGCGAGCAGACCGGGATCATCCCGCCCGACTACGTGGACGTGATGATGGTCGCTCCCAAGGGCTCCGGCACCAGCGTCCGCGCCAATTTCCTGGCGGGCAGCGGGATCAACAGCAGCTACGCCGTCTTCCAGGACTACACAGGGCGGGCGACCGAGCGGACCCTCGCGGTCGGTATCGCCATCGGCTCCGGCTATCTCTTCCCGACCACCTTCCGCAACGAGGTCCACAGCGACCTGACCGGCGAGCGGGGTGTCCTGATGGGCGCGTTGGCCGGCGTGATGGAGGCTCAGTACAACCTGCTCCGCGAACACGGGCACTCCCCAAGTGAGGCTTTCAATGAGACCGTCGAGGAGCTCACCCAGAGCCTGATCCGCCTCGTTGACAGGAACGGTATGGATTGGATGTACGCGAACTGCAGCACCACCGCCCAGCGCGGCGCGCTCGATTGGCGCCATCGCTTCCGCGAGGCCGTCGAGCCGGTCTTCGACGAGCTCTACGACAGCGTAGTTTCAGGAGAGGAAACGCGCATCGTCCTCGAGGCGAACAGCGCGGATGACTACAAGGAAAAGCTGGAAGAGGAACTGCGCGAGATGCGCGAATCTGAGATGTGGCAAGCTGGTGCTGCGGTCCGCTCACTCCGCCCCGGCCAGTGGGACGAGTCGTAGGCAGAGGCCGATCAGATAGCGCCGCATACAGCGGTATACAAAGGGGGAGGAGAGAGGGTATGGAACCGAGTGGGGTTAGCAATCAACAGGATCACATCATCGTCTTTGACACGACGCTGCGGGACGGCGAGCAATCGCCAGGCGCGGCGCTGAACGTCGAGGAGAAACTGGAGATCGCCCGCGTCTTGCAAGATATGGGCGTCGACGTGATTGAGGCGGGATTTCCCATCTCATCACCGGGCGACTTCCAGGCCGTCAAGCGGGTCGCCGAGGAGATACGCGACTGCACGATCTGCGGCCTGACCCGAGCGCGCAAAGAGGACATCGATGCAGCGGCCGAGGCCCTGCGCCCCGCCGCTCATCCCCGGATTCACACCGGGCTGGGCGTCTCCGACGTGCACATCGAACACAAACTGCGCACCACCCGTGAGGGGGCGCTGGCCATGGGCGTTGAGGCCGTGCGGTACGCCAAGCAGTTCGTGGAGGACGTCCAGTACTATCCGGAGGACGCGGGACGCGCCGACCCGGCGTATCTCTACCAGGTCCTTGAAGCGGTCATCGACGCCGGCGCCACCGTTCTCAACATCCCCGACACCACCGGCTACACGACGCCCGAGGAGTTCGGCACGTTGATTCGGGGAATCACTGAAAATGTGCCCAACATCGATCAGGCGGTGATCTCCGTCCACTGTCACAACGATCTGGGGATGGCGACCGCCAATACGCTGGCCGGCGTCGTGAACGGCGCGCGCCAGGTCGAGGTGACCGTCAACGGCATCGGGGAGCGGGCGGGCAACACCTCGCTGGAAGAGGTCGTCATGGGGCTTCGTACCCGAAACAACTACTACGGCGCCGATACGCGGATCGATCCGACCCGCATCTATCCGGTGAGCCGGCTGGTCAGCCACCTGACCGGCATCCCGGTGCAGCCCAATAAGGCTATCGTCGGATCCAACGCCTTCGCGCACTCCTCGGGTATCCATCAGGACGGCGTGCTCAAAGAGCGCACCACCTACGAGATCATCAACCCCCGCGACGTCGGCGTGCCCGACTCCGAGATCATCCTGTCGGCCCGATCGGGGCGTCACGGCCTGCGCCACCGGCTCGAAGAGTTGGGCTACAAGCTAGAGGAGGAGAAGTTCGAGAAAGTCTACCACCGGTTCCTGGAGGTCGCCGATAAGAAGAAGACCGTTGAAACCCGGGATCTGGAGGCCATCGTCGCCGATGAGGCAGAGGTCTTCTTCCAGGAGGCCTACCAACTCCGGCACGTGCAGATCTCCTGTGGGGATCACAGCATCCCGACCGCGACGGTCGAGATCGAAGGGCCGGACGGCACCGTCACCTGCGACGCCGATCACGGCACCGGTCCGGTCGATGCCATATACCGCGCCATCAACCGGGTGATTGGCGAGCCGAACGAGCTAATCGAGTTCGCCGTCGAGGCCGTGACCGAGGGGATCGACGCCGTAGGCCGGGTCACGATCCGCATTCGAACGGACGAGCCTGTGAACGGCATCACCCAGACGGTGTTCAGCGGTCATGGATCGTCCAACGACATCGTGGTCGCCAGTGCGCGCGCGTATATGTTCGCCCTGAACAGGTTGATCGCCGCGAGGCGAGAGGCCGCTCGGCGGGAGACGCCCGCCGAAATATTCTGAGTCCGAGTACGAACCGGATCAACCAGCCAAGTTTCTTTTTTTGAGGAGGAATACAATGAAAACCGAAACAACCGTACAGGCTAATTCTATCCATCAACTTGTCAAGGTATCGAGGGCTAACGCATCCCACCAATCATGGGAATCCTTCCCGCAGCCCAAGAGCTGGGCGATGGCATGGGATTCACGCGGCTTGACGCACGACGTCCGCGCCACGCGCGGGCGGGCGTCCGGCCCCCTCACAGATCAGGCATAGGGGGAATCCGTGGGACATACGTTAGCTGAAAACATCATGGCTGCCCACACCGGCGACGGCACCCGGTCACTCTCGCCGGGGGACTTCGTCGAGGTTGATGTCGACATCGTCCTGGCCAACGACATCACGGCGCCAATCGCCCTGCGGGAATTCGAAAAGCTGGGCGTCGACCGGGTCTTCGATCCGGAGCGGGTCGTGCTCGTCTCCGATCACTTCGCGCCGAATAAGGACATCCAATCGGCGGAGCAATGCGCAGAGATCCGCCGGTTCGCCCGCGCGCAAGCGCTCCAGAATCATTACGACGTGGGCGAGATGGGGATCGAGCACGTCCTGCTCCCGGAGCAGGGCCTGGTGCTGCCGGGCGACGTCGTCGTTGGAGCCGACTCTCACACCTGCACCTATGGCGCCGTGGGCGCGTTTGCGACCGGTATGGGATCGACCGACATCGCCGTGGCGATGGCCACCGGCCACATCTGGATGCGCGTGCCCGAGACGCTTCGGATTGTCTACGAGGGGACGCTGCAACCCTGGGTGAGCGGCAAGGACCTGATTCTCTATACCATCGGCCAGATTGGCGTTGACGGCGCGCGGTACAAGGCGATGGAGTTCGCCGGTCCCGTGATCGATGGCCTATCGATGGCCGGGCGGCTGACGATGGCCAACATGGCCATTGAAGCCGGTGGCAAAGCCGGCCTCTTCGCCGTGGATGAGACGACAATGGACTACGTGAACGCGCGCGCCAGCCGTGGCTTCGAACCAAGCTACGCCGATCCGGACGCGGACTACGAGACGGTCATCACCTTCGACGTCAGCGATCTTGCGCCGCAAGTGGCGTTCCCGCATCTGCCGGAGAACAGCCATCCGGTCGCCGATGCCGCCGAGGTCACGATCGACCAATCGGTGATCGGGTCATGCACCAATGGGCGCTTTGAGGACCTGCAGACCGCGGCCAAGATTCTGGAGGGGCGACACGTCCACCGGGACGTCCGCTGCATCATCATTCCCGGCACCCAGGAGGTCTATCTCCAGGCGCTGCGAGCGGGCCTCATCGAGAGCTTTATCGAGGCCGGGGCTGTCGTCAGCACCCCAACCTGCGGCCCATGCCTGGGCGGGCATATGGGGGTTCTTGCCGCCGGGGAACGCGCGGTGAGCACCACGAACCGCAACTTCCGTGGCCGTATGGGTCACACCGACAGTGAAGTCTATCTGAGCAATCCGGCTGTCGCAGCAGCATCAGCCATCGCGGGTCGGATCGTCAGTCCCGAGGAGGTACTATCGTGATTTTCAAAGGCCACGTTTGGAAGTACGGCGATCACGTCGACACGGACGCCATCATTCCAGCCCGCTATCTCAATATGTCCACCCCGGAGGCATTGGCGCAGCATTGCATGGAGGACATCGACACCACGTTCGCGGAGGAGGTCGAATTGGGGGACATCATCGTCGGGGGCGAGAATTTCGGCTGCGGCTCCTCACGGGAGCACGCCCCCCTGGCCATCAAAGGCGCCGGCGTCTCCTGTGTAGTCGCCAAGAGCTTCGCCCGCATCTTCTACCGCAACGCGATCAACATTGGACTTCCCATTCTCTCATGTCCGGAGGCGGTCGAAGGGACAAAGGCCGGCGATCAACTCACCGTCGATCTGGCCGCAGGCACCGTCACCAACATGCGAACAGGCAAAACCTACGAGACCTCTCCCTTCCCAACCTTCATCATGGACATTATTCAAGCCGGGGGGCTCATACCCTACACACGGCAGCAGTTAGCGGCGCAGGCAAAATGAGGAAGGAACGGAGGACCGTAATGGATAACATGGATATGAACGCACGAGTTTATGATACCACGCTGCGAGATGGCACGCAGGCCGAGGGGATTTCCCTCTCGGTCGAGGACAAGCTGAAGATCACGCAGATTTTGGATAATCTGGGCGTCGCGTATATCGAGGGGGGATGGCCGGGATCCAATCCAAAATCGGCCGAGTACTTCGTGCGGGTGAGCGCGTTAAACTTAAAAAATGCAAAGATCACGGCGTTCGGAAGCACCTGCCGCGTTGACAGCACCCCTGAGGAGGATGCCAACATTCAGGCGATGATGGCGGCGAATACTCCGGCCATCGCGCTGGTGGGCAAAAGTTGGGGGCTTCACGTGCGCGACGTACTGCGCACCACCCACGAGGAGAACCTTCGGATCATCAAGGAGAGCACCACGTATCTGAAGGCCCATGACAAAGAGGTCATCTATGACGCCGAGCACTTTTTTGACGGCTACAAGGCCGATCCGGACTACGCCCTCGCCACGCTCCGTGCAGCCGTGGAAGGGGAGGCGGACGTCCTGGTGCTCTGTGACACCAACGGGGGATCGCTCCCGTGGGAGATTGAGGCGGCCATTCAACACGTCCAGGAGACGTTTCCCGGCGTGCCGCTGGGTATTCACGCCCACAACGACAGCGGATTGGGCACCGCCAATACCCTCGCCGCCGTCCGTGCCGGAGTGGTCCACGTCCAAGGCACGATCAACGGCTACGGCGAGCGATCCGGCAACGCCGACCTCTGTACGATTGTCCCCAACCTCGAGCTGAAGATGGGCCACACCGCGCTGCCGGAGGGCAAGCTGCGCGAGATCACCCGCACAGCGCGCGCGGTCGCATCCATTGCCAATCAGCCACCGGATCGACACGCCCCGTTTGTGGGCCGCAGTGCGTTCGCCCACAAGGGCGGCATCCACGTCTCGGCGATGCGCCGCAACGTGCTCAGCTACCAGCACGTCGACCCCCAGGATGTGGGGAACGAATCCCGTGTCGTGATCTCGGAGCTCTCAGGGCGGGGCAACCTCCGCAGTAAGGTTGAGGAGATGGATCTGGATCTCGACGAGGTCCAGGATCTCCAGGGCGTCCTGCAGAGTATCAAAGACCTGGAACATCAGGGGTTCACTTTTGAAGGCGCCGAGGCTTCGGTGGAGATGATGCTCCATCGATCGCGCGAGGCGTACAAACCCCCATTCCAACTGGTCGACTTCATGGTGGTGGTCGAACACCGGGAGGGACGCGGCCTCTTCGCCGAGGCGACCGTCAAGGTCCAGGTCGGTGACGACGTCTACCACACCGTGGCCGAGGGCAATGGGCCGGTGAACGCCATGGACGCCGCCCTGCGGAAGGCCCTGGTGCCGGTCTACCCCCGCATGACCGAATTCGACCTGGCGGACTACAAGGTGCACATCCTGGACAGCGACGCGGGCACGGCCGCGACCACGCGGGTGCTCATCGATATGCAAAACGGGAACCGCCGCTGGAGTACCGTCGGTGCGTCCGCCAACATCATCGAGGCAAGCTGGACGGCGCTGGCCGATGCAGTGGAGTACGGGCTTACCGTCGCCAAGGCGTAGACCCGTCCGATCCGGCACCCGACCCGCCGACATTTGAGCACAGATGGACGTCGTCACTATCAGAGAGATGCACAAGAACACAATGAGAAACTCAGGAATGAGAAAGGATTCAGTATGAAGGCTACGATCGTCACACTTCCAGGCGACGGCATCGGCGTCGAGGTTGTCGCCGAGGGCGTCAAGGTACTCCAGGCCGTTGCCGAGCGCTACGACCACACGTTCACCTTCCACCAACACTTGATCGGCGGATGCGCGATGGATGCTACCGGCAATCCGCTGCCTGACGAGACGCTCGACGCGTGCCACCAGGCCGACGCCGTCCTCTTAGGCGCGGTCGGCGGCCCGAAGTGGTCCGATCCCTCGGCGAAGGTGCGCCCGGAGCAGGGATTGTTGGGATTACGCAAGGGGTTGGCGCTCTACGCGAACCTCAGACCGGTCCGGATCTACCCGATGTTAAGCGCGGCCTCTCCCCTGCGCGAGGAGCGGCTGGAGGGCGTCGACCTGATGGTCGTCCGGGAGCTGACCGGCGGCATCTATTTCGGCGACCGCCAGGAGGCCACCCCCGAGACCCGACAGGCCTACGACACCATGATCTACAGCGCCCCCGAGGTCGAACGCATCGCGAATCGGGCCTTCAAACTGGCCCAGCTCCGGCGCGGAAAGGTGACTTCGGTCGATAAAGCGAACGTCCTCGCATGTTCCCGGTTGTGGCGGCAGGTGGTGACCGATGTCGCAGAGCGCTACCCTGACGTCAAACTCGAACACATGCTGGTCGATGCCGCGGCGATGCACCTGATGCGGCGCCCGGCGGACTTCGACGTCATCGTCACCGGCAATATGTTCGGGGACATTATCACCGATGAAGCCTCGATGTTAGCGGGCTCGATGGGCATGCTGGCCTCCGCGTCCCTGGGTGACGGCGGCGCCGGCGTCTACGAGCCGATTCACGGCAGCGCACCGGACATTGCGGGGCAGTCCATCGCCAACCCCTTGGCAACGATCCTGAGCACAGCCCTGCTCCTGCGCTACGCGCTCGGCCTGGAGGATGAGGCCGGCGTGGTGGAGGGGGCCGTCCAAACGGTGCTGGAGGAGGGCTACCGGACGCCGGACATCGCCGGAACCACCGGTGGCGCGGCATCGATCCAACAGGTCAACACCTCCGGGATGGGAGATGCCGTGGTTGCAGCTCTGTCCTGAGCGTTGAATCTGCACCATAAGCTTATACCATGGAAGCAAGTGTGACAGAGCACAGACAAAAACACAAGGGACTCAGTTCCCCAAGAAAGAATAGGAGAAGGTATGCGAAGTGACGCTGTGAAAAAAGGCTTTGAGCGCGCACCGCACCGCAGTCTGTTCTATGCGACGGGGTTGACCGCTGAAGAACTCGACCGCCCCCTGATCGGGGTCGTCAACTCGTTCAACGAGATCGTGCCGGGTCACGTCCACCTCAACCGCATCAGCCAGGCGGTCAAGGCCGGCGTGCGGATGGCGGGCGGTACCCCTTTGGAATTCAACATGATCGCCGTCTGCGACGGTATCGCGATGGGCCATCGTGGGATGAATTACTCCCTGCCCAGCCGCGAGCTGGTCGCTGATTCCGTCGAGTCGATGGCCCTGGGCCACGGTTTTGACGGCCTGGTCTTCATTCCCAACTGTGACAAGATCGTGCCGGGGATGCTGATGGCAGCCGGACGGCTGAATCTGCCGTCCATCTTCGTCAGCGGCGGGCCGATGATGGCAGGACGCCACGAGAACGAGGACGTCGATCTTAAAACCCTCTTTGAGGCCGTCGGCAAGTACAAGGCCGGCACAATGGACGGGGACGAACTTGCAGAACTGGAGTTCGCGGCGTGCCCCGGATGCGGATCGTGCTCCGGCCTCTTCACCGCCAATTCTATGAACTGTATAACCGAAGCCCTGGGACTGGGGCTGCCGGGCAACGGGACCATCCCGGCGGTCACCGGCGCGCGCACGCGCCTGGCCAAACAGGCCGGAATGCAGATTATGACGCTGGTTGAGGAGGAGATCCGGGCGCGGGATCTTATGACCTGGGAGGCCTTCCAGAACGCGATCGCCGTCGACATGGCCATCGGGGGCTCGACCAACACCGTCCTGCACCTCACGGCGGTCGCCCACGAGGCCGGCGTCGACCTTTCCCTGACCAAGTTCGACGACATCAGCCAGCGGACCCCGTACCTGGTCAAGTTGAGCCCCTCGGGGCCCCACCACATGCAGGATCTCGATGAGGCCGGGGGGATCCCCGCCGTGATGGCCGAACTTCACAGCCACGATCTGCTCTTTGGGGATCTGCCGACCGTCACCGGCAAGACCGTCGCCGAAAACGTGGCGGGCATTCAACACCGAGGCGACGTCATCCGCCCGGTCTACGAGCCCTACAGCCCCAGCGGGGGACTGGCGATCCTGCGCGGATCCCTCGCGCCCGACGGCGCCGTCGTCAAGGCCGGGGCGGTGAAGCCGGGCATGATGCAGCACCAGGGCCCGGCCCGGGTCTTTGACAGTGAGGAGGCCGCCCTGGACGCCATTATGGGCGGCGAGATCGAACCCGGCGACGTCATCGTGATCCGCTACGAGGGTCCGAGCGGCGGTCCCGGGATGCGGGAGATGCTGATGCCCACGTCGGCCTTGGCCGGGATGGGCCTGGACGACGAGGTTGCCCTGCTGACGGACGGCCGCTTCTCGGGGGCCACCCGGGGCGCCGCCATCGGCCACGTCTCGCCGGAGGCTGCATCCGGCGGCCCTATCGGCCTGATCGAGGAGAGGGACACCATCACCATTGATATCGAGGGACGCACCCTGAACCTTGAGGTAGCCGAGGAGGAGCTGGCCCGCCGCAGAGAGGCGTGGACCCGGCCCGAACCCAAGATCAAGGTTGGATACCTGAAGCGCTATGCCGCACACGTCACGTCGGCTAACGAGGGCGCCGTCTTGAAGTAGCGAGATACCCTCCCGCACCTTGTGCGCGGGAGGGATGCTCTAAACACAACCACCACTGGACCATCATTCAAATGAAGGAGAGGGATTTATGCCATTAGAACCGACCGACGTGATCTGGATGGATGGAGACTTTGTCCCCTGGGACGAGGCGAACGTCCACATCTCAACCCACGCGCTTCATTACGGATCGAGTGTATTTGAGGGTATCCGCGCCTATAACATCAACGACCAGGCCGCGATCTTCCGGCTGGATGCGCACGTCCGGCGCCTCTACGATTCCTGCAAGGTCTTTCGGATGGACATCGGATGGGAACCGGAGGCGATCAAGCAGGCGTGCATCGACACCGTGAAGGCCAACCAGCTTAAATCGGCCTACATCCGTCCGCTGGTCTACCGAGGCACGGGAACGATCGGCGTCGATCCCCGCCCGTGTCCCGTCCACGTTTCCATCTTCACCATCTTCCTGGGCAAATATCTGGGACCGGAAGCCATCGAGCAGGGCGTCGACGTCTGCGTCAGCTCTTGGGGCCGGATGGCGCCCAACACCTCCGCGCCCGCCGCGAAGATCGGCGGTCAGTACGTCAACTCCCAGTTCATCAAGATGGAGGCGGTCGAAAACGGCTACAGTGAGGGTATCGCCATCGATGCCAACGGCATGGTCAGCGAGGGCAGCGGCGAGAACATCTTCGTCGTCCGGGACGGCGTGATCACCACCACCCCACTCTCTTCCAGCATCCTGCGCGGCATCACCCGAGAGTCGGTGATCACGCTGGCGCGCGATATGGGCTATACGGTGCGGGAGGAAGGGATTCCGCGCGAGACCCTCTATATGGCCGACGAGATTTTCTTCTCGGGAACCGCCGCGGAGATCACCCCGATCCGCTCCGTCGACCACATCACCATCGGCGCCGGGCGCCGTGGCCCGATCACCGAGAAGCTGCAACAGGAATTCTTCGGTCTGGTCGCGGGCGAGGTCGAGGACCGCTACGACTGGCTGACCTTCGTCTCCTGACGTCACAGTCTCAGCCATCAGACGGTGGGCATACGAACTGGGTCCACCGTCTTGCTGTCCCGGCGTCACACCCTCAGAAGAAACGGTCGAGGAGATCGACCGACCCCGCGCCGAGGTAGGCGATAATAAGAAACTTGACGATCTTCCCGGCACACGTCACCACAAAGAAGGTCGTCAGGCGCATCTTTGACATACCGGCGATGATCCCCGCCAGATCGAAGAACGGATTCGGGATGGCCGCCAACACAAAGAGGGCCACGAGCCCGTAACGGTCCATCCACGCCTCAAAACGGTCGTAGACGTCCCGGCGTTCGATGATCGCCTTGCCGCTCAAGCCGGCGACGTACCCCGTCATCTCCCCCACGGTCGCACCGGCGGCGGAGATCACACCCACGAGGATAGGGTTGAAAATGCCTCCGCCCGCAAACGCGGTGATCATGGTCGGCACCGGCAGCACGATGGTCGCATTGCCCAGCATACTGATCACGAAGATCCCCAGGTAGCCGTATTTTTCCGCCGCCTGGAGCTCCTCTCGAAATAGGAAAATGGCCACGGTCAGCCCCACGGCGAAAGCAATACCGGCAAACCGCCAGATCTTCTTCCAGAACGTCCCTTTGTCCTGTCCCTCCGCAGTCACCGCTTGCTCTGACATCGATCTTTCGCCGCCCCCTCATTTTGAACGCCCCCATCTCACCGAGCCTGATTGTACTCGATATTGGACGTTTCGTCACACCCAAACTTGACAAACCCGGAAATCGTGCGAAAACTCAACCTACCACCCACATCATCATAACCCGCGCGCCTTCTCCTCGGCGTCCTAATCTACAATCCGGGAAACTCGGATGGTGCGAACGGCGATTATCGGGTATGATGAATCGTACGCTAATGACGATCGGTAATGCCATGGCCATCCTGGGCGGGTTTGCCCTCAACCGGGCCGGCTTGATCACGCTTGGAACCACGTACCTCATCGTCCATTACGTCAACCTATTGGGGGGCGATCTATCGTCAACCGACGACGCCGTCACCCCAGCGTCCAAAGTCACCATGAATCGCGAGTTGTCTAAGGAGACCTTATGAACTCACCAACATCCAATTTGAATCCGGTAGCATTGACGTGCGAACACCTTCCCAACCCTCTGGGTCTGACCGAGCCGAAGCCACGACTAAGTTGGACCCTCGAGTCGGACCTGCGGGCCCAGAGACAGACCGCTTATCAAATCCTCGTCGCGGAACGACCCGAGGATCTCGAGAATAACAGGGGCACCCTCTGGGACAGCGGACGCGTGCCCTCCGATCAGATGGTGGACGTGGTCTATACGGGGCGTCCTCTGCGGAGCCGGCAGCGATGCCTGTGGAAAGTGCGGGTATGGGATGCCGGGAACGTGGCCTCCGACTACAGCGAACCGGCTATGTGGCAGATGGGGCTTCTCGACCGCGGCGATTGGCAGGCCGAATGGATCGGGATCGAGACCGAAACGACGACGGACCTCAAGCTGAAACCCGGCGTCTTTCTGCGCAAGCCCTTCACCCTGGACGCTCCGGTGGCCCGCGCGACGCTCTACGCGACCGCCAAAGGCGTCTACCGGCCGTATCTCAACGGGGAGCGGGTCGGACGCGCAGAACTGGCCCCCGGCTGGACCGATTATCACCGCCGCATTCAGGTTCAGACCTACGACGTCACCGATCAGATTCAGGAGGGAGAAAACGCCCTGGGTCTCCTCCTCGGGGAAGGCTGGTACAGCGGCTACCTGGGCTTCAAGGGGACACACAACTACTACGGCGATCAGCCCGCCGTCCTGAGCCAGCTCGAGATCGTCTACGCGGACGGTACCACAGACCTCATCGCCACCGACGAGACGTGGAAGGCCACCGTGGGACCGGTCCGCCACAGCGACATCCAGATGGGGGAGCGATACGACGCGCGGCTGGCGATGCCCGGTTGGAACGAGCCCGGCTTCAACGACGAGGCGTGGCGCCCCGTCCAGACGCAGCCTCGCGATCCTGACGTCGCGCTGGTAAGCCCACCGGGACCTCCCATACGCGTCACCCGGGAGATCACGCCGGTCGGCGTCACTGAACAGACGCCCGGCGTCTATATCTTCGACATGGGCCAGAATATGGTCGGTTGGGTCACGCTGCACCTTGATGGCGCAGGCGTGGCGCCCGGCACCGAGATCCGACTCCGTTATGGGGAGGTCTTGGAACCGGACGGCAGTCTGCACACCGCCAACTTGCGCAGCGCCCGGGCCACCGATGAGTACGTCACGAGTGGGAAGGGAGATGAGACCTTCGAACCCCACTTTACGTACCACGGCTTCCGCTACGTCGAGGTGACCGGCTATCCCGGCACGCCGTCCCTCGCATCCCTGACCGGTCGGGTCGTTCACAACGATCTGTCCCCTACGGGTGACTTCGAGTGCTCGCACGCGATGGTCAACCAGCTCTGGAAGAACATCCTCTGGGGCCAACGCGGGAACTTTGTCAGCATTCCGACCGACTGCCCGCAGCGCGACGAGCGGCTGGGCTGGACCGGGGACGCGCAGATTTTCTGCCGCACCGCCAGCTTCAACATGGACGTACTGCCGTTCTTCACCAAGTGGCTCGACGACCTGGTCGACGCCCAGACCCCGGACGGCGCGTACCCCGACGTCGCCCCGTCGATCAAGGGACTGAACAAAGGCGCGCCGGCCTGGGGCGACGCCGGGATCATTATTCCCTGGACGCTCTATCAGGTCTACGGGGACACCCGCCTGATCGAAGCCCACTACGAATCTATGCAGGCCTGGATGGCCTATATCCAGGAGGTCAACCCCCTCTACCTGCGGACAAAACGGCTCAACAACAACTACAGTGACTGGGTCGCCCTGGAGCGGGGAAGCTCGGCCGAGCAGATCGCGACCGCCTACTGGGCCAAGCTCGCCCGCATGATGGCGGAGATGGCAGAGGCCGTCGGCCGCACCCTCGACGCCCAGCGCTACGGCGCCCTCGCGGAGACGATCAAGCAGGCCTATCTGACCGCCTACGTCCATCCGGACGGCGAGATCGAGACCCACACCCAGACGGCGTACGTGATGGCGCTGGACAACGACCTGCTCCCGGAGAATCTGGAGCGCGCAGCCGCCGACCACCTGGTCGCGGCCATCGAACGGCACGGGGGACACCTGGCGACGGGATTCCTGGGCACCCCACCCCTATGCTTCGTCCTCGCGGAGCACGGTCACCTCGATGTCGCTTACCAGTTACTCACCCGGGAGACCTACCCCTCGTGGGGCTATATGATCCAAAACGGGGCGACGACGATGTGGGAGCGGTGGAACGCTTACACCGAGGAGACCGGCATCCACGACCCGGGCATGAACTCCTTCAACCACTATGCGTACGGATCCATCGGGGAGTGGCTTTACCGCGTCGTGGCGGGTATCAACGCAGGCACACCGGGCTACAAAACGATCGCGCTGCGCCCGCGCCCGGGCGGCGGTCTGACGCACGCCGAGGCCAGTTACCGGTCGAGCCATGGACTGATCCGCAGCGGGTGGAAGGAAGAGGATGACGGCATTCGGTACGACGTCACCGTGCCCACCAACACGACCGCCACGCTGGAGATCCCCACCGGCGATCCCAGCGGCGTCCGCGAGGGAGACCTTCCGGCGGGTGACGCTGAGGGGGTAACGTTCATCAAGTACGAAAACGGCTTCGCTCACTATCGCCTTGGGTCCGGGACCTACACATTGACCGCACCTTCGTTGAACCGCAAGGAGAGCCTATGAACTCACACGAACTTATCGCCCGAACGCTGAACTACGAGGGTCCCGAACACGTCGCCCACTCCTTCAAACCCTCGGATTTCGCACACGAGAGCTGTACCATCGAGAGTCACGCGACCGACTGGACCAAGGTCGATGGGGAGCGATGGGAGCGCATCGATGAATGGGGCAACACCTGGAGCCGGATCGATCCCACCTCCAAGGGCGAGGTCTCCCGGGGCGTCATTCAGGACTGGGACGACCTGGATAGCTACACCTTCCCCGTCGCCGACCGCGAGGAGGATTACCATCGCGTCAGACAGGTACGCGAGGAAGAACCGGCGCAGTGGCTGATCGGACACCTGCCCGGCTTTACCTTCAACATCGCCCGGAAGATGCGGCGGTTCGAGCAGTACCTGATGGATATTATGCTCGAGCGCGACCGCGTCCGGGTCCTCCACGATCGGATCGACGACATGCTCGCAGCCATGATCTCGCAGTATGCGAAGGCCGGCGCCGACTGCGTGATGTTCCCGGAGGATTGGGGGACGCAAAAGGGCACCCTCATCAGCCCAAAACTCTGGCGTGAGGAGTTCTACCCCCGGTTCTGCCGGCTCTGCGACGTCGCCCACACCGCCGGCATCAAGGTCTTTATGCACTCGTGCGGGCAGATCGAACCCATCGTCCCCGGCTTGATCGACGCCGGCATCGACCTGCTGCAGTTCGACCAGCCCGATCTTCACGGGATTGACACCCTGGCCGGCCGTCAGGAGGGGGCCAAGATCACCTTCTGGTGCCCGGTGGATATCCAGATGACCCTGCAGACCCGCGACCGTGCGGTTATCGAGGCAAAGGTTCAGGAGATGCTGGATAAGCTGTGGCGGGGCCGTGGCGGATTCGTCGCCGGTTACTACTCAGATAACGCATCGATTGGGCTCGATCCCAAGTGGCAGCGGATCGCCAGCAAAGCCTTCCTCCGGTACGGGGTCCGGTCGCGCTACCTATGATCACCGGACTGCTGATTCTGTTAGGATTTCAGCTTGCCGGTGAACTCATCGCCCAACTCACGGGTTGGCCGATCCCCGGTCCGGTCCTGGGGATGATCCTGCTCTTCGCCACACTCTTGATCCGAGGCGGTGCGCCCAAGGGGCTCGATCGCACCGCCCGATCCCTACTCAAGCACCTCTCCCTCCTCTTCGTCCCGGCCGGGTCGGGGATCGTTGCCTACCTCACGCTGATTGAGCAGGAATGGTTACCGCTCTCCGCCGCGCTGGTGGGAAGCACGGTACTCGCAATGGCCATCACCGCCCTGACCACCCAGGCGCTCGTGCACAGGGGGGAATCCAGCCGATGAACGGGATCGATGGACTGAACAGGCTGTGGAATATGCTGGCGACCAGCCCTCTGCTCTGGCTGGTGGTCACGTTGGGCGCCTACCAGGGCGCACGATGGCTTGCCAAGCACACGGACGTGCCCCTCTTGAACCCCGTGCTGGTCTCAATCCTCACGGTGATCGCAATCCTGACCCTGAGCGGGACGCCGTACGAGCGCTATTTCGAGCGGGTCCAACTGATCCACCTGCTGCTGGGCCCGGCGACGGTGGCGCTGGCTGTGCCTCTCTACACCTACGCGACGCGCCTCCGCGAGCATGCGGTGCCCCTGCTCATCGCGCTGGTCGTCGGCGCGGTCACCGCTGCGCTCTCGGCCCTGGGCATCGGCGCGCTGTTGGGCGCAGAGCGGACGACGCTGCTGTCGTTGGCACCGAAATCCGTGACCACGCCCATCGCGATGGGCGTCGCGGAGACAATCGGCGGCCTGCCTTCGCTGACCGCGGTCCTGGTGATCCTTACGGGCATTCTGGGGGCGGTGATCGCCGCGCCGCTGCTCCGCCTGCTGCGCATCACCGATCCGAGCGCGCGGGGATTCGCCATCGGTCTCGCGTCCCACGGTATCGGCACCGCACGCGCTTTCCAGATGGATGAGGAGACCGGCGCTTTTTCAGGGTTGGGAATGGGACTCAACGGGATCCTTACCGCGTTGATCATCCCGATCCTCGTCACCCTGCTGGGCCTTCAATAGCGGGTAGTTGTACGCGAGTCCGGTTCGGGTAAGATTGAGGTAACCAAGCGATCCGCGAAAGGAGGCACCATAGATCTGCAGACGCTGCTTCCCGACGTCAAACGCTATCTCGCCGAGGTCCCGTTGCATGCGGTGCACGGCCTGGTCGCCCAGAAGCCCGTGAGTGTCACCCCCCTGGCTCAGGGAGAGTACAACCTCAACTACGTGCTCCAACAGGAAGCGCGTCGTTGGGTCCTGCGGGTGAACATCGGCTCCCAGATTCAACGGGAGGATCAGATCCTCTACGAATATCGGGCGCTACGCCTCCTGCAAGGAAGCAGGGTCACGCCGAAGCCCTATTACGTCGACGACACCCGCGATTATCTCGACTACGGCCTGCTGATCATGGAGTATCTCCCCGGCGACGCGCTTGACTATCACCGAGACCTGGAGGCTGCCGCCCGGCTCTTCGCCACCATCCATACCGTTGAGGTCCCGGCCCAGGATAACCCGCTGATCGAGGAGTCCCGCCCTCTGAGCATGACGTATGAGGAGTGCGCGCGACTCCTGCCGGTCTACCTGACGTCCGACCTGGCCGATCCCGACCTGCGGGACTATCTGGCCGAGGTGCTCGATTGGGCGGCGGAAGCGCGCCACCGCGAGCGGGCCTTCATTGAGGATCCCTGGCCCTGCATCATCAACACCGAGGTTAACTCGGGCAATTTCATCGCGGATCGGGAACACGGCACCCTCCACCTCGTCGACTGGGAGAAACCCCTCTATGGGGACCCCTCCCAGGACCTTTCGCACTTCTGCGCGCCGATGACGACCCTCTGGAAGACCGAATACCGGATGTCGCCGGCGGCTAAAGACCATTTCCTGGAGACCTATAAGGCGGCAATACCCGATCCCCACCTGCGCGATACGATCGCCGACCGGGTCCGCCTACGCGATCCCTTCAACTACCTGCGGGGGATTTCCTGGTCGGCCATGGCCTGGGTCGCCTATCAGATCGGGGAGCACGCCGTCCAGAATGAGGACACCTTCCGCAAGATCGAGACCTATCTAGATCTGGACTTCCAACGCTCGCTCTTCGATCCTTACCTTTCCGGCAAGCAATAGACGACGGGACACCTAACCTATGTCACAACACCTGATCATCTTCGCCAAACGCCCACACGCCGACTACGCCAAGACCCGATTGGGCAGCGCCATCGGGCCGGAGGCTGCCGCCGGGGTCTACGCCCGCCTGCTCTACGGGTACCTCCACAGCGTCCTGTGCGCGGGTCTCCCGGAGACGACGATCGAGCTCTCATTAGCCGCGCCCGAGGACGTGCCCTACTTCGCGCACGCATTTCCAGAACTCACCGTGCGGCCACAAATCCAGGGCGACCTTGGAGATCGGATGGCCCATGCGTTCGAGCGGGCGTTCGAGGAAGGTACCGATCACGTCGTACTGACCGGAAGCGACGTCCCCGGCCTGAGAGCAACCACCGTCCAGGAGGCGTTTCAGCGGCTCGCCGGGGCCGCGCAGAACCCGGGCCCCCACGGCGTCATCGGCCCGGCAGCCGATGGGGGCTACTACCTCATCGGCTTGACCCAACCGTGCCCCAGTCTCTTTCGAGAGATTCGTTGGTCGACCGACCGTGTGCTGATGGAGACGCGGAAGCTGGCCCGCGCCTGTGGCGTCGCCCTGGAGATGCTGACCGAGCTATCCGATATCGACACCGGGGCAGACTACGCGCGGTGGTTAACCACTGTACAGCGCCGTTACCGCACCGATGATCCTTGTCCCGAGGGATAAGGTAAGAACCTCACACGTCATCGCGTCTATAAGGTTGAAGGGAGTCGACGTTGGCGAAAAAGCAGTTTGACGCCGTCTACGCGATGGTGCGCCGAGTCCCGGCAGGCAAGGTCGCCAGCTACGGACAGATCGCGTTCTTCCTCGGCTGGCCTCACGGCGCCCGGACCGTGGGCTGGGCGCTGCGCGCGCTGACCCCCGGCTCCGACGTACCGTGGCATCGCGTCGTGAACGCTGAGGGGAAAATCAGCCTCCCCAATCCCCAGCACCAACGGGTGTTGCTCGAAGCGGAGGGGGTCGCCTTTGATCCAAAGGGACGCATCGACCTGAAACGCTTCGGCTGGTCGGGGCCCGAGGGGGATATTTGACATCATCATCCCGGGATGTCATCATGGCATCCTAAGGGTCTGTAAAAGAACAAGTTCCCGCACCGACGCCCCCGAGGACGGGGGCTGGAAGCGTTATAGTCGGGACGTTATATTTTTACGAACCCTAAGCGCCAGAGAGGATATCGTGTGTTGGACAACGCCAAAAAGGGAAACCAGAAGCCTATGATTGTCTCAGTCATCATCCCCGCACTCAACGAATCCGACACCATCGTGGATTGCATCCAGGCGGCGAGACGCCGGTATACCGACGACGAGGTCGAGATCATCGTCGTCGACGGGGGCAGCACGGATGGCACACCCGCCCTCATTCCAGCCGACGTGTGGGTGATGAACAGCGAACGCGGACGTGCCGTGCAGATGAATCGAGGTGCTGCTCACGCGCACGGGGATGTCCTCGTCTTCTGCCACGCCGACACCCGGTTACCCGAGGGATGGCGCGAACCCGTCGTCGCGGCGCTCGCACGACCGGAGATCGCCGGGGGCGCGTTTCAAGTCACCTACGCACCGCCCCAAGGCATCCTGCACCTGGTGAACCGGATCAACTTCCAAGGCAACTGGCGCGCGATTCACGGAGACCGCGCCCAGTTTACGACCCGAGCGACCTTCGAGGCCATCGGCGGTTTCCCCAAGATCCCGTTAATGGAGGACGTGGAACTGTCGCGGGCCCTCCACCAACGTGGAGAGCTGATACTCCTACCTCAACGCGTCGTCACCTCAAGCCGCCGGTTCCTGGATAACGGCCCGCTCCGGCAATACCTGCTCAGCATCTGGTATATGATCCGGTACCTCTATCTCGGCGCAACACCGGCGGACATCGCGCGTGTCTACCGTTCGAATCGTGAGGAAAGATTCTCGTCATCATATCGTGACCTTTAAGAAGGGGAGATTACCCAGATGGAAGTTGAGACCCAATCGAAACACAGAAAATGGATTCACATCCCGCTCATCATTCTGCTCTTTGTCGTGTTGGGTGTGACCGGGTGGTACTATTTCTCGATCTACGATCGGTTCAACGGCAAGAACGTTCAGGCCTTTATCCGGGGCTTTGGACCGTGGGCGCCGGTAGCCTTCGCCTTCCTCTACGCGGTCGGATCGCCGATCCCATTTGTCTCCGTGGTCCTCTCTCCCCTCGGCGGCCTGCTTTTCGGCACGTTGAGAGGCTCACTGCTGGTGATCGGCGTCGCAACCTTCTCCTCACTGATCCCATTTATGATGGCCCGACAACTGGGCCGCGAGTGGGTTGCCTCCAAGATCAAAGGCGAGAAACTCTCCGATATTTATGAAAAATCGCAGGGGCAGACGGGGTTCACCTTTGTGCTGTTGATGCGCCTGGTGCCCATCCTGCCGTGGGAGGTGCAGAACTACGTGGCAGGTGTGACCAAGATAGCGATTCCCAAGTACCTCACCGCCACTGCTCTGGGCATCGTCCCCGGTAGTGCGGCCCTGGTCTTCCTCGGAGAGGCTATCACGGACCCCACGTCGTGGCAGTTCTTCGCAGCTCTGGGATTCAACGCTATCATCATGATCGGCGCCCCCCTGATCGCCCGGCTGGTGATGAACCGGAACAAGAAGAAAAAGGAGACTGACGCATGAAATGGGATGGACGTGAATTTGAAGCCAGCCTCAAGCGGATCGCCGATTTTGGCCTGGACAACTGCATCGGCGCCAACGCCTGCATGGAGGCGTGCCCGGTCAACCGGCTGAACGTCAACCAGAATGAGCTGGACTCGGTGATGGTCTCCGGAGAGTGGACGGATCGGGTTCAGACCTTTGTCACCGAATGCGTGCAGTGCGGCGACTGCACGCTCGCATGTCCCGCCGGCGTGCAACGCGACCATATGATGCTAATGTTGAAGTCGATGCTCCCGACGATTCCTCGAAGCTGGAAGAACTACTATATGTTGAAGGGACGCCAGGATCAGAGCCTGCTCATCTCTATCTGGGACGTATGGGCGCGGTTGACGGCGGGCCCCCTGGGCAAGTACGTCGACAAGGCTGAGCTGGAGGAGAAGGACCTGCTCTTCTACTTCGGCTGCTACGTCTTTTCCCCCTCCAAAGCGCCGGCCGCTACGCTCAAGTTGGCCGACCGGCTGGGTCTGGATTATGAGGTCTTGGCCGGCGTCCGCTCCTGCTGTGGGTGGCCCCAATATCTGACAGGACGGATGGGCTACGGACAGCAGATGCTCACGCACCTCGAAATGCTGATCAATCAAGCGGATCCCAAGGTCATCGTCACCGGGTGCGCCGAATGCTACGCCGCCCTACTCCGCCTGAAGAAGAAGACCGGGGCCGCGTGGACCCCGCTGACCACGCCGGAATGGCTCCTGGAACACGCGGACACACTGACGTGGGAGCGGTTTGATTACCCCATCGCCATTCACGACTCGTGCCACGTGACCAAGAAGGTCGGGAAACCCGATCCAACGCGGGCGCTGCTCTCCCGGATGGCCGAGGTGGTCGAGATCGCCGAGACACCTAATGAATGCGTCTGCTGCGGATATTACAACATCCACGCCAACCACGACGTCAACCACGATCTTCACGCCGATAAGCTGGCAGTGGTTGAGGACAAGGGGGCCAAGGGCATGGCCGTGGAGTGCGTCACGTGCTGGGAGTCGTTCCACGAACCGTTCGAGGAGGCCGACGTGCCGCTCTGGGAGATCATGGTCGCAGCCGAACTTTCAACGCGAGGAGGGGACGCATGAACGCGACACGCTATCTGATCATAGGCAATGGGGTCGCCGGGATCACCGCCGCAGAGAAGATCCGGGAGGTGGACGAGAACGGAGAGATCGTCATCATCGGGGATGAGGGCGAGCCCTATTACTACCGGGCGTCCCTCTCTGAGTGGATATCGGGCGACAACACCGAGGCGATGGTCTACGCGCGCACCCCGGCGTTCTACGAAGAGATGAATCTGAACCTCGTCGACGGGCTGGTGACCGAGGTCATGCCGGATGACAAGCTGGTCAGGTTGGAGGACGGAGAGACCCGTCCCTACGACAAGCTGCTGATCGCCACCGGGGCGCGCGCTAACAGCTTTCCCATCGAGGGGCTCGATGAGGACGAGATCCTCGTCTATCGAACGTGGGATCACGCCCGGCAGATCAAAGACGCGGTGGCGGAGGGCGCGCGGGTGCTGATCCTGGGGGGCGGTATTCTCGGTCTGGAACTCGCCGGCGCTCTGGTGCAGATGGGCGTCGAGGAGATCGCCGTGGTGCAGCTCTTGGACTTCATGGGCGGGCCGGTGCTCGATCAACCGGCGGGCGAATGGCTCCACAAACGAATGCGCGCGGACGGCGTCGATCTCTTCCTCAACGACACGGTCGAACGGGTCGAAGGGGAAACGGCGCACTTCAAGAGCGGGAAGACCTGGGACTTCGATCTCTTCGTGGAGTCGGTGGGCATCCGGCAGCGATACCCGGAGGTACCGGACCTAAAAACCGGACGCGGCATCCAGATCGATGCGTACGCCAGGACCAATCATCCCGATATCTACGCGGCGGGGGACTGCACCGAGACCTACGATCCCGATACCGACGCATGGCAGTCCACCCGCATCTGGTTGGACTGCGCGCGACAGGGAAAGGTCGCCGCGTGTAATATGACCGGCATTGACGATAACCTGAGGAGGTACCCATTCTTCAACGCCTCCATTATCTACGACGTCCACTATGCCTACCTGGGCGATCCCCACGGTGAGGACGGGGAGGTATTTCTCTGGACAAAAGGCGAGCACGCCTACCGAAAGGTACGCATGGTCGAGGGCAAGCTGGCGGGGGCCCTGCTCCTAGGCAACCGATACGGGTTGATGCCCCTCTACAAGGCCATCGGACAGCCGGTGGCGGACTTCGGCGAGTCCATCGTGCAGCCGGACTTCGCCTGGAACGAACTCACCGGAAAAGACTGGGACTATGTCTTCTTCTAATTCCAACAACACCCTGATACTGGGACTATGTCTTCTTCTAATTCCAGCAGCGCCCCAATACAAGGAGGGCTATGGCCGCCATCACGATGGAGAATGTCACCAAGATCTACACACACCATGCCCCCCTGCCCAGTTGGTTTCGCAAACGCGAGGACGAGGAGCCGACCGAGCAGAACGGCCCGGTCCGGGCCCTGGACGGATTGGACCTCAGCGTGCCTGACGGGACCACGATGGCGGTGGTCGGCCCCTCCGGATGCGGCAAGAGCACGCTGCTCCGGGTCGTGGCCGGGCTGATGAAGTACGAAGGGACCATCAAGTACGACGGGCGGGACATGCAGGACGTCCCGGTCAAGGAACGGCGCATTGGGATGGTCTTCCAGAACTACGCCCTCTATCCTCACTTCTACGGGCGGGGCAATCTCAGTTTTTTCTTCCGGGTCCACAAGGCCCCGGACATCGAGACGGAGGAGCGCATCCGCATCACCTCGGAGATCATGGGCATCGGCTTCAAAGAACTACTCAAACGGAAGCCGGGAACACTGTCCGGCGGTCAGCAGCAGCGAGTAGCGATCGCGCGGGCCATCGTGCGCAACCCCACCCTCTTCCTCTTCGACGAGCCACTCTCGAATCTTGACGCCAAACTACGCAGCCAGACGCGCGTCGAGATCAAGCGCCTGCTGCACCGCTTCCAGATCACGGCGATGTACGTCACCCACGATCAGACCGAGGCGATGGCCCTCGGTGATCAGATCGCTGTGATGCGGGCGGGGAAGATCGAGCAGGTCGGGAGGTTTCAGGAGATCCTGGAAAATCCAGTCAACAGCTTTGTCGCCGGATTCCTGGGCCTGCCCCCGATGAATCTGATCCAAGGGGTCGTTGCGGGGCAGACGTTACAGGTGGACGATCAGGCGATCCCCCTGCCGGCACCGGTGGCCCACGCGACGCAAGAAGGGCAAGCGATCACCCTGGGCATCCGCCCAGAGGCCGCCCGGGTCGCTGAGGATCGGCCCCATTCCAACGGCGGGGTGCGACTTCAAGGGACCATCGAGGTCGTCGAGCCCGATTTCAGCCGCCGCCAGCAGACGGCCTACGTCCGCACGGGAGCGATCCAGTACAGTGTCACGGCCTCCATGGAACAGAGACTCGTTGAAGGTTATCAGGTTGAGATCTGCTTTCCGGAAGAGGCCCTTTACTTCTTCGACACCAAGACCGAAAGACGGATTCGG
Source organism: Anaerolineae bacterium (assembly GCA_034437735.1). Classification (GTDB taxonomy): domain Bacteria; phylum Chloroflexota; class Anaerolineae; order B4-G1; family SLSP01; genus PWVB01. The sequence goes on from DAOTTS010000092.1 coordinate 56,933, forward strand.
GGTGAGCAGACCGCGTAGGTTCAGACGCCCGCGCGGTCAGGGTTTGAGTCCAGCAGCTCCTGAATGTCGATCATATCCTCCGAACCGACGTAGGACGTCGTCCGCACGTCCTTGAGCCGGTCGAGCGCTTTGACGACCGAGGCGATCGTCTCATTCGACGCCCGGGAGAGATCCAGCACGGCCTCCACTTTCTCGCGATCCGGAAGATCCGACTGCTCCAGGCTGTCCAACTCCAGGGCAAAGGTCATCAAGTGATTGTTGATATAATGCGCGAGGGTGACCACCGCCTGCCTCAACGTCTTCATCGCAGCGTGCTCCTGCATGGTCCGGTTCAATCGTGCGTTTTCTACGGCAATCGTGATCCAAGATGCCAAGGTCTTGAGCAGCGTGACATCCTCCTGCTCAAAGGCTGGGCTGTGCGGGCCATCCTGTTTATTGATCACCTCGAAGACGCCGAGTATCTTCCGTCTGGATTTGAGGGGCACACACAAAATCGCCTGGGAGCGAACGCCGGGCACTTGATCCACATCGGGATCGAATCGAGGATCGTTCCACACGTCGCGAACGTGGAGAGGCTCGCCGTTTTGAGCCACCCAGAACGCAAGGCCCGTCGCCACAAGATCCGGCCGATCAGCATCATCACGCTGCTGGTCCCCCACGGTGACGGCCAAACGCAGCGCACCGGAGTCCTCATCCAACAACAACAGCGAGACAGCCTCGACCTGGAGCAGATGATTAGCCGTCGCCACGACGCGGCGGAGAACCTCGGACTCATTGAGTGTAGAAATCATCGTCCGTGCGATGTAATCGAGCGCCACCCAATTGTCCAGTTGCCGCTGTTGATGCTGATTCGCAATGGTGAGGGCCCGGGTGAGTTTGTCCCGTTCCCGGCGCAGGCGCTCCTCCGTGAGCGCGTTTTCCAGGGCGGAGCGAATCTCGTTGAGATGAAAAGGCTTTTGGAGAAAATCTTTGGCACCGAGACGAAACGCCCGCAGGATCGTCTCCCCCCGGTTGTCCGCCGTGATAATGATGGTAGGAATCCGCTTGTTCTCGGCGTTCAAGCGCTCCATAATCTCAAGGCCGCCGATCTCGGGAAGCGCCAGATCCAGCAGGATCACGCTGGGGTTATCCTCAAAGGCGCACCGCAATCCCTCCTCCCCATCGACCGCCATCAGGAGCTCGTAGTTCGTGTAGTGGCGCAGCGTATCCCGTAGAATCTCGCGCACACTTGCATCATCCTCGACAATGAGAATCTTCTCTTCACTCACGTCATATCACCATTATCCCCTGGTGTGCACATCCGACTCGGCAACCCGCCCATGCCCGGCGCCAGTTCAAAGCTGTGCACCGGCCGGCTTCCCCAAGCCGGTAGATCAGAGGCGTCAAAACAATAACCAAACCCATCCTCCAGGATCTCCATAATGACGGCCTGCCCAAAGGCCAGTCGCAAAAAAACGTAGCGCGAGGAGAAAAAGAGCGCCTGCAACGACGATTCGTAGTGAAGACAGAGCGGGCGCCGGTGTTTAAGCGCGACCAGCTGATTCGGATTGCGCAAATCCACGGATAGCGTCGCAAAGAAGCCGTCCAACCAGTTGGCCCGCTCGCGCATCGCAGAACAATAACCCGGCAACGGCTGTCTCGGATCGACGCCCTCCTGCAGCCGGAAGATGACCTCACTGTCTACCTCCCCGCACCGGGGCAGATTGAGCGAGGTGAAGAGCCGATCATCATTACGGATCACACCGTTATGGATCCCAATCACATTGTCCGTCACAATCGGATGATTATTGACGTTCCGCCAGCGGCTCCCCTTGGTGGGGCGTCGCGTATGGCCCAGGATGCAGGTCACATCATCACCGACCGCGTCGAGCGCGTTCCGGTAGCCATCCATCCGCGTCAATGACGCCGCATCCACCGGCTGCTTGAAGAGTTCATACCGCCCGTCCGCGTGAATCACGACAATGCCGGACGCATCACGCCCCCGCTCCTCATTACCGAGCAGGTTCTGCGTCGTCACGTCCAGAATCTCGCGCCAAGACTCGTCGGAACGGGACCCGGGTTTTAACAAGACGCCCACTAATCCACACATATCAACGCTTCCATCGCTCCCAACCCTATGTCACATACTACAATAATATCCACAACGGACACCTCAACCCAGAAAGACCATCGTGCCCAAATCCACGTCCCACTTCAACCCCCGCCACCGATCGAGCTTCTCCAACCGGCGCTCCAACTCCTGGGGCGTGAGAAACAGCTCCCGCGCAGCCTGCCACTTCCACGACTCCGGCTCGGCCAGCCCGGTCAGCTC